>NZ_CP045649.1:2171604-2472630 GCF_009557055.1 Nocardioides sp. dk884 | reverse complement strand
CGTTGGTCACCTCGACCTCGTAGGCCAGGACGGCGTCGCCGGCCTCGCCCTTGATGGCGCCGAGGCGGTAGATCACCAGGTCGCTGGCGGCGGCCTCGAGGCCACCGGGGCGGGCCCCCTCGGGCGGGTCGGCCTGGACCGTGGCGATGGCGCGCTCGCCGGCCTCGACGGCGTTGAGGCGCGGGGAGGTGGAGAGCTCGAGGTCGGGGGCGACGTAGCCGTTGACGGCGGTCAGGTCGCCCTGGCGGTCGAGGTGGGCGCGCAGCCGGGAGCCGAACACCTCCACGCCGCGGTAGCGCTGGACGTAGTCGACTGTCCAGCCGTGCTCGTCGGCGACGACGCCGCTCTGCACGAGCTGGGCGCGCGGCGCGCCGAACGCGTGGGCGTAGCGGTCGAGGTAGGCCGAAGCCTTGTCGACCGAGCCCTTGCGCGAGCCGCCCTCCACCGAGGGGAGCAGGTCGTCTGCGCGGACGAAGCCGACGGCGCCGGTCGCGTCCTCACGGGTGAGGGTGACCTTGCCCTCGGCGGCGTTGCGCATCTTGGCGACGAGGGCGTCGTCGGGAGCGGCGGTCCGGGGTGCGGGCCCCGCGGCCGAGGCCTGGAGCCCCGGTGCGGCCGCGAGGCCGGCAGCGATGAGTGCAAGGCTCAGGCCCTGCATGGAGAACTTCACGAATGCTTCCCCTCCGAGTCGGGTGACACAGGCGACCTCCTGCAGGTGGCCGTGCAGGCACAGTAGGGACCGCCGGGGACAGCGGTCCAGAGGCACGCCGGAAATCGTCCGCAGACGACTCCTTCGGGCGGGAAGGCTTGCGGCCCCCGGCGCGGCCCGCCTACGCGCTGGCAGGTCGTAGTGCCGCGGCCGCGACACACCCCCGGCCGAACGGCTGTGGTCCCTGTGACGGGTGGGGCGTTGGCCTAGTGTCGTCACCATGGCGACCCGTACGTCTTCCCCGCCGGGGTCGCGGAGCAAGAGCACGTCCTCGAGCGGATCCCGTGGATCCGCCAAGACTGGTTCAAGCACCCGACCCCGGAGTACCAGCTCCTCGACCCGCTCCGGCACGGCCCAGCGCAAGCCGGCCAGTCGGTCGCGCTCCGCGGCCTCACGGCCGGCGCCGCGCGCCGTGCGCAGCGGCCCAGGACCGGTCGCCCGGATCTTCATGGCGCTCGGTCGCGGCCTGACCGCGCTCTGGCTGGGCCTGGCCCACGCCATCGGCGCCACCGCCCGCAGCGTGGGGCGCAGCGCGCGTGACCTCGAGCCCGAGCACCGTCGCGACGGTGCCGGCCTGCTGCTCATCGGTCTCGCGGTCGTGGTCGCCGCGGCTGTCTGGTTCCAGGTCGGCGGCTCGGCCATGGACCTGGCGCGCACGATGGTCGCCGGCACGGTCGGCAAGGTCGCCTGGCTGGTCCCGCTCGGCCTGGTGTGGATGGGCTGGCGCACCATGCGCGACCCGGTCGGCAACGGCCCGGTCGGGCGTCAGGTGGTCGGCTGGGCCGCGCTCGCCTTCGGCGTGCTCGGCATCGTGCACATCGCCAACGGCAGCCCCGAGCCGGTGCAGGGCGACGCCAGCCCGCTGCAGGACGCCGGGGGCGCGGTCGGCTTCGTGGTCTCCTCGCTGCTGCTCGACCTGCTGCGCTCGGCGTACGTCGTGGTGCCGCTGCTCGGGCTGCTCTCCTTCTTCGGCGTGCTGGTCATCACCGCGACGCCGCTGTACCAGGTGCCCGACCGGCTGCGCGACCTCAGCGACCGCCTGACCGGCCGCGCGCTGGCCGACGAGGACGACGAGGCCCCCGCGCGGGGACGCTCGCGCCGCCACCACGACGACGAGATCGACCCCGACATGGGCGACCCGGCGTACGACACCCCGGTGCTGGAGGACCGCGAGGTCGCCAAGCGCCAGCGCCAGCGCAAGCGGGACGCCATCGACGTCGCGCTGGAGCAGGACGCGCGCAAGGAGGCCCGCAAGAAGGCCGCCGACGCAGCCGACGACGCCGACGAGACCGACGGGGACGTCGGGATCGACCTGTTCGCCGAGGCGCCCACCCAGCTCACCCCGGTGGTCTCCCCGGTCGTGCCCGACCCCGACCACGGTGCGTCCGCCTCGGGCCGGAAGGGCGACCTCGAGCCGCCGCCGCACTCGCCGATCCCCGCCCGCGTCGAGCAGCTCGCGCTGTCCGGCGACGTGGTCTACTCGCTGCCCGCCGACGACCTGCTCAAGCCGGGCTCGCCGCACAAGCTGCGCTCCAAGGCCAGCGACGACGTCGTGCTGCGCCTGCAGAGCGTGCTCGACGAGTTCAGCATCGACGCGCACGTCACCGGCTACACCCGTGGCCCGACGGTCACCCGCTACGAGGTCGAGCTCGGCCCCGGGGTGAAGGTCGAGAAGATCACCAACATCCAGAAGAACATCGCCTACGCGGTCGCCTCCGCCGATGTCCGGATCCTCTCGCCCATCCCCGGCAAGTCCGCGGTCGGCGTGGAGATCCCCAACCTGGACAAGGAGATCGTCTCCCTCGGCGACGTGCTCCGCTCGAACGCCGCCCGCGCCGCGCACCACCCGATGATCGCCGGGCTCGGCAAGGACGTCGAGGGCGGCTTCGTGGTCGCCAACCTGGCCAAGATGCCGCACCTGCTGGTGGCCGGCGCCACCGGCTCGGGCAAGTCCTCGTTCATCAACTCGATGATCACCTCGGTGCTGATGCGGGCCACGCCCGACGAGGTCCGGATGATCATGGTCGACCCCAAGCGGGTCGAGCTGAACGCCTACGAGGGCGTCCCGCACCTGATCACCCCGATCATCACCAACCCCAAGAAGGCCGCCGAGGCGCTGCAGTGGGTCGTGCGCGAGATGGACCAGCGCTACGACGACCTGGCCAACTTCGGCTTCCGCCACATCGACGACTTCAACAAGGCCGTCCGGGCGGGCAAGGTCGAGGTGCCGCTGGGCTCGGAGCGCACGCTCTCGCCCTACCCCTACCTGCTGGTGATCGTCGATGAGCTCGCGGACCTGATGATGGTCTCCCCGCGCGACGTCGAGGACTCGGTCGTCCGCATCACCCAGCTGGCGCGTGCCGCCGGCATCCACCTGGTGCTCGCCACCCAGCGGCCCTCGGTCGACGTGGTCACCGGCCTGATCAAGGCCAACGTGCCCTCGCGCCTGGCCTTCGCCACCTCCTCGCTCGCCGACAGCCGGGTCATCCTGGACCAGCCGGGCGCGGAGAAGCTGGTCGGCCAGGGCGACGGGCTCTTCTTGCCGATGGGTGCCTCCAAGCCCGTGCGTGTGCAGGGCTCCTGGGTCAGCGAGGCCGAGATCGCCCAGGTCGTGACCTTCTGCAAGACCCAGCTGGAGCCGGAGTACCGCGAGGACGTGACGGCACCGGCCGCGTCGAAGAAGGACCTCGACGACGACATCGGCGACGACCTCGACCTGGTCATCCAGGCCGTGGAGCTCGTCGTCTCCACGCAGTTCGGCTCGACCTCGATGCTCCAGCGCAAGCTGCGCGTGGGCTTCGCCAAGGCCGGGCGCCTGATGGACATCATGGAGAGCCGTGGCGTGGTGGGTCCCAGCGAGGGATCCAAGGCCCGTGACGTGCTCGTCAAGCCCGACGAGATCGACGGTGTGATCGCTACCTTGCAGGGGGAGATGTGAGCAGCCAGCCCACGTACGACGACCCGACCGTGCACGACGAGCAGCCGGAGGCGTACGACTCCTCACTCCTGCCCGACGGTGTCGTGGAGGTGCGCCGCAACGGTGGCCTGGCCGCCGCGATCGGCGGCGTGGCCGCGGTCGTCGCGATCCTCTACCTCTCGCGCGCCAGCGGCACCGGCGCGTGGATCGACTGGACGCTGACGGCCGTGATGGGCCTGCTCGCCGCCGCCTGGCTCCAGGGCTTCGTGGACGCGCGCACCCCGCTGCTGGTCGCCGACCAGCACGGCATCCGGGTGCGCCAGGGCCGCGCCTGGCACGGCATGCCGTGGAACGACATCGACGCCGTCGAGCACCTGCCGCGCCACGGACTGCTGCGCGACGGCCGCCTGGAGGTCTTCACCCACGACGGCGCCGCGGTCGCCGTCCCGCTGGCGATCTCGACCTCGGTCGTCGGCGACGGCGGCGACCTGACCGACGCCCTCGCCCGGCTCACCCGCGGTGCCAGCGAGATCGTCGAGCTGGACCGGTTCGCGACGGAGGACGCCGAGGCCATCGACGAGATCGAGGCCCCCGAGGACCTCGCCGAAGACTCCGACCCGGTCGAGCCGACCGCGCCGGTCGAGCACGTCGAGACCACCGAGCCGGGGGAGACCACCGGCTTCACCGAGCCGGTCGCGACGACCCACGGCGACGCGACCCCGGACGCCCCGTCCGACGGCCCCCGGCTGCCGGACCCGCGGCCCACGCTCGCGCGCGGGATCGGGGCGGTGGCCTCGCGGCTGCGCCGTGGTACCGGCGGCTCGTCGGCCGACGTCTCCGTCGACGCCCCGTTCACCGGCTCGAGCGCTCCGAGCGGCCCGCCGGCCGGGCTGCCGCTGGTGGCCAGCGCGACGCCGAGCCCGCTGCGCGAGCCGCTGAGCGCGACCCGCATCGAGGTGCGCAGCGACCTCACCCTGGACATCACCCAGGGTGCGAACGCGCTGCGCCTGGACCCCTCCGAGCACGACGACGGCAGCGCCGGCCGGCTCCCGGAGGCCCGCGAGCTGCGCCGTCCCGGCAGCGTGAGCCTGGTCGAGGACACCCTGCTGTGGGGCGACCGGGTCTCGCCGATCGCGAAGGCCGGCGAGCCGGTCGAGCCGATCGTCATCGAGGACTTCTCCGCGGTCCCGGCCGCCGATCCGGTGATCGGCCCGGAGCTGGCGGCGGCTCGCACCCGGCTGGGTCTCAGCGTCGACCAGCTGGCCGAGCGCACCCGGATCCGCCCGCACGTCATCGAGTCCATCGAGGTCGACGACTTCACGCCGTGCGGCGGTGACTTCTACGCCCGCGGGCACCTGCGCACGCTGGCCCGCGTGCTGGGCACCGACGCCGCTCCGCTGCTCGCCGAGTACGACGCCAAGTACGCCGACGCGCCGATCAGCCCGCGGCGCGTCTTCGAGGCCGAGCTGGCCACGGGCGTCCACGGCGGCATCCGCGGCACCCGCGGCGGCCCGAACTGGTCGGTGCTCGTCGCCACCGTGATGGTGCTGGTCCTCGCGTGGTCGGTGGCCCGGCTGGTGATGGACAGCCCCTCCACCCTCAACGAGGCTCCGACGCTCAACGGCTCCGGCGGCCTGGCCGCTCCCGGTGAGCCGGTGCCGGTCCTCCTCGACGCCGCGGGCGGCGGCGCCACGGTCAAGGTCGTGGACGGCAACGGCAAGACGGTGTTCGACGGCGACCTCGCCTTCGGCCAGACCAAGAGCCTCGCCAAGGTGGTCCAGCCGGTGCAGGTCATCACCTCCGACGGGTCCCTGGAGGTCTCCGTCGACGGGGTCGAGGCGCAGCCGGTCGGCGACACCGGCACGCGCTCGACGCGGACCTTCGGGAGCCGCTGAGCAGCGCCGTACCGAGCGCCGGCGATCTGCCGGTCGACGTCCCCGGGCGGGTGCGCCGTGCGTGAGCACGGTCACCCGCCCGGTGTCGCATTACGGTGCAACGCCGTCGAGGCGTCATACTCGGTAACGCCATGACCCTCCCTGACACAGCGCGCCCCGACGCGGCGCCCACGCCCCTGTCGGTCGCCCTGGTGACGCTCGGCTGCGCCCGCAACGAGGTCGACTCCGAGGAGCTCGCCGGCCGCCTCGAGGCCGGCGGATTCCTGCTCGTCGACGACCCCGAGGACGCCGACACCGTGGTGGTCAACACCTGCGGGTTCGTCGAGGCCGCCAAGAAGGACTCCGTCGACACGCTGCTGCAGGCCGCGGACCTCAAGGAGACCGGTCGCACCCAGGCCGTCGTGGCCGTGGGCTGCATGGCCGAGCGCTACGGCAAGGACCTCGCGGAGTCGCTCCCGGAGGCCGACGCGGTCCTCGGCTTCGACGACTACCCCGACATCGCCGCCCGCCTGCGCTCGATCGTGGCGGGGGAGACCCACCACCCGCACACCCCGCAGGACCGTCGCCGGCTGCTCCCGATCTCGCCCACCGAGCGCTCCACGGACGCCGTCAGCGTGCCCGGGCACGCCGTCGCGACCACCGGCGACCTCGGCGTCGGCGGCCCGGCCAGCGGCCCCCGCGGCCTGCGCCGCCGTCTCGACGGCGGGCCGATGGCCCCGCTGAAGCTGGCCAGCGGCTGCGACCGGCGCTGCTCGTTCTGCGCGATCCCGGCCTTCCGCGGCTCCTTCGTCAGCCGCCGTCCGGCCGACGTGCTGTCCGAGGCGCGCTGGCTCGCCGAGCAGGGCGTGCGCGAGCTGTTCCTCGTCAGCGAGAACTCCACGTCGTACGGCAAGGACCTCGGCGACCTGCGTCTGCTGGAGACGATGCTCCCCGAGCTCGCCGCCATCGACGGCGTCGACCGGGTCCGGGTCTCCTACCTCCAGCCGGCCGAGACCCGTCCGGGCCTGGTCGAGGCGATCGCGAACACCCCGGGCGTGGTGCCCTACTTCGACCTGTCCTTCCAGCACGCCAGCGCCACGGTGCTGCGCCGGATGCGGCGCTTCGGCGACCCGGAGAGCTTCCTCGGGCTGCTCGACCGGGTGCGCTCGCTCGCGCCGACCGCCGGGGTGCGCTCCAACGTGATCGTCGGCTTCCCCGGCGAGACCGAGGAGGACCTCGAGACCCTCTGCGACTTCCTGGTCGCCGCCCGCATGGACGTCACCGGCGTCTTCGGCTACTCCGACGAGGACGGCACGGAGGCCGCCGGCTACGACGGCAAGCTCGACGAGGACGAGGTCCGCGCCCGCACCGAGCACGTCACCGCGCTGGTCGAGGAGCTCAACGCGCAGCGCGCGGAGGAGCGGCTCGGCGAGGAGGTCGAGGTCCTCGTGGAGTCCGTCGAGGACGGCGAGATCGCCGGTCGCGCGGCCCACCAGGGCCCCGAGGTGGACGGTACGACGTACCTCGAGGACCTCCCGTTCGTCGCCCGTGTCGGCGACCTGGTGCGCGCCCGCGTGGTCTCCACCGACGGCGTCGACCTGGTCGCCGTCCCGGCGGCCGGAGCCGGCCGATGACCGACGCGGGGGCACGCCCCAGCAACCTCAACGTGCCCAACGTGCTGACCACGCTGCGCATCGTCATGGTGCCGTTCTTCGGTTGGGCGCTGCTGATGGACGGCGGGGACTCGATCACCTGGCGGCTCGTCGCCTGGGTGCTGTTCGTGGTCGCGATGATCACCGACAAGATCGACGGGGACCTGGCCCGCAAGCACAACCTGGTCACGGACTTCGGCAAGGTCGCCGACCCGATCGCGGACAAGGCGATCACCGGCATGGCCTTCATCGGTCTCTCGATCGTCGGCGACATCTGGTGGTGGGTCACCATCGTGGTGCTGCTGCGCGAGTGGAGCGTCACGCTGCTGCGCCTCTCGGTGCTGAAGAAGGTCGTGATCGCGGCCGCCGACCTCGGCAAGCTGAAGACCACCGTCCAGGCGCTGGCGCTCGGCGGTCTGGTGCTGCCGCTGCGCGACCCCGACCTGCCGTCGTGGGCCGAGGTGCCCGGCGAGGTGCTCTTCTACGTCTCCCAGGCCTGCCTGGTGGTCGCGGTGGCCCTGACGCTGTGGTCGGGCTATGAGTTCTTCCGCGGCGTGTGGCGCCAGCGCCACGAGCTGCGCCCGGCAACTCGGTAAGAACTGCACCGCGGTGAGAACTGCGGCTCGGTAAAAACTCCGGGCCGCTAGAACGACGTCGCCGGTGTGCGGCAAGAGCGAGACCTGACGAGATCCGGCGCTCTCTTTGGGTGCCCGCTCCGGATCCCGCAGGCCGGCGCGTGGCGTGGACGCGATCGGGCCCCTGCGGGCCCGTCGGGGGTCACCGGGCGTCATCCGGCGTTCATCGCAACGACGCACGCGGGTGTATGGACCGGGTTAGGTTGCTGTCTCCCTGCCCCAGAAAGGTTCATCGTGGCCTCATCCGCACGGTTCCGGAGCGCACGCCGCTGCCTCGGGACGCTCTCCGTACTCGCCGTCTCGGCCTCGTCCCTCGCCCTCGTGGTCCCCGCGGCCCACGCCGCGGACCCGGTCGAGATCACCCTGCTCAACATCAACGACTTCCACGGCCGCATCGACGCCAACACCACCAAGTTCGCGACCACCGTGGAGCAGCTGCGCGCCGAGGCGGGGGAGGACAACACGCTCCTGCTCTCCGCCGGCGACAACATCGGCGCCTCGCTGTTCGCCTCCAGCCTGGCCCAGGACCAGCCCACGATCGAGGTGCTGAACGCCCTCGGGCTGGCGACCTCCGCGGTCGGCAACCACGAGTTCGACCGTGGCTTCGCCGACCTCACCGGCCGGGTCGCCGAGGCGGCAGAGTTCAGCTATCTCGGGGCCAACGTCTATGAGAAGGGCACGCAGACCCCCGCCCTGCAGGAGTACGACGAGTTCGAGGTCGCCGGCGTCAGCGTCGGCGTGATCGGCGTCGTGACCGAGGAGACCCCGAGCCTGGTCACGCCGACCGGCACCGCCGGGCTCGACTTCGGCGACCCGGTGGAGGCGGTCAACCGGGTGGCGGGGGAGCTGAGCGACGGCGACGAGGCCAACGGCGAGGCCGACGTGATCGTGGCGGAGTACCACGAGGGCGCCGGAGCGGGCACCCCCGACGGCGCCACGCTGGAGGAGGAGGTCGCTGCGGGCGGCGTCTTCGCCGCGATCGTGGAGGACACCAGCCCGGAGGTCGACGCGATCTTCACCGGGCACACTCACAAGGAGTACGCCTGGGAGGCACCCGTCCCGGGCACCGAGCGCACCCGGCCGGTCGTGCAGACCGGCTCCTACGGCGAGCACGTCGGGCACATCGAGCTGACCGTGGACCCCGAGACCGGCGAGGTGAGCGCGGCCACGGTCGCGAACGTCGACCGGGTGGAGGCGGAGGACCTGACCCTGCCGCGCGTGGCCGAGGTGAAGCGGATCGTCGACGCTGCGCTGGCGGCGGCGGCCGCGATCGGCAACGAGCCGGTCGCCACGATCACCGGTGACATCACCACGGCGTTCTCGGGTGGCTCATACATCGAAGGCCGCTACGTCGGTCCCGGCCCCGAACCGACCACCGGTCGCGACGACCGGGCGGCGGAATCCACCCTCGGCGGCCTGGTCGCCAACGCCCTGTGGGAGGGGATGTCGGAGGTCACCGAGGTCGACCTGGGCATCACCAACCCCGGCGGCCTGCGTGCCGACCTGCTCTTCGCCGGCAGCACCGCCGGCAACCCGGCCAACACCGACGGCGTGGTGACCTTCGCGGAGGCCAACGCGGTGCTGCCGTTCAGCAACACCGTCGCCACCGTCGACCTGACCGGCGCGCAGCTCGACGAGGTGCTCGAGCAGCAGTGGCAGCGCGACGACAAGGGCGAGGTCCCCTCGCGTCCCTACCTCCAGCTCGGGCTCTCCGAGAACGTCCGGGTGACCACCGACCCGACCCGTGCGGAGGGCGACCGGGTCACCTCGATCCGCATCGACGGCGAGCTCGTCGACCCGGCCGCGACGTACACCGTCTCGACGCTGTCGTTCCTCGCCGCCGGGGGCGACAACTTCCGGGCCTTCGCCGAGGGCCGGATGACCGACACCGGGCTCCTCGACGCCGAGCTGTGGCGCGACTACCTCGCCGAGCAGTCGCCGATCGCGCCCGACTTCGCCCGCCAGCAGGTCGTCGTGACGGGCAACGGCACCGCGGCCGCCGGCCGACCGGGCGCCCTGGAGGTCTCGATGCTCGACCTCACCTCGCTCGGCAGCCCGGCCAACACCACGCTCCGCGTGAGCTGGACCGACGGGACCGAGACGGTCGAGGTCGGTGAGGTCCCGGTCGTCGCCGGCGCCGCACGGGTCCCGCTGGACCTCCCGGCGCGTGCCGCCGGAGGCACGCTGACCCTCCTCGCCCAGCCCAGCGGCACGACGATCGAGATCCCGATCGTGCGGGCACCCAAGTCGGTCGCCCGGCTCACCGTCGCCGCGACGCCTCGCAAGGCCCTCGCGACCCGCACCCGCGTGCTGGTCACCGTGAAGGTCTCGGCCGACGACGCGGTCACCGGGGCCGTCAAGGTCCTCGCCGGCGGCCAGGCCTACTCCGTGCGCCTCAACGCCCGCGGCCAGGGCCGGGTCCGCATCGCGCCGTTCCAGCACGCCGGCGCCCGCCAGGTCAAGGCGATCTACACCGGCGACGAGCTGACCAAGCGGGCCGTCCGGGCCATCAAGGTCCAGGTCGCGCGCCGCCGCTGATCCCCCCCGCGTCGTCGAGGAGCCTGCCGGTGTGGCGGGCTCCTCGACGGCGCACATCTCCCCCCACCCCCCTTGGAAGGTCTGTCATGACCCCAGCTCGTCCGCCCCGGGCACGACGCGGCCCCCGCCGCGTGGTCGCCGTGGGCGCCGCCCTCGCGGTCGCCGTCTCCGGCCTCGCGACCTACGCCGTCAGCCCCGCACACGCCGCTCCCTCCACCGGTCTCGTGATCAGCGAGGCGTACGGCGGCGGCGGCAACGCCGGCGCCACCTACACCCACGACTTCGTCGAGCTGCACAACCCCACCGACGGGCCGATCTCCGTCGACGGGCTCTCGGTGCAGTACCGCAGCAGCTCCTCGACCGCCGCCGCCACCGGGGTCACCGCCCTGAGCGGCACCGTCGCTCCCGGCGGGCGCTACCTGGTGCAGCAGGCCGCCGGCAGCGCCGGCACCCAACCGCTGCCCACCCCGGACGCCACCGGATCGGTCGCGATGAGCGGCACCCGCTTCACGGTCTGGCTGGCCGAGGGCACCACGGCGCTCACCCCGCCCGTCGGCGACGCCGCCGGCACGCCCGGGGTGATCGACCTGCTGGGCGTGGACAGCACGACCTTCGAGACCGCCGCGGCGCCGGTGGTCTCCAACACCACGTCGGCGACCCGCACCGGCGCCGACACCGACGACAACGCCGCCGACTTCGCGCCCGCCGCCCCCACTCCGGAGGGCAGCGGCGGCACGCCGGACCCCGAGCCGGAGCCGGAGCCCGAGGCGCTGGCGATCTCGGCGATCCAGGGCGCGGGCGCGACCTCCCCGGTCGCCGGGCGCCGGGTCATCACCAGCGGCGTGGTCACCGCGGCGTACCCCTCGGGGCTGTTCGGGTTCTTCGTCCAGGAGACGGGCAGCGGGGGCGCCCAGAGCGCGCCGCGCACGGCCTCGCAGGGCGTCTTCGTCTACTACCCCCGCGGCGCGCGCACGGTCGAGGTGCGACCGGGTGACCGCGTCGAGGTCACCGGCACCGTGGAGGAGTACGCCGGGGCGACCCAGGTCCGCATCGCCGACGCGGCCACCGACGTGACCGTCACCGGCCGGGGCGCGGAGCTCGCCCCGGTCACCGGCGAGTGGCCGGCGTCGGCGGCGGCCAAGGAGGCGCTCGAGGGGATGCTCGTGCTGCCCGAGGGCCGCTTCACCGTCTCCGACACCTACTCCACCAACCGCTACGGCGAGGTCGGCCTGGCCCGCGGCACCACCCCGCTGATCCAGCCGACCCAGGTCGCGGACGCCCAGGACACCGCGGCGATCGCGGCGGTGGTCGCAGACAACGCGGCCCGCGCGATCGTCCTCGACGACGCCTCGTCGGTGGACTACACGAGTTCGCCGGCGCTCAGCCCGGCGTACGTCTCGAAGCAGGAGCCGGTGCGGGTCGGCGCGGCGACGGCCTTCGTCGCCCCGGTGATCCTGACCGAGGGCGGCTCGCCGTCCGCCCCGACGTACCGCTTCCAGCCGACCGCCCCGGTCGGACCGGGGGTCACCGGGTCGCCGGCGACCTTCGAGAACACCCGCACCCCAGCCCCGGACGAGCGCCTGCTCGCCGCGGACGGCAGGCCGGACATCAAGGTCGCGGCGTTCAACGTGCTGAACTACTTCACCACGCTCGGGGACGCCGACGACGACAACGTCGGCGACGGCACCCCGCCGTGCCAGGCCTACCTGGACCGTGACGGCGACGGCAACAACGTCAGCGGCGGCTGTGCGCAGCGCGGCGCCTGGGACCCCGCCGACCTGGCCCGTCAGCAGGAGAAGATCGTCGCGGCGATCAACGCCCTCGACGCCGACGTCGTCGGGCTGATGGAGATCGAGAACTCCGCGGTGCTGGGGGAGGAGCCCGACGAGGCGACCCGCACCCTGGTGGCGGCGCTCAACGGCGCGCTCGGCGAGGACGTCTGGGCGGCGAACCCCTCGTCGGTCGACCTGCCCGCGCCCGCGGAGCAGGACGTGATCACCAACGCCGTCATCTACCGCACCGACACCGTGCGCCGGGTCGGCGCCTCGCGGGCGCTCGGCGAGCTCAGCGGTGAGGACGAGGCGTTCGGCAACGCCCGGGAGCCGCTGGCCCAGGCCTTCCGCCCGCGTGCCGGCGGCACGCCGGTGCTGGTCGTCGTGAACCACTTCAAGTCCAAGGGCTCGGGGGTCGACGACGGCACCGGGCAGGGCGCGGCCAACCCGGACCGCATCGCCCAGGCCGAGGCGCTGGCCGCCTGGGTGCCGACTGTGCAGGCCGACGAGGGCGTCGAGGCCACGCTGCTGCTCGGCGACTTCAACTCCTACGCCCAGGAGGACCCGCTCCAGGTGCTGTACGACGCGGGCTGGACCAACCTCGAGACCGCGTCGGGCAACGAGGAGTACTCCTACTCCTTCTCCGGCCAGGTCGGCTCGCTGGACCACGTGCTCGCCAACGACGCGGCGCTGGCGAGGCACACCGGCGTCGACGTGTGGAACATCAACGCGCCGGAGTCGATCGCGTTCGAGTACAGCCGGTTCAACATCCACGGGACCGACTTCCACGAGCCCACGCCGTACCGCTCCTCCGACCACGACCCGGTGGTCGTGGGTCTGGACCTGGTGGCCAACCGGGCGCCGAAGGTGACGCCGCGGCTGAGCCTCGCCCACACCCCGCGCACGCCGGTCGCCGGACGCTCGGTGGTGCGGCTGCAGGTGCGGGTGCGCGCCGGCCAGGTGTCGCCGCAGGGCCGGATCGCGGTGCGCGTCCTGGGCCGCACGGTCTCGGCGAAGGTGAACCGCGACGGCGTCGCCACCGCCCGGCTCGGCCGCCTCGTGCGCGGCAACGTGCGGGTCGTCGTCCGCTACTCCGGCAACGAGCGGGTCCGCGCCGCCTGGGCCGTGCACACGGTGAAGGTCCGCCCCGCGCCGCGCTCGCCGGGCGCGCGCGGCTGAGCCGGACCAGACCAGTGCCGGGGGCCGGCTCACGGGAGCATCCCGTGGGCCGGCCCCCGGGCGGGTGGGGTCGCCTGCCTACGATGCGGGGCATGGCTCGGGATCAGATCACTCTCTCGCAGAAGGTCCACCTGTCGCTGCGCGCGGGCGGGCAGACCGTCGCCACCGCCGAGTCCCTGACCGGTGGCCAGCTCGCCGTCCGGTTCACCGAGACCCCCGGGGCCTCGGAGACCTTCCTGGGAGGCGTGGTCACCTACGCCACCGCGCTCAAGCAGTCGCTGCTCGACGTCGACGACCAGATCGTGCAGGAGCACGGCGTGGTCTCGGCCGAGTGCGCCCGCGCCATGGCGTCGGGCATCAAGGCGCTCACCGGCGCGTCGTACGGCGTGTCGACGACGGGCGTCGCGGGCCCGAGCGAGCAGGAGGGCAAGGCGCCGGGCACGGTCTTCGTCGGCGTCGCCGGTCCCGGGGTCGTGGAGGCCATCGCGCTCGAGCTTCCCGGCGACCGGGGCGAGGTCACCTCCCGCACCTGTGACGAGGCACTGTCGGCGCTGGCTGACATCCTCGCCAGGGAAGAAGAGGGGCTCGGGTAGCGTTGGGCCACACAGCAACGGAAAGGGGATCCCACATGGTGCTGTTTCGACGGCTCCTCGGCGACGTGCTCCGCGACCAGCGGATGCAGCGTGGGATGACCCTGCGCGAGGTCTCGGCCGAGGCCCGGGTGAGTCTCGGCTACATCTCCGAGATCGAGCGCGGCCAGAAGGAGGCGTCTTCTGAGCTGCTGGCCTCCCTGTGCACGGCGCTGGAGGTGCCGCTCTCCGCGGTGCTGCGCGAGGTCTCCGACGCCGTGGCGCTCGAGGAGGCCGCGGTGGCCGCGACCCGCATCCCTGTCGCACCCACCCGCGTCGCCCCCCACGGCGACGTCGTCGCCTCCGCCGCCTGAGGCTGGCGGGGCGCTGGTCTCAGCCGAGCCCGGGCTCCGGCTGGCACCGCGGGCACCAGTACGTCGCGCGCTCGCGCCCCGGCGGCCCGGTCATGGCCACCCGGATCGGGGTCGAGCACCGGCGACACGGTGAGCGGTCGCGGCGATAGACCCACATCCGCTCGCGCTCGGCGAGGCGGCCGGTGGTCGACTGCACAGCCCGCTCCTTGTTGAGGTCGAGCATCTGGCGCGCCCGGCGCACCAGGCGCGGCAGCGGCCCGACCTCGCCCACCGGCGTGCTCGGGTGCACCCCGGAGACGAAGCAGAGCTCGGCGGCGTACATGTTGCCGATGCCGGCGAGGTTGCGCTGGTCGAGCAGCGCGGTCACCAGCGGCTGGTCAGGGTCTGCGGTGAGCCGGCGCAGCGCCTCGTCCTCGTCCCAGTCCGGGCCGAGCAGATCGGGCCCGAGGTGCCCGACGACCTCGTGCTCGCGAGCGGTCTCCAGCAGGTCGACCACACCCAGGGAGAACCCCACCGCCACGGTGCGCGCGGTGCGCAGCACCACCCGCGCCTGGTGGGCGGGGCGGCGCCACGGCTGACCGGGGGAGTAGACCCGCCAGGTGCCTTCCATCTTCAGGTGGGTGTGCAGGGTCCACCGCTCGCCGGGCCCCGGGCCGCTGACCCGGGTGAGCAGGTGCTTGCCCCGGGAGACGGTGCCGAGCACCTCGGCGCCGGCCAGGTCAGCGGTCGCGTGCCGCGGCACCCGCAGGTCGCTCGCGGTCAGCAGCTGCCCGCTCAGCGAGCGGTCCAGCAGTCGTGCGGCGCGGTACACGGTGTCGCCCTCGGGCACCTCAGCGACCTCCGACTCGCTGGTCCAGCCGCAGCCCGCGCGGGGTGGCGACGAACCCGGCAGCCTGGAGCGCCTCGCGCAGCGGGGTGGGCCCCGAGCCGAGCAGCTGGGCGCCGTCGGCCTTCTCGACCGTGAGACGCCCGAGCGCGCCGCGCTGGGCAGCTGCGGCCAGCGCCTGCGCTGCCGGGCCGAGGTCGTCGGGGTCGTCGCTCCAGGTCAGCAGGGTGCGGCCGCCGCGCTCGACGTAGAGCACCAGGCGCCCCTCGACGCTGACCACGAGTGCACCGGCCTTGCGCCCCGGCCGGTGGCCGCGCTCGGTCGCGGACTCCGGGGCGTCGGGCCAGCCCAGCGCCGCGCCGTACGGGTTGGCGGGGTCGGTGGCCGCCAGCGCGAGAGCGGTGCGGGCCGCCGGTGCGGTGCCCTCCTCGGGCGCGGCGAACGTGCGCAGCCGGTCGACGGCACCGGCGGTGCCGAACTGGGCAGCCCCCAGGCCCTCGACGAAGTAGCCGCGACGACAGCGCCCGGAGTCCTCGAACGCCGAGAGCACCTTGTAGACCGCCGCGAACCCGCCTGGCAGCCGCTCGGCGACCACGGCGCCGCGGATCACCACGCCGTGCCGCTCGAGCAGCCCCTCGGCGGCGGCGTGGGCGCGGCGGGTCGGGTCGTCGTCGAGCTCGGGCAGCAGCGCCCACCGCCCGGCGGTCTGCGGGGGACCGGTGCGGCTGGGCATCCGGGCGCGGCCGCCGGTGGTGCTGGACATCCGCAGCCGCGGCGGCGGGCGGCGGGTGCGGTGGGCGGGGGTGCCGCCGCGGACCAGCGCGCGCAGCGGGGTCAGCGTGTCGTTGCTGATCCGTCCGGCCCAGACCAGGTCCCACAGGGCCGCGCTGAGCGCGGTGTCGTCGGTGGAGCCGACGGCATCGGCGAGCTGGCGGAAGAACCAGGCGCCACCGGGAGCGAGCGCGTCCAGCACCGCCTGGTGCAGCTCGGCGTGCTCGAACGGCGTGGGGTCGGGCAGCGTGAGGTGGGCCCGGTCGGCGAGGTGGAGGGAGACCCAGCCGTCGGAGCCGGGCAGCGCGCCGTGCCCGGCCCACACCACCTCGCCGGAGGCGGTGAGCTCGTCGAGGAAGGCGGGCTCGTAGTCACGCACCCGGGAGGCGAGCACGAGCGGCTCCAGGGCGCTGGCCGGAACCGCGCACCCGGCGAGCTGGTCGAGCACCGCCAGCACCCCGTCCACGCCGCGCAGGCCGCCGCGACCGGTGCCGGCGGCGCTGACGTGCTGCCAGGCGGGCAGGAACCGGGCGAGCGCGGCCGGCTCGACCGGCTCCACCTCCTGGCGCAGCCGGGCCAGCGAGCGCCGGCGCAGGCGGCGCAGCACCTCGGCGTCGCACCACTCCTGCCCGGAGCCTGCGGGCCGGAACTCCCCGTCGAGCACCCGGCCCTGGGCGGCGAGGCGTTGGAGGGTGTGGCGCACGACCGCCGGGCCCAGGCCGAGCCGGGCCGCGACCTGCTCGGTGGTGAACGGGCCGTGGGTGCGGGCGTGGCGTGAGACCAGGTCGGCGAGCGGGTCGTCGACGGGGTCGGTGAACGCGTCGGGGGTGCCCGGAGGCACCGGGACCCCGAGGCCGTCGCGCAGGCGCGCGACGTCCTCGATGACGCTCCAGCGCTCCTCGCCCGCCACCCGGACCGCCACGACCCGGCGTGCCGACGCCAGAGCCGCCAGCCACGCCTCGACATCGGCGCCCTCGACGCAGCGGGCGGCAGCCTCGGCGCTGGTGAGCGGGCCCAGGCCGCGCAGCAGGTCCACGAGGCCCTCGGCGTCGCGGGCGCGGCGGTCGGGCGCGAGGCGCTGGAGCTCGGCCTCGACCTCGGCGAGGACGTCGGGGTCGAGCAGCTCGCGCAGCTCGGCGCGGCCGAGCAGCTCGGCGAGCAGGCCCTGGTCGAGGGAGAGCGCGGCCGCGCGGCGCTCGGCGATGGGGGAGTCGCCCTCGTACATGAACTGCGCGACGTAGCCGAACAGCAGCGTGCGGGCGAACGGCGAGGGGGCGTGGGTCGCCACGTCGACGACCTGGGTCTCGCGGCGCTCGACGCTGCGCATCAGGCCCACCAGCGAGGGCAGGTCGTAGACGTCTTGGAGGCACTCGCGCACGGCCTCGAGGACGATGGGGAACGAGGGGTACTTGACCGCGACCTCGAGCAGGGACGCGGCGCGCTGGCGCTGCTGCCACAGCGGCGAGCGCCGGCCGGGATCGCGCCGGGGCAGCAGCAGGGCCCGGGCCGCGCACTCGCGGAACCGCGCGGCGAACAGCGCGGAGCCGCCGACCTCGGTGGTGACCAGGTCCTCGATCTCGCCGGGGTCGAAGACGACGATCTCGCCACCGGGCGGCTCCGCGTCGGTGTCGGGGATGCGGATCACGATGCCGTCGTCGGAGGCGACCGCCTGCCCGTCGGTGCCGTAGCGCTCGCGCAGCCGGGCGTTGATCGCCAGCGCCCACGGCGCGTGCACCGGGGTGCCGTACGGGGAGTGGATGACCAGGCGCCAGTCGCCGAGCTCGTCGCGGAAGCGCTCCACCAGCAGGGTGCGGTCGCTGGGCAGGGCGTCGGTGGCCTCGAGCTGTTCGTGCAGGTAGGTCACCAGGTTGTCGGCGGCCCACTCGTCCATGCCCTGGGCCCGGGCGCGTGCCCGGGCGGTCTCGGGGAGCTCGGAGCCCAGCTCGCGGGTGAACGCGCCGATGGCGGCGCCGAGCTCGGCGGGGCGGCCGAGCGTGTCGCCCTTCCAGAACGGCAGCCGGCCGGGGATCCCCGGCGCCGGGGTGACCAGCACCCGGTCGTGGGTGATGTCCTCGATGCGCCAGCTGGTGGCGCCGAGGGCGAAGACGTCGCCGACCCGGGACTCATAGACCATCTCCTCGTCGAGCTCGCCGACGCGCCGGCCCGGGCCCTCGCCGCCGAGCAGGAACACGCCGAACAGGCCGCGGTCGGGGATCGTGCCGCCGCTGGTGACCGCGAGCCGCTGGGCGCCCGGGCGCCCGGTGAGGGCGCCGGTGACCCGGTCCCAGACGATGCGCGGGCGCAGCTCGGCGAACTCGTCGGAGGGGTAGCGCCCCGCGAGCAGGTCGAGCACCGCGTCGTACGCCGAGCGCGGCAGCCGGGTGAACGGCGCGCTGCGCCGCACCAGGTCGTAGAGGTCGTCGGCGGACCAGGGCTCGAGCGCGGTGGCGGCCACGACCTGCTGGGCCAGCACGTCGAGAGGGTTGGCGGGCACCCGCAGGGACTCGATGGCACCGGTGCGCATGCGCTCCACGGCGACAGCGGTCTGGGCCAGGTCGCCGCGGTGCTTGGGGAACAGCACCCCGCGGGAGACCTCGCCGACCTGGTGGCCGGCACGGCCCACCCGCTGCAGCGCGCTGGCCACCGAGGGCGGCGACTCGATCTGGATGACGAGGTCGACGGCACCCATGTCGATGCCGAGCTCGAGGCTGCTGGTCGCGACGACGGCCGGTAGCCGGCCGCGCTTGAGGTCGTCCTCGATCAGCGCGCGCTGCTCCTTCGACACCGAGCCGTGGTGGGCCTTGGCGATCACGACGCTGCTCGTCTCGGGCTCCGCCGGCGCCGCGAGCGCGGTCACCGACGAACCTGCCTGCGCCATCACCTCGGCCGGGACCCGGGCGGGGGACAGCCCGGTGGCCCGAGCGGTGGCGATCTCGTTGAGCCGTGCCGTGAGGCGCTCGGCGAGGCGGCGGGAGTTGGCGAAGACGATCGTGGAGCGGTGCTCGGCGATCAGGTCGGCGACGCGTTCCTCCACGTGCGGCCAGATCGACTGGGCGCGCTGCGGGTCACCGTCGCCGTCGGGGTCGATCTCCTCGGGCGCGGTCATGTCCTCGACCGGCACGACCACGCGCAGGTCCCACTGCTTCTCCGCGGGCGGGGCGACGATCTCCACCGGCGCGGTGCCACCGAGGAACCGGGCGACCTCCTCGAGCGGGCGCACGGTCGCGGACAGGCCGATGCGTTGGGCCGGGCGGGCGAGCAGGGCGTCGAGGCGCTCCAGGCTGATCGCCAGGTGCGCGCCGCGCTTGGTGCCGGCCACGGCGTGCACCTCGTCGAGGATCACCGTCTCCACCCCGCGCAGCGCCTCGCGCGCCTGGGAGGTCAGCATCAAGAACAGCGACTCCGGGGTGGTGATCATGATGTCCGGCGGGGCGCTGACGAGCTTGCGGCGCTCCGCGGCCGGGGTGTCGCCCGAGCGGACCCCGACCCGCACCGGCGTGACCGGGGTGCCGAGGCGCTCGGCGGTGTGGTGGATGCCGGCGAGCGGCGCGCGCAGGTTGCGCTCGACGTCGACCGCGAGCGCCTTGAGCGGGGAGATGTAGAGGACCCGGCAGCGGTGCTGCTTCTCCGCCGGCGGCTCGGTGTGCAGCAGTCGGTCCAGCGACCACAGGAACGCGCTCAAGGTCTTGCCGCTGCCGGTGGGCGCGACGACCAGGGCGTGGCGGCCGGCGGCGATCGCCTCCCAGGCGGCGACCTGGACCGGGGTGGGCTCGGCGAACGCTGCCTCGAACCAGGTGCGCGTGGCCGGGCGGAACCGCCCCAGCGCGGCCACCCCGGTGGGCTCGGAGGCGGCGCCGTCGGGCGTCGGTGTCGCTGCCATGGCGCCATCCTCTCCCACGGCACCGACAGCGGTGCCCGGGCTCAGAGCACGACGAGCGCGACACCGGTGGCCACCGCGATCGCGCCGCCGAGGCGGACGGTGGTCAGCCGCTCGCGACCGGTGAGCGCGAGCAGCAGCACGACCATCACGACGCTGGTCTCGCGCACCGCCGCGACCGGGGCAGCGGGTGCGTGCAGGAGCGCCACCAGCACCAGCCCGTAGGCGCCGAGGATGCCGAAGCCCGCGACCAGCGTGCGCCACGCGTCGGGGCCGCGCAGCGTGGCGCCCACGAGCGGGCCGACGCCGGTGCGGGTCGCGATCGCGCCCGCCTGCACCAGCGCGGTCGTCCCCAGCACCACCACGAGCAGCGCCACCGGCGAGGCGTGCTCCAGGGCCAGGCTGTCGATCAGGGTGTACGCCGCGATGCACGCGCCCACGGCCACGGCCAGCAGCAGATGGCGCACGCGCACGCCGTGGCGCGGGCCGCCCACCAGCAGCACGCCGACGACCACGAGGGCGACCCCCGCGGCGGCGTACCATGCGACGGCCTGGCCGAGCACCACCCAGCCGATGAGCAGCACCAGCACCGGCGCGCTGCCCCGGGCGACCGGGTAGACGACCCCCAGCGGCGCCACCCGGTACGCCGCGGACAGCGCGACGAAGTAGGCCAGCTCGCACACCACCGATGCAGCGGCCAGCGGCCACACCTCGGCCTCCCAGCGCAGCCCGACCAGCGCGAGCGGAGCCGCCACGAGGCACGCCACGATCATCCCGACGGCCGAGCGGGCGGCGGGGTTGGCGGACCCGGCCAGCACCTGGTTCCAGACCGCGTGCACGAGCGCGGCAGTGAGCGCGAGGGCGAGCGCGGTCGGAGTCATCGCTCGCATTGTGGCGGTCCCGGCCCGCAGCGGGGCCGGGTCGGGTCGGGCGGAGCCACATGTGGGGGAGGTCACGCCTACAGTGCTCCCCGTGTCCGAGACCGACGTGATGATCCGTGCCCGGGGCCTGCGCAAGTCCTTCGGCGACTTCGAGGCGGTGCGCGGCGTGGACGTCGACGTGCGCCGGGGCGAGGCGTTCGGCTTCCTCGGGCCGAACGGCGCCGGGAAGTCCTCCACGATGCGGATGATCGCCGCGGTGTCCCCGGTGAGCGGGGGAGAGCTGCGCATCCTCGGCCTCGACCCCGCCACCCATGGCCCGGCGATCCGCGCGCGGCTCGGGGTCTGCCCCCAGGAGGACACGCTCGACACCGAGCTCAACGTGCGCGAGAACCTCTACATCTACGGCCGCTACTTCGGGCTGCCCAAGGCCGAGGTGCGCGAGCGGGTCGAGGAGCTGCTCGAGTTCGTGCAGCTCACCGACAAGGCCGATGCCCTGGTCGACGACCTGTCCGGCGGCATGAAGCGGCGCCTGACGATCGCCCGCTCACTGGTGAACAGCCCCGACCTGCTGCTGCTCGACGAGCCGACCACCGGCCTGGACCCGCAGGCACGCCACGTGCTGTGGGACCGGCTGTTCCGGCTCAAGCAGGCGGGGGTGACGCTGGTGATCACCACGCACTACATGGACGAGGCCGAGCAGCTCTGCGACCGGCTGGTGGTGATGGACAAGGGGGTGATCGTGGCCCAGGACTCCCCGCTGGCGCTGATCCGCACCTACTCCAGCCGCGAGGTCGCCGAGCTGCGCTTCGGCGTCGCCGACGCGGGCCAGACCCACGACGCGCTGGCCGAGAAGGTCGCCGACCTGGGCGAGCGGGTCGAGGTGCTTCCCGACCGGCTGCTGGTCTACAGCGACGACGGCGAGGAGGTCGTCGCCAAGGTCCACGAGCGCGGCCTGCGCCCGGTGGCCACCCTGGTCCGTCGCTCCAGCCTCGAGGACGTGTTCCTGCGCCTCACCGGCCGCACCCTGGTGGACTGATGAGCGGCGGTGACCTCACCCTCGGCGAGGGCGTCCGTCGGCAGGTGGACTACTGGCTGGTCGTGGTCCGGCGCACCTGGAAGGGCTCGGTGGTCTCCTCCTTCCTCTCCCCGCTCCTCTACGTCGTGGCGATGGGCGTCGTGCTCGGCGGCTTCATCGAGGGCGACCCCGACACCCTCGAGGGCGCGGACTCCTACCTCGCCTTCGTGGTCCCCGGCCTGATCGCCGCCCACGCCATGCAGACGGCGGTCAGCGAGACCACCTACCCGGTGATGGGCATGATCAAGTGGCAGAAGGTCTACGACTCGATGCTCGCCACCCCGCTGCAGGTCCACCACGTGGTGGCCGCCCATCTCGGCTTCGTCGCGGTGCGCCTGGCCGTCACGTGCGCGGTCTACAACCTCGTGATGGCGCCGTTCGGGGTGTTCGCCACCTGGTGGGGCGCGGTCCTGGCGTTCCTCGCCCAGGTGCTGGTCGGCATGTGCTTCGCGACCCTCGTCTACGGCGTGAGCGCGCGGCTGCGCAGCGAGGAGGGCTTCGGGGTGATGTTCCGTCTCGGCGTCTTCCCGCTGTTCCTGTTCTCCGGCGCGTTCTTCCCGGTCGCCAACCTCGGCGACGTCGGCGCCTGGGTCGCCCGGCTCACCCCGCTGTGGCAGGGCGTGAGCCTGTCGCGGATGTTCGCCCTCGACCACGTCACCTGGTGGCTGGCGGGGGTCAACGTGCTGGTGCTCGTGGCGCTCTGCGTCCTGGGCTGGTTCTGGTCGGTGTCCGGGCTGCGACGACGGATGGTCTCGTGAGCACGCTCGGCGGGGCGCGCCCCGAGCCCGCCCCGCTCGGGCCGGTGCAGGCGGTCGGGGTGCTCGTCCTGCGCAACTACCTGACCTACAAGAAGGCCTGGAAGCTCTACCTCACCGGCTTCCTCGAGCCGTTCCTCTACCTGCTCTCGATCGGCATCGGCGTGGGCCAGCTGATCGACACCTTCGAGTTCAACGGCGAGCCGATCCCGTACGCCGAGTTCGTCGCGCCGGCGATGCTCGCCGTCTCGGCGATGAACGGCGCGCTGATGGACTCGACGTTCAACGTGTTCTTCAAGCTGCGCTACCAGAAGCTCTACGACCAGATGCTGGCCACGCCGCTGACCAGCGCCGACATCGCGCGCGGT
This sequence comes from Nocardioides sp. dk884, assembly GCF_009557055.1. Classification (NCBI taxonomy): domain Bacteria; kingdom Bacillati; phylum Actinomycetota; class Actinomycetes; order Propionibacteriales; family Nocardioidaceae; genus Nocardioides; species Nocardioides sp. dk884. The sequence continues at coordinate 2,449,858 of NZ_CP045649.1, read as the reverse complement.
GAGATCACCTGGGGCCAGCTGCGCGGCGCCAGCTACTCCGCGGCGTTCCTCCTCGTGATGACGGGGATGGGGCTGGTGCACTCCTGGTGGGCCCTGCTGGCGCTGCCGGCCACGCTGCTGATCGGCTTCGCCTTCAGCGCGGTGTGCATGGCGTTCACGACCTACCTCACCTCCTGGCAGGACTTCGAGAAGATCACCCTGGTGCAGCTGCCGCTGTTCTTGTTCTCCGCGACCTTCTTCCCGATCACCGCGCTCGACCCGTGGGCGCGCTGGCTCGTCGAGGCGACCCCGCTCTACCGCGGGGTCGTGCTGTGCCGCGAGCTGGTCACCGGCTCGGTGACCTCCGCCTCCGTGGTCTCGGTCGTCTACCTGCTGGTGATGGGCCTGGCCGGCCTCCTCGTCGTACGCCGCCGCCTGGACCGGCTGCTGCTGCCGTGAGCCCGACGCACCCGGGTCTGGGGGAGCGCACGGGGGCTGTTCTACGGTGAACCCATGAGGCACACGGAGTTCTGGGCGCGCATGGAGCAGGCCCTCGGGGCCGGCTACTGCCGGGTGTGGGCCGATCAGTTCGTGATGGCCGAGCTCGGCGGACGCACGGCCAGCGAGGCGCTCGCCGCCGGCGAGTCGCCCAAGCAGGTCTGGGCCGCGGTGTGGCAGGCGCTCGAGCTGCCCGCCCGCGAGCGCTGAGAGGCACCCCGGCCCGCGGCCGATCGCGACACGCCGCACCACCCTGTCGATCTCGAACAGACGTTCGGGCTAGGGTGTGTGCACAGGTACGACGCCGGGCGAGGTCGTCCACAGTCGCGACGAGCTGATCAGGCTTTGTCGGTGGCTCGCTCTAGCGTCGAAGACGTACCTGACACACCGACGAATTAGATGGGGATTGACATGGCTGGTGGAGACCGCGAGAAGGCCCTGGATGCCGCGCTCGCCAATATCGAGAAGTCCTTCGGCAAGGGCTCGGTCATGCGCCTGGGCGATGAGACGCGTGCGCCGCTCGAGGTGATCCCCACCGGGTCGATCGCCCTCGACGTCGCCCTCGGCCTCGGCGGCCTGCCCCGCGGGCGCGTGGTCGAGATCTACGGCCCGGAGTCGTCAGGTAAGACCACCGTCGCCCTGCACGCCGTGGCCAGTGCGCAGGCCGCGGGCGGCATCGTCGCCTTCATCGACGCCGAGCACGCGCTCGACCCCGACTACGCCAAGGCCCTCGGCGTCGACACCGACGCCCTGCTGGTCTCCCAGCCGGACTCCGGTGAGCAGGCCCTGGAGATCGCCGACATGCTGGTCCGCTCCGGTGCGCTCTCGCTCATCGTCATCGACTCGGTGGCCGCGCTCGTGCCGCGCGCCGAGATCGAGGGCGAGATGGGCGACAGTCACGTCGGTCTGCAGGCCCGCCTGATGTCGCAGGCGCTGCGCAAGATGACCGGTGCGCTCAACAACTCCGGCACCACCGCGATCTTCATCAACCAGCTGCGCGAGAAGATCGGCGTGATGTTCGGCTCGCCCGAGACCACCACCGGTGGTCGCGCGCTGAAGTTCTACTCCTCGGTGCGCCTCGACGTGCGCCGCATCGAGACGCTGAAGAACGGCACCGACATGGTCGGCAACCGCACCCGCGTCAAGGTGGTCAAGAACAAGGTCGCCCCGCCGTTCAAGCAGGCCGAGTTCGACATCATGTACGGCAAGGGCATCAGCCGCGAGGGCGGCCTGATCGACGTCGGTGTCGAGGCGGGCCTGGTCCGCAAGGCCGGCGCCTGGTACACCTACGACGGCGACCAGCTCGGCCAGGGCAAGGAGAACTCCCGCAAGTTCCTCCAGGACAACCCCGACCTGGCCAACGAGCTCGAGAAGCGCATCCTCGAGAAGCTCGGCGTCATCCCGAGCGTCGAGGCCGAGGCGCCCGTGGCGGCCGAGCCGGTCGGCGTCGACGACTTCTGAGGGAGCCCCACGTGAGGGAGGACCGGCCACCGCCGTCGTGGCTCGGTGACGTCTCGGCGGGTGTGGACGCATGGACCCAGCGTGCGTCCGCTCCGCCGTCGGCACCGGCCGGCGACCCTGGCGACACCGGCGCAGAGGAGCGCCCTGCCGGTCGCCGGGGTGGCGCGCGCGGCACCCGTCGTACGACGGGAGGCCGGGGCCGGCGTACGCGCCAGGCGCCGCCCCCCGATGACGTCGCCGCCCTCGGACCGCCCGCCGACCCGGAGGCCGTCGCGCGCAAGATCCTGCTCGACCAGCTGACCGGTCAGGCGCGCAGCCGCAAGGAGCTCGCCGACAAGCTCGCCGGCAAGGACGTACCGCCCGAGATCGCCACCCAGCTGCTCGACCGCTTCGAGGAGGTCGGGCTGGTCGACGACGAGGCGTTCGCGCGCGCTTGGATCGCCAGCCGGCAGCCCGGCAAGGGCCTGGCCCGCCGGGCACTGGCCCAGGAGCTGCGCCGCAAGGGCATCGACGACGAGGTCGCCCGCGACGCGCTCGACGAGATCGACCCCGCCGACGAGGAGGAGGCGGCCCGCCGCCTGGTCCGCAAGAAGCTCCGCTCGCTGTCGCGCGTCGACGACCAGACCGCGACCCGGCGCCTGGTCGGGATGCTGGCCCGCAAGGGCTACTCCTCCGGCCTGGCGTTCTCCGTGGTCCGCGACGAGCTGGCCCAGGCGGGCCGTGACGAGCCCGACATCGAGCTCGACTGAGCCAGGGTCTCTCGACATCGGTGCGCCGGGCGGGGGCAGAATGCTGCGGTGGCCGATGAAGAGCGCGAGATCCTGACCTACGAGCTGTTCGGCGTGGCCGTTCGCGACCTGGCCCAGCAGGTCGTCGACTCCGGCTACCAGCCCGACCTGGTGCTCGCCATCGCCCGCGGGGGACTCGGCCTCGGCATGGGTCTGGGCTACGCGCTGGACGTGAAGAACCTGTCAGCGGTCAACGTGGAGTTCTACACCGGCGTCGACCAGCGCCTCGAGGTGCCGATGATGCTGCCGCCGACCCCGGCGGCGGTCGACCTGTCCGGGCTGCGGGTCCTGGTCGCCGACGACGTCGCCGACAGCGGACGCACCCTCCAGGTGGTGCGCGAGTTCTGCGGCGACCACGTCGCCGAGGCCCGCACCGCGGTCATCTACGAGAAGCCGTGGTCGGTCGTGAAGCCCGACTACGCCTGGCGCCGCACCGAGAAGTGGATCAACTTCCCCTGGTCGAGCGAGCCGCCGCTCGTCGACCGCCGCGGCGGCCTCGCCCACTGACAGCAGGCCCGCGGCCCGACCTCGGCCAGGGCGGCGGGGGTTGACACCGCCCGCGAGGATCGAGCCATGGCGATCGCGCACCCGACCCGGCTGGCGCCCGGTCCCGTGGACCTGAAGGCCTTCGACCCCGGCACGACGCCGGGCTTCGACGGGGACAAGGCCGCCGGGCAGGCCGCGCTCGAGCACCTCGGACGCGAGCTCACCGATCTGCAGGAGCGGCTCTTCGCCCACGGCCGGGTGGGCGGACGACGGCGGCTGCTGTTGGTGCTCCAGGGCATGGACACCTCCGGCAAGGGCGGCACGGTCCGCAAGACCGTCGGCCTGGTGGACCCCCAGGGGGTGCGCACCGTGTCCTTCCGGGCGCCCACCGCGGAGGAGCTCGAGCACGACTTCCTGTGGCGGGTGCGCCAGGTGCTGCCCCCGGCCGGTGACCTCGGGGTCTTCGACCGCTCCCACTACGAGGATGTGCTCGTCGCGCGGGTGCGCCGCCTGGCGGAGCCGGCGGAGATCGAGCGTCGCCTCGAGGCGATCAACGCCTTCGAGGCCGAGCTCGCCGACGGCGGCGTCACGATCGTGAAGTGTCTGCTGCACATCAGTCCGCACGAGCAGCTGACCCGGCTGCTGGCGCGGCTCGACGACCCCGCCAAGCACTGGAAGTTCAGCCCCGACGACATCGACGACCGAGCCCGGTGGGGTGAGTACCGCCTCGCCTACGAGGCCGCGCTGAGCCGCACGAACACCGAGGCCGCGCCGTGGTTCGTGGTGCCGGCCGATCGCAAGTGGTATCGGAACCTGGCGGTGGCGCAGATCCTGCTGGCGGCGCTGCGCGAGATGGACCTCGCCTGGCCACCGGCCGACTTCGACGTGGACGCCGAACGGGCCAGGCTGCTCGGCACGGAGCCGAGCGCCTGACCCGTTCGAGGTCCTACGGTCGCTGCTGTGGATCAGTAGGTGTAGCCACGCACGATCGTCTTGGCGAACTTCTTGCTGCCACTGAAGGTGATCTTCCAGTTGAACCGGCCGCTGCGCGGGGCCGGCAGGTAGATCGTGTAGCGGCCCTTCTTGTCGGTCTTCTGGGTGCGGAAGCCCTTCCACTTCTTGCCGGACTTCTTCTGGATCGCGATCTTGACCTTGCCCTTGGGGCTGACCTTGCCCTTGAAGCCGGCGCGCTTGCCGCTGATGCCCTGGACGGTCACCTTGCGCTGAACCTTCTGCTTTTTCGAGATGCTCGACGAGGAGTAGCTCCCGGTGCCGCCGTAGACGGCACGGTAGGTGCCGTTCTGGCGGTACTTGATGGTGTCGTAGAGGTAGGCGCTGGAGGCGCTCGCGACGGTCTTCCACTTGGAGCTGCCGGCGGCCTTGAACTGGACCTGCAGGGAGCCGTCGTAGACCTGGCTGCCGGAGCTGGTGACGACCTCGATCGAGACGCCGAGAGAGTCGCCGCGGGCGGGGATCTTGCCCTGGCTGCGGGTGACGGGGTACAGCCACTGGCCGGTCGAGCTGGCGCCGACGATGCGGGTCGACTCAGCCGCGGAGGCGGGGGCGGCGGTGCTGATCACGGCGGCGGTGGGGCCGACGAGCGCGGTGGTCAGCAACGCGGCGAGGAATGGGCGAATGCGCACGGGATCGTCCTGTTCTTCGTGGAGGTGAGGGAGGGGCCCCGAGGCCCGCTGGCATTACCTTCCCCACTGATGCGCTGCTCACACCGACTGCCTGTGCGATGAGTCTCACTGACCCCGGCGCGTGTCGTACGCCGGGTCGCCGCCCGCGATCCGATCAGTAGGGTGACGCCGTGATCCCTGTCGTGGCCGTGACCCGTTATGTCACGCCGTTGCGGGAGGGCGGCTCCCTCCCGGGCGTGGTCGAGGCCGAGGATCTCGGCACCTACGTCTGCAAGTTCCGCGGCGCCGGCCAGGGCGTGCGGGTGCTGGTGGCCGAGGTGGTCGTCGCCGAGCTCGCCCGCCGCATCGGCCTGCGCACGCCGCGGCTCGTCGGGCTCGATCTGGACGCGAGCCTGGCCCGCTACGAGGCGGACGAGGAGGTCCAGGACCTGCTGGTGGCGAGCGTGGGGCTCAACCTCGGCGTGGACTTCCTGCCCGGCTCGTTCGGCTTCGACGGCGAGGTCGCCGACCCGGACGTCGCCGCGACGGTGCTGTGGCTCGACGCGTTCTGCGCCAACGTCGACCGCAGCTGGCGCAACCCCAACCTGCTGCTGTGGCACGGCGACCTGTGGGTCATCGACCACGGCGCCTCTCTGTACTTCCACCACGGCTGGCGCGGCGGGGTCACCGACCCGGCCCGCTTCGCGGCGCAGCCGTGGTCGATGGACGACCACGTGCTGGCGGCGTACGCCGGCGGGCTGGCCGAGGCCGACGCGCGGATCAGCGCGGTGCTGGGCCGCGACGACTTCGTCGAGACGCTGGCGCTCGTCCCCGACGCGTGGCTGGATCCGGTGCCCGGCGCCGAGACCCCCGCGGCGGTGCGCGCGGCGTACGTCGAGTTCCTCACCGCCCGCTTCGCCACGCGTGCCTGGCTGCCGGGGGTGGACGCATGAGCGCCCGCCTGCCCTACCAGTACGTCGTCCTGCGCTGCGTCCCACGCGTGGACCGCGAGGAGTTCGTCAACGTCGGGGTCGTGCTCTACTGCCAGGCCGCGGACTTCCTCGCCGCCCGCTGGGACGCCGACGCCGAGCGGCTGGGCGCGCTGTTCCCCGGCCTCGACGTGGACCAGGTCTGCGACGCGCTGGCCTTCGCCGAGGGCGTGTGCGCCGGCGACGAGCGCGGCGGCGCGGCGTCCGCGCACCCGATCGGGCAGCGCTTCGGGTTCCTCAAGGCCCCTAAGAGCACGGTGATCCAGCCGGGACCGGTGCACGGCGGGCTGGCCGCCGACCCGGCCGCCGAGCTGGTCCGGCTCGTCGCGCACCTGGTGGGCTGACGACGACAGCGGCGGCGGCTCGTCTCGAGGACGACCCGCCGCCGCTGGTCGGTGGTGCGGTGAGCGGCGGCGCTCAGACCGGGACGAGCTCCACGGCACCCACGGCGTAGCGCGCCAGGATCGTGCGCGCCACCTCCGGGTGGGCACCCAGCGGATCGGACACGGCGACCGCCCCGGCCTCGAGGGCCAGCTCGGCGGCCCGGTCGGGAAGGAACCCGGGAGCGAGGAACAGCGAGGCGACCGCGATGTGACGGCGGCCCTCGCCGCGGAACGCGCGCACCGCCTCACCGGCGGCCGGCGGGGCGGCCGAGGCGAACGCAGCGGTGACGGGCAGCTTGTGGTGGCTGCCCCAGACCCGCGCCAGCCGGGCGACGGCCTGGTTGGCGAGCGGGTCGCTGGACCCGGCGGCGGCCAGCACGAGCGCGTCGAGCTCCCGCACCCGGGCCTGCGACAGCGCGGCGCGCAGGCGCTCGTCGAGCACCTCCAGGAAGCGTGTCTCCAGGCCCAGGATCGAGGTCGCCCGGATCTTCAGCCCGGGGTGGCGTTGGGTGGCGGTCTCGATCGCGGACGGCACGTCGACCTTCGCGTGGTAGGCGTCGGTCAGGAGCAGCGGGACGACGACGATCTCCTCGTGCCCGGCCTTGACCAGCCGGTCCACGACGGTCTGGAACGACGGCCGGGACAGCTCGAGGAACGCCTGCTCGATGCGCAGATCCGGGCGCATGGCGCGGACCTCGTTGACCAGGGCGGTGATCGTCTCGGCGGAGCGGGGGTCACGGCTTCCGTGAGCCAGCGCCACCAGGGCGGGAGCAGCCATCAGTGCGGCCTCCTCGGGTGCGGTGCTTCGGTGTGCGGGGCGACGGCGTTGTCGCCCCGGGTGTGGGACGTGCGGGTGGGGCTGGGGGAGCGGCTCATGTGTGGATCCCGCACTCGGTCTTGTTCAGGCCTGCCCAGCGGCCCGAGCGCGGGTCCTCGCCGGGGGCGACCCGGCGGGTGCACGGCTCGCAGCCGATCGAGGGGTAGCCGTCGTAGACCAGGGGGTTGACCAGGATCCCGTTCTCGGCGGTGTAGCGCTCGACCTGCTCGTCGCTCCAGCGGGCGAGCGGGGACACCTTGACCTTGCTCTTCTTGGCGTCCCAGCCGATCACCGGCGCGATGACCCGGTTGCGGGTCTCGGCGCGACGCAGGCCGGTGGCCCAGGCGTCGTACCCGGCGAGCATCCGGCTCAGCGGCTCGACCTTGCGTAGCTTGCAGCACAGGTCGGGGTCGGTGCGATACAGGTCCTTGCCGTACGCCGCGTCCTGCTCGGCCACGCTCTGCACGGGCGTGATCGAGAGCAGGTTGACGTCGAGGGTGGCGGCGACCGCGTCGCGGGTGCCGATGGTCTCGACGAAGTGGTAGCCGGTGTCGAGGAACAGCACGTCGACGCCGGGCACCACCTTCGAGACGAGATGGGCCAGCAGCCCGTCGCCCATCGAGGAGGTCACGCAGAACCGCTCGCCGAAGGTGGCGGCGGCCCACTCGATGATCACCTCGGCGGGTGCGAGCTCGAGCTCGGCGCCCCAGTGGGAGACGATCTCGCGCAGCTCCTCGGGGCTGCGGCCGTCGGTCTGCACGCCGCGCGCGTTGCGGGCGGCGACGGAGGAGGCGGAGCTCATGCGGGTCCCTCCTTGCCGGTCTCGGGGGCGGTGTGGCGGTCGCGGTCCCGCCTGAGCAGACCGAGGTACTTCAGGGAGAAGGCGCGCATGCAGCCCCGGCACTCCCAGGTGCCGTGCGGCGAGCTGACCTCGCCGTCCTCGGCGACGACCTCGTGGGGACGCAGGTCCTCCTCGCCGCAGTAGGGGCAGTGGAAGGGGGCGGCGCGCTCGCTCATGGTGCCCCGACCTCCTGCAGGCGGGGCTCGCCGCGCAGCAGCTGCTCGTCGGCGCGCACGACCCAGTCGGCGAAGGACTCCCCGTCGTGGCGGTCCTCCAGGTAGGCGTTGACCACGGCCGTCACGTAGTCGTCGAGCCCGGCGCTGGTCACCTTGTGGGCGCGGAGCTTGCGACCGAAGTTGGCCTTCAGCCCGGTCGCGCCGCCGAGGTGCACCTGGAAGCCTTCGACCTGCTCGCCGTCGGCCATCACCAGCTGGCCCTTGAGCCCGATGTCGGCGACCTGGGTGCGGGCGCAGGCGTTGGGGCAGCCGTTGACGTTGATGCTGATCGGGGTGTCCAGCTCGGGGAAGCGCTGCTCGAGCTCGGTGACGAGGCGGCGGGCGCGCTCCTTGGTGTCGACGATCGCGAGCTTGCAGAACTCGATGCCGGTGCAGGCCATCGTGTTGCGTCGCCAGTTCGAGGGGCGCGCGGAGAGGCCGATCTCGTCGAGGCGGGGGAGCAGGTCCTCGACGGCCTCCGGCTCGACGCCGATCAGCACGATCTTCTGGTACGGCGTGAGGCGGACGCCGGCGACGCCGAACTCCTCGAGCAGGTCGGCGAGCTGCACCAGCGTGGTGCCGGAGATCCGGCCGGCGGTCGGGGCGACCCCGACGTAGCGCTTGCCGTCCTTCTGCTCGTGCACGCCGATGTGGTCGCGGTGCCCGACGGGGGAGACCGGCGAGGGGTTGGAGACCAGGGGCTTCTCGAGGTACTCGGTCTCGAGCACCTCGCGGAACTTCTCCACGCCCCAGTCGCTGACCAGGAACTTCAGGCGGGCGCGCGAGCGCAGCCGGCGGTAGCCGTAGTCGCGGAAGACCGAGGCCACGCCCTCCCACACGTCCGGCACGTCCTCCAGCGGCACCCAGACGCCGAGCTTGGCGGCGAGCATCGGGTTGGTGGAGAGGCCGCCGCCGACCCACACATCGAAGCCGGGGCCGTGCTCGGGGTGCACGGTGCCGACGAAGGAGACGTCGTTGGTCTCCGGGGAGACGTCGTGGCTGGGGTGGCCGGTCAGGGCGGTCTTGAACTTGCGCGGCAGGTTGGAGAAGGCCGGGTCGCCGATGTAGCGGCGGAAGATCTCCTCCAGCGCCGAGCTGCCGTCGATGATCTCGTCGGCCGCGACGCCGGCGACCGGCGAGCCGAGGAACGGGCGCGGAGAGTCGCCGCACGCCTCCAGCGAGCTCAGGCCCGCCTCGTCGAGGCGGTCCCAGATCGCCGGGACGTCCTCGACGCGGATCCAGTGGTACTGGATGTTGGCGCGGTCGGTGACGTCGGCGGTGTCGCGGGCGAAGTCCTGGCCGATGGTGCCGAGGGCGCGGACCGCGGCCGGCGCGAGCAGGCGGCCGTCGGAGCGCACGCGCAGCATGAAGTAGCGGTCGTCGAGCTCCTCCTCCGGCACCGTCGCGGTCTTGCCGCCGTCGAAGCCGGGGGCGCGCTGGGTGTAGAGGCCCATCCAGCGGAAGCGGCCGCGCAGGTCGGCCGGGTCGATGGAGTCGAAGCCGCGCTTGGAGTAGATGTTGATGATCCGGGCGCGGACGTTGAGCGGGTTGTCGTCCTTCTTGGACTGCTCGTTCTTGTTCAGCGGCTCACGGTGGCCGAGAGCCCACTGGCCCTCACCGCGCTTGGGGCGGGGGCGGGGGGTGCGTGCGGCGGTCTGCTCAGACATGGACGTGAGGGCTTCCTTGGCGTGGGAGTGCGCGCGACTTCGTCAGGGCCCTGACCACGTCATCGGGGTCGGGTCGGCCTTCCGCAACCGTGCGCCCGGGACTGTCTCGGGGCGGCGGTTTGCCGCAGTACGTCGTGGACGTGCGTGCGGCTCAGCGAGGCCAACACATCATGCTGCGGGTACGCCCGAAGTCCACGTGGCGTCGAACCACGAGGTGGGTGTGGGTAGCAGCAGTGACCATGTCAAGGAGTCTCAGTCCTCGGAACTCCCGCCCACAACCGTCTATCTCATGTGGTGAGACGCCTGTCCATCAAGTGAGACGCGCGATCCACCGTGACGCGGGGATCGGTGGCCGGGTGTGGCGCAGGTCGCACCCGCCTCGGGTGCCGGGGGCCCCGGGAATGGGCACGGTGGGTGGTCGTGGCGTCGGCCGTTCTAGGCTGGGCACCATGAGCGACCTCGATGCCCTCACCAGTAGTGCCTACTCCCAAGCTCTCGAGGTCATCGCCTCGGTCGAGCCCCGCATCGCGGAGGCGACGCGCCAGGAGCTGGCCGACCAGCGCGGCTCCCTGAAGCTGATCGCGAGCGAGAACTACGCCTCGCCGGCGGTCCTGCTCACGATGGGCACCTGGTTCAGCGACAAGTACGCCGAGGGCACGGTCGGGCACCGCTTCTACGCCGGCTGCCAGAACGTCGACACCGTCGAGGCGCTCGCCGCCGAGCACGCCCGCGAGCTCTTCGGCGCCGAGTACGCCTACGTGCAGCCGCACTCGGGCATCGACGCCAACCTCACCGCCTTCTGGGCGATCCTCGCCCACCGCGTCGAGGGCCCCTGGCTGGAGCGCGCCGAGAGGAAGAACGTCAACGACCTCACCGACGAGGAGTGGGAGACGCTGCGCCGCGAGCTGGGCAACCAGCGCCTGCTCGGCATGAGCCTGGACACCGGCGGCCACCTCACCCACGGCTTCCGCCCGAACATCTCGGGCAAGATGTTCCACCAGCAGCAGTACGGCACCGACCCGGTCACCGGCCTCATCGACTACGACGCGCTCGCCGCCAAGGCCCGCGAGTTCAAGCCGCTCATCCTGGTCGCCGGCTACTCGGCGTACCCCCGCCGGGTGAACTTCGCCAAGATGCGCGAGATCGCCGACTCGGTCGGCGCGACGCTGATGGTCGACATGGCGCACTTCGCCGGCCTGGTCGCGGGCAAGGTGTTCACCGGCGACGAGGACCCGATCCCGCACGCCCACGTCGTCACCACGACCACTCACAAGTCGCTGCGCGGCCCGCGCGGCGGCATGGTGCTGGCCACCAAGGAGTACGCCCCCTCGGTCGACCGCGGCTGCCCGATGGTCCTCGGCGGCCCGCTCAGCCACGTGATGGCGGCCAAGGCCGTCGCGCTGGCCGAGGCCCGCCAGGAGTCGTTCCGCGGCTACGCCCAGGATGTCGCCGACAACGCCAAGTCGCTCGCCGAGGGCTTCTTGAGCCGCGGCGCCAACCTGGTCACCGGCGGCACCGACAACCACCTGGTGCTGCTCGACGTCACCTCCTTCGGCCTCACCGGCCGCCAGGCGGAGTCGGCGCTGCTCGACGCCGGCGTCGTCACCAACCGCAACTCGGTCCCGAACGACCCGAACGGCGCCTGGTACACCTCCGGCATCCGCCTCGGCACCCCGGCGCTGACCACGCGCGGCTTCGGCCACGACGAGTTCGACCGCACCGCCGAGCTCATCGTCGAGGTCCTCTCGAACACCACCCCGGGCACCACCAAGGCCGGCGGGCCCTCCAAGGCGAGCTACACCCTCGCCGACGGCGTGGCCGACCGGGTCCGCTCGGCCTCCGCCGAGATGCTCGACAAGCACCCGCTCTACCCGGGCCTCGAGCTCTCCTGATCGGTTAGCGCACGGCCGCGACCAACGCGTCCACGACCTCGGCGGTGCCTGCGGTGCCGCCGAGGTCGCGGGTGCGGGTGGACGGGCCGCGCAGGCTGCGGCGTACGGCGCCCATCAGGTGCGCGGCCGCCTCGCCGTGGCCGAGGTGGTCGAGCATCAGCACCGCGGACCACACCGTGCCGATCGGGTTCGCGACACCCTTCCCGGCGATGTCGGGTGCCGAGCCGTGCACCGGCTCGAACATCGAGGGGTGCTCCCGGGTCGGGTCCAGGTTGGCCGACGGCGCGATCCCGATGCTGCCGGCGACCGCCGCGGTGAGGTCGCTGAGGATGTCGCCGAACAGGTTGGAGGCCACGATCACGTCGAAGCGTCCGGGCTCCAGCACGATCTTCGCGGCGAGCGCGTCGATGAGCTCGCTGTCCCAGCGCACGTCGGGGTGCGCGGCCGCGCGCTCACGGACCACCTCGTCCCAGAACGGCATCGTGTGCACGATCCCGTTGCTCTTCGTCGCCGAGGTCAGGTAGCCGCGTCGGCGGCGCGCGAGGTCGAAGGCATGGTCGGCGATCCGGCTGACCCCGGCCCGGGTGAAGACTGCCTCCTGCACGGCCATCTCGTCGGCGAAGCCGCGGTTCAGCCGGCCACCGATCTCGCTGTACTCACCCTCGACGTTCTCGCGCACGACGACGAGGTCGAGGCCGCCGGGCTCGACCGCGCGCAGCGGGCTGGTCATCCCCTCGAACAGGGCGATCGGGCGCTCGTTGACGTACTGGCGGAAGTGGCGGCGGATCGGGATCAACAGCCCCCACAGCGACACATGGTCGGGTACGCCGGGCCAGCCCACGGCCCCGAGCAGGATCGCGTCGTGCCGGGCCAGCGTCGCCAGGCCGTCCTCGGGCATCATCGTCCCGGTCTGGGCGTAGCGCCGGCACGACCAGTCGTGCTCCACCCACGACAGCTCCAGGCCGTGCACGTCGGCGACCGAGTCGAGCACGGTGCGGGTCGCGCCCACGACCTCCGGGCCGATCCCGTCGCCGGGGATGACGCCGATCTCGTGGGCCACCTCAGACCAGGCCGATCATCGAGGCCATCACCGGCAGGAAGATCACGATCAGGATCGCGCCGATCACGTCGAAGGACGCCCCGGTGCGGATCATCGTGGTGATCGGCACCGCGCCCGAGCCGTAGACGATGGCGTTCTGCGGGGTCGAGACCGGGAGCATGAACCCGAACGACGCCGCGAACGTCGCGGCGAGCGCGGGCACGAACGGGTTCACCCCCGCCGCGACGGCGATCGGGATGATGATCGGTACGACGACTGCCGCGGAGGCGGTGTTGCTGGTTGTCTCGGAGACGAGGATGGCGAGCGCGACCGCGAAGACGGTGATCCAGAAGACGCTGGAGAGGCCCAGCGTGTCGGACGCGCCGTTGCCGAGCGTCTCGGCCAGGCCGCTGGACTCCAGCAGGCTGCCGAAGATGATGCCGGTGCCGAAGAGCATCACCGTGCCCCAGTCGATGCGGGCCGCGTCGCTCCAGCGCAGCGTGAACTCGCGCTCCTCCCACTTGGTCGGGAGCAGGAAGAGCAGCGAGGCACCGAGGATCGCCACGATCCCCTCGTCGAGGCGGTTGGTGACCGTCTCGTAGGTGCTGGAGTCGGTGCCGGCGACGAGGGCCACGACGCCGGGCAGGATCCACAGGGTCACGGTGACGGTGAAGGCGATCAGCGTGTTGCGCTCGGCGACCGAGAAGGCGCCCAGGCGGGCCTTCTCCTCGCGGACGTACTCCTCGACGCCCTCGAGGTGGCGGGTCTCGGGTCGGTTGAGCAGCAGCACCAGCACCGCGAGCGCGACGAACATCAGGGCGCAGATCGGCAGCGCCATCAGCACCCAGTCGAGGAACGAGATCCGCTCGCCGGTGGCCTCCTCGATCAGGCCGCGCCCGATCAGGTTGGGCGGGGAGCCGACCGGGGTCAGCAGCCCGCCGACGCTGGCGCCGTAGGCGAGCATCAGCATCAGCGCCGCGCCCACCCGCAGCCGCAGCGGGTCGAAGTTCTCGGCGACCTCGCCGCGCGCCTGGAGCAGCTTGGCGACCACGGTGAGGATGCCGATCGCCGTCGGTAGGAGCATCGCGACGGTCGCGGTGTTGGAGACGAAGGCCGAGAGCAGCGCGGTGATCGCGCCGAAGGCGATCACGATCCGGATCGTCGAGGTACCGATGCCGGGCAGGCTCAGCACGAACATCGCGAAGCGCCGCGCGACGCCGTGCTTGAGCATGGCCTGGGCGAGGATGAAGGCGCCGATGAAGGTGAACACGGTCGAGGAGCCGAACGGCTCGAGGGCCTCGTCGGCGGTGACCACGCCGAGCAGCACGATCGCGCAGATGCCGATGAAGCCGCCGACGGGGATCGGCACCGGCTCGGTGACCCAGAGGACGATGACGCCGAGCAGCACCGCCGCGAGCGTGTGCTGCTCGTCCTCCAGCCCGGTCGGGACGAGCAGGAAGACGATCGTGACCAGCGGCGCCAGCACCAGGCCGACGGTGCGGCGGGTCTTCTCGAAGCGCTCCTCGCGCGGGGACAGGTGCTGCTCGCCGAGGCTGCGGTACGTCGCGTTGTCGAGGAAGGCCTTGTCGACGTCGGTGCGCCGACCCTCTCCCTGCTCTCGCTCATGGGCGGTGGTCACGGGGCACCTCCGGGCATGTGTGGGCTGCGTCACAGTCCCTTACCCGCGCGCGCCGCCCGGAAACGGCGGGTGGCCGCCTCAGACGCGCGGCGTCGCGCGCGCGACCAGGGCGCGCAGGTCGCCGCCCTCGAGCGTGCCGAACGTCCCGTCGTACGACGTGCCGAGGCGGGAGGCGCAGAACGCGTCGGCGACCTCCGGCGGGGCGAAGCGGACCAGCAGCGAGCCCTGGAGCACCGCGGCCATCCGGCCGGCGAGGCGGCGGGCCCCGACCTCCAGCTGCGCGGCGTCGGCCATCAGCGCCCCCAGCAGCGCGAGGGTGTCGTCGACGGCCCGGTCGAGGCGGGCGTCGCCGCCGCGGGCGCGGCCGACCTCGGTGATCCAGGCGTTCAGCGCCTCCGGCTCCCGGGTGATGGCGCGCAGCACGTCGAGGGCGTTGACGTTGCCCGAGCCCTCCCACACCGAGTTGAGCGGGGACTCGCGGAACAGCAGCGGCAGCACCGACTCCTCGACGTAGCCGTTGCCGCCCAGGCACTCCAGCGCCTCGGCCACCACGGCGGGGGTGCGCTTGCAGACCCAGAACTTCGCCAGCGGGAGCGCGATGCGGCGCAGCGCGGCCTCGTGCGGGTCGGCGAGGTCGTCGACGGCCGCCGCGAGCCGGATGGCGAGCGCCGTGGCCGCCTCGGTCTCGACGGCGAGGTCGGCGACGACGTTGCGCATCAGCGGCTGGTCGAGCAGTCGCGTGCCGAAGGCCGAGCGGTGCGCGGCGTGCCAGGCGGCCTCGGAGACCGCGCGGCGCATGAGGGAGGTGGAGCCGAGCACGCAGTCCAGGCGGGTGGCGGCGACCATCTCGATGATCGTGCGGACGCCGCGGCCCTCCTCTCCGAGCCGGACCGCGACGGTGCCGTCGAGCTCGAGCTCGGCGGAGGCGTTGGAGCGGTTGCCGAGCTTGTCCTTCAACCGCACCACGTCGAGCTGGTTGCGGGCGCCGTCGGGGAGCACTCGCGGCACGACGAAGCAGCTGAGCCCGCCCGGCGCCTGGGCGAGCATGAGGAAGACGTCGTTCATCGGCGCCGAGGTGAACCACTTGTGCCCGTGCAGCGTGTAGGTGCCCGCGCCGCCGGTCGGGCGGGCCTCGGTGCGATTGCTGCGGACGTCGGAGCCGCCCTGCTTCTCGGTCATCCCCATCCCGGCGAGCGCGCCGAGCTTGTCCTCGGGCCGGCGCACCCCGGGGTCGTAGATCCGCGAGGCCAGCAGCGGTGTCCACTCCGCGGCCAGCGCCGGGTCGGTGCGCAGCGCCGGCACCGCGGCGTACGTCATCGAGACCGGGCAGCCGTGGCCCGGCTCGGTGTGCGACCAGGCCATGAACCCGGCCGCCCGGCGCACGTGGGCGTGCGCGTCGCCGTCCTCCTGCTGCTCCCAGGCGGTGGCGCCGAGGCCGTGACCGACCGCACGCTCCATCAGCCAGTGCCAGGAGGGGTGGAAGGCCACCTCGTCGACCCGGTGGCCGTAGCGGTCGTACGCCGTGAGCCGTGGCGGGTGCTCGTTGGCCAGCTGGCCGTGCTCGCGCGCCTCCGCGCTACCGGCGTCGGCCCCGAGCGGCACCAGGTCCTCCAGCACCTCGGCGCCGGCGTGGCGCACGACGGCCTCGCTGAGCGCGAGGTCGGTTGTCACCACGTTGTGGCCCACGAGCGGGGGCGCCTGGTTGGTGACGACGCGGATCGCAGATCGCGAGTGGGAGGTCTCCATGTGGTTACGGTAAGTCCCATGGCCTCGCACACCTGGCACGCTGCGGCCGGGGCCGCGACGGCTGCCTGGCTGAGGCAGGCGCGCCACACCCTGTGGCGCCTGGTCGTCACCACCGTCGGCTCGTGCCTGCGGCACCGGGTCACCGGGCTGGCGGCGGAGGGCGCGTTCTTCGCGGTGCTGTCGGTGCCGCCGCTGATCTTCGCGCTGACCGGCGCGATCGGCTACGTCACCGGCCGGTTCTCCCGAGCCCAGGTGGAGGACGTGCAGGAGGCGGTGATCGAGCTGTCCTCGCGGTTCCTGACCGAGAGGGCGGTGGACGAGGTGATCACGAAGACGATGGACGACGTGCTCGAGGGCGGGCGCTTCGACGTGATCTCGCTGGGCTTCGTGCTCGCACTGTGGTCGGGATCGCGGGCGCTCAACGTCTTCGTCGACACCATCACGATCATGCACGGGCTGGGTGGCTCCCGCGGGATCGTCCGCACCCGGGCGCTGTCGTTCGTGCTCTACGTGATGGCGCTGATCACCGGCGTCATCGCGGTGCCGCTGATGGTCCTGGGCCCCGCGCTGCTGCGCGACTGGCTGCCCGAGGGCTTCGACTTCGTGCTCGGCTTCTACTGGCCGGTGGTCGTGCTGGTCTGCATCTGCTTCCTGGCCACGCTCTACCACGTGTCGGTGCCGGTGCGGACCAGCTGGCGCTTCAACCTCCCGGGCGCGACGTTCTCCCTGTTCGCCTGGGTGGTCGGCTCCTACGTGCTGCGCTGGGTGCTCACCGCGACCGCCGCCGACTCGCGCTCGATCTACGGGCCCTTGGCCGCACCGATCGCGGTGCTGCTGTGGCTCTACGTCGTGGCGATCGCGGTGCTGATCGGTGCGGCCGTCAACGCGGCGTTCGACGAGGTCTTCGCCCAGTCCTCCACCTCCCGGGCCCGCCGCGAGCTGGTGCAGCGCCTGCGTCAGCTGGGCGGGCGCGCCCCGGGTCGTGAGCAGGTCGTGAGCGGGTCGGTGAGCGGTTCCGGACGGGACCGGCCCCCGGTCGGGCCGGGAGTCGACTAGATTCGGGGCGTGCCTGCCCCTCCCGACCCTGCCCAGGAGGGCCGCGGTGACGTGTCCCTGCCCGAGCGGGTGCGCTCGCCGTGGTGGGAGCTCGGCCGGCGGCTGCTCGCGGCGCTCGCCATCCTGGTCGGCACGGTCATGCTGGTGTACTTCGACCGCGGCGGCTACGTCGACGGCAACGACCCGACCGGCAAGATCGACCTGCTGGACGCGATCTACTACACGACCGTCACGCTGAGCACGACCGGCTACGGCGACATCGCTCCCGTGAGCCCCGCCGCCCGCACGATCAACGCGTTCGTCATCACCCCCGCCCGTATCGCCTTCCTGGTCCTCCTCATCGGGACCACCCTCGAGGTGCTCGCCTCGCAGGGCCGGGAGATGTTCCGGGTGGCTCGTTGGAGGAAGCACATGGGTCACCACGTCGTGGTCGTCGGATACGGCACCAAGGGCCGCAGCGCCGTCGACACCCTGGTCCGCAACGGACTGAACCGCGAGGCCGTGGTCGTCGTCGACCCCAGCGGCACCGCGCTGCAGGACGCGCACGCCGACGGGCTGGCGGTCGTCACCGGCGATGCCACGCGCCGCAACGTGCTGCGCCGCGCCGGGGTGGGGGAGGCCGACCAGATCATCATCACCACCGACTCCGACGCCTCCAACGTGCTGGCCACCCTGACCGTGCGCCAGCTGAACCCGGACGCCTGGATCGTCGCCTCGGTGCGCGAGCAGGAGAACGCCCCGCTGATGAAGCAGTCCGGTGCCAACTCGGTGATCACCTCCTCCGACGCCGTGGGCCGCCTGCTGGGCCTCTCCTCGCTGTCGCCGACGCTCGGGTCGGTGATGGAGGACCTGCTCACCTACGGCCACGGGCTGGAGGTCGCCGAGCGCGAGCTGCTGGTGACCGAGGTCGGCCGCCCGCCCCAGTCGCTGCCCGACCAGGTGATCGCGGTGGTGCGCGACGAGAAGGTCTACCGCTACTTCGACCCGGTGGTCTCGCTGCTCGCACGCGGGGACCGACTGGTCGTCGTCCGGGCCTCCCGGGAGCGGCCGTGGGCGCCGCGCCCGGGCACCCACGACGAGGATCTCGCCGCCGACCACGAGGACTGAGGCGCGCGGAGCTCGCGGTCGTTCGGGGGCACCCCCTGGCGCAACTTCGAACAGATGTTCTAGTCTGATGGGGTGCGAGATCAGGTCACGGGGCTCCAGGGACACGACGTGCCGCGGCACGTCTGGGTCTGCCGCACCGGACGCTGGCAGGAGCGCAGCCCCGGGCTGATCCTGGAGTGGCGCCGCGTCCAGGGCCACTGGGAGGCACTGGTCGTGTGGGCCTCCGGGGGCGGCGTGCGCGCCTGGGAGCTGGCCCACGGCTGGGTGCGCGCGGAGCACGTGCGACCGCGGGAGTGAGCTCGGTCGAGCTCGCTCAGTCGCCCCAACCCATCGGGAAGACCTCGAAGGCGCTCGCGAACCTGGTGCCGAGGCGCTGGCCGGCGCCGCGGGAGGCTCCCTCGAGGAACTCGCGGGCGTCCCAGTCCTCCCAGCCCAGGCCGTCGATGTACGCCGCGTGCGCCTCGAGCGAGGCCACGCCCGCGTCGAAGGTCGCGGTGGTGTCGACGGCGTGGGTCGCCTGCGGGGACCCGGCGGCCCAGACCTCGCGGACGCCGCCCCACGGCTCCACCCCGTCGGTGAGCTGCTCGGGGAACACCCAGCGGTTGCCGGCGTCGCGCACGGCGTCCAGGGTGGCGCGGCCCACCGCGATGTGGTCGGCCTGGTTGAGATTGCGCCCGCCCCAGGTGTCGCGGAAGTTGTTGGTGACGACGATCTCCGGGCGGTGACGCCGCACGGCGCCGGCGATGGCGCGGCGAAGCGGTACGCCGTACTCAAGGATGCCGTCGGGCAGGCCGAGGAAGTCCACGACCTCGACGCCGACGAGGCGGGCGGACTCGACCTGCTCGGCCTCCCGCAGCCCGCGGCACTCGTCGGGGTGCAGCCCGTCGATGCCGGCCTCGCCGCTGGTCACCATGCAGTAGGTGACCTGCTTGCCCTGGCCGGTCCACCGCGCGACGGCGGCTGCCGCGCCGAACTCGAGGTCGTCGGGGTGCGCCACGACGCACAGCGCCCGATCCCAGTCGTCGGTGACGGGCGCGAGAGGAGCGGGACGGGGGTCGTCGCTGGACATGCCCCACTGTCACAGGGCGGCGCGGCCGTGCCCACCCCCGAGGGCGTGGATCCGTTGCTCGGGTGGGCCCGCCGGCCCGATGGAGGGGGAGCCCGGGGTAGTCCGTGTCGTACGGGCCTGTGGAGGACTCCTGCACAGGCTCCTACGTCACGGACTACCTCCCGGGACTCAGAGGCTCGCTCCTACCCCTGTGGCAGGGAGCGGGCCCGGGGGGCTCGACTCAGTCGCAGTCGCGGCAGTGGTCGGTGCCCGGCACCCGCATCGAGGGGCCGTGGAGCAGGAAGCAGCGCGAGCACATGAACTCGTCGTCCTGACGGGGAGTCACCACGATGTGGAGTTCCTCGTGGGACAGGTCGGCGCCGGGCAGCTCGAAGGAGTCGCCCTCGGTGTCCTCGTCGACATCGACCTTGGGCGACTGCTTCTCGGTCGGATTGCCCCGGAGGGCCTCGATGGAATCGGCCTCCGGCTCGTCCTCGGGCCGGTTGCGTGGTGCGTCGTAATCGGTCGCCACAGCGACCACCTCCTCGTGAGCAGCGGAGCGCCGCACGATACGGCAGGACCTACATCCACCTGGACAGCCCATGGTGCCTGACGCCCCCACACATGGCGTACCTCACGCCGGGCCCCGAGAAGTGGCGCTCCGGGGACCCGGCGCGGGTCAGCGCGTGACGCGCAGGCGGGTGCTGCGGGTCGTCGCGAACCCGTCTCCGGGCTTGATCTGCACACGGAACCAGCTCACGGCACCGCGGCGCACGTCGCAGCCGGTCCGGGTCTCGCGGGTGGCGGTGCTGCTGGTCGCGCGGGTCGAGGCGAGTCCTGGGCACGGATCTGGATACCGGCGCTGGCATCGACCCGAGGAGGAGAGAATGACTGAACGGACTACCCCGTCCGGCGCGAGCGACCCCAGCCCCGCGCGCGGCATCGCAGGACCCTCGACCGGCGACCGGCTCGCCCGAACGATGGCGCTCGCCACCGGGGCGCTGTTCCTGGTCGTGGGCGTGGCGGGCTTCATCCCCGGCGTCACGACGAACGTCGGCGACCTGGAGTTCGCCGGCCACCACAGCGACGCCGAGCTGCTGGGGATCTTCCAGGTGTCGGTGCTGCACAACCTGCTGCACCTGCTGTTCGGCGTCGCCGGCATCGCGCTGTCGCGCCGCGGCATCCATGCAGCCGCCTACCTCCTCGTCGGCGGTGTCGCCTACCTGGGGCTGTGGGTCTACGGCCTGGTCAACGACCACCACAGCGACGCCAACTTCGTGCCGCTGAACTCCGCCGACAACTGGCTGCACCTGGTGCTCGGCGTGGCGATGCTCGTGATGGGCCTGGTGGCCCTGCGCGCGGTCCGCGGTGGCATCGGCAGCCAGACCGCCATGTGAGGGATCGCGTCGCGCGGGGTACGGGGCGCTCGTGCACCCTCGATGGCCCAGCGGACCTCACGCGCTCACCCTCGTCCGCCACGGTGAGAGCGTCGGCAACCAGGCGGACCAGGCGGCGCGGGCGGCGGGCGCCGAGGAGCTCGAGCTCTCGGTGCGCGACGCCGATGTCGAGCTCTCCGAGACCGGCCGCCAGCAGGCCGAGGCCCTCGGGCACTGGATGGCCGACGCGCCCGAGGAGCTCCGGCCGACCCTGGTGCTCAGCTCGCCGTACCGTCGCGCGGCGCAGACCGCGGAGGTGGCGGCCGCCCGGGCGGGTCTGGAGGTCTGGTTCGACGAGCGGCTGCGCGAGCGCGACCTCGGCGTCTTCGACGGTCTCACCGGACGCGGGATCCGGGCGCGGCATCCCGAGGAGGCCGCGCGACGCACCCGGCTCGGGAAGTTCTACTACCAGCCGCCGAGCGGGGAGAGCTGGGCCGACGTCGCCCTGCG
The DNA here is from genome assembly GCF_009557055.1 of Nocardioides sp. dk884. Taxonomy (NCBI): domain Bacteria; kingdom Bacillati; phylum Actinomycetota; class Actinomycetes; order Propionibacteriales; family Nocardioidaceae; genus Nocardioides; species Nocardioides sp. dk884. Next base: position 2,428,699 of record NZ_CP045649.1, on the reverse strand, counting down.
GGTGCGCAGCCTGCTGGGCGACCTGCGCCACGGGTACGACGGCGAACGGATCTGGATGTTCAGCCACCAGGCCGTGATCATGACCTTCCGCTACGTGCTCGAGGGGATCCGCGAGCCCGACCTGCTCGAGATCGACCGTCAGGTGCAGATCCCGAACGCCTCGATGACCCGCTACCGCCGCCAGGGACACGACTTCGCGCTGGAGACGTTCGCCGACACCGGCGCCGTGGAGCGCACCGACGCGGCCGTGACCGAGGAGGAGTCGCGATGAGCGCCAACCCCGAGCCCGAGATCGTGACGCCGGCCGTGCTCCGCGACTGGCCGCTGGCCGAGCCGGGAAGCTCCAAGGGCGCCCGCGGTCAGCTGCTCGTCCTGGGCGGCAGCCGGTCCACCCCCGGCGCGGTGCGGCTGGCCGGCGAGGCGGCGCTGGCGGCCGGGGGCGGCAAGCTCGCGATCGCCACCGTCGCGAGCGTGGCCCCGGCGCTCGGCGTCGCGGTCCCGGAGGCACAGGTCCTGGACCTGCCCGAGGACGGCGACGGCTGCCTGGGAGCGGACGCGGCGGATCCGGTGGTCGAGCGCGCGGACTCCATCGACGTGCTGCTGGCCGGACCGGGCCTCAGCGATCCCGCCCACGCCGCGAGGCTGCTGGCCCGGGTGCTCCCGCGCGTGCACTGCCCGGTGGTCCTCGACGCGCTGGGTACGGCGTACCTCACCGAGCACCCGGAGGGGCTGCGTCACCTGGAGGGCCGCGCCGTGGTCACAGCCAACCCGGTCGAGCTGGCCCGGATGACCGGCCACGAGCAGCTCGAGGGCGACGAGGAGATCCTCGAGGCCGCGCGCGGACTGGCGCGAAGCAGCGGCGTGGTCGTGCTGGCCGGCGCGGCCACCAAGCACGTGGCGGCTCCGGACGGCCGCGCCTGGACGGTCGCGGGCGGCGGCCCCGGGCTCGGCGTCTCCGGATCCGGCGACGTGCAGGCCGGCATCGTGGCCGGGCTGCTCGCCCGGGGCGAGGACCCTGCGAAGTCGGCGGTCTGGGGTGCCTACCTCCACGCCCGCGCGGGGGAGCGGCTCGCGAGCGAGGTGGGCCAGGTCGGCTACCTGGCACGGGCGCTTCCGGGCGCGGTGCCGGCGGTGCTCGACGAGCTGCGCTGAGCCGCGCTGGCTGAGCCGGGCTACCGCACGTCCCTGCGCTCGTTCCCGAACGCGCCGCGGGTGATCAGCCGGGCGACCCGGGCGCGCACCGAGCGGCGCCGGCTTCGTGCGTCGTCGAGCATCGGCAGCAGAAGGTTCATGACCACGCTGGCACCCGCCAACGCGGTGAGAATCAGGATCAGCGTGAGCACGGTGGACTCCCAGGTTCGACCGAAGCGGCGGGGGCCGGGCCCCCGCTGCCGAGGACGTGGTCCCGGTGCCCGCGATGCGTGCGGTGATGTCCACCCGGAGGGGTCCTCCCGGCCAACCTACTGCGGGCCCGGGCAGCGCGCCGGGCCTCGGGAGCCGCAGGGTCATGGGCGGGCGGCATTCGGGACACCGGGGTGCATGGCGCACCGACACCCTGCCCCGCCGCCGTGCTGCCGCGCGGCGGGAACCATCGTCCGGCCCAGGGACGCGCGATGAGCACCGCGGCGAGCCTGGAGTTCGTCGGCACCGCGACGACGATCCTGAGGCTGGGCCCGTTCACGGTGCTCACCGACCCGAACTTCCTGCACCGCGGCCAGCGCGCCTACCTGGGCAAGGGCCTGTTCTCCAAGCGCCGCACCGAGCCGTCGTTGCAGCCCGCCGACCTGCCGCCGATCGACCTCGTCGTGCTCTCCCACCTGCACGGAGACCACTTCGACCGGGTCGCGCGCGCCGAGCTGGACCGCCACCTCCCGATCCTCACCACCGCGTCGGCGGCCCGCCGGCTGAGCCGATGGGGCTTTCGCCAGGCCCAGCAGCTCGACACCTGGACCAGCTCACGCCACGAGCGCGACGGCTGGTCGCTCACGGTGACGGCGGTCCCCGGCACCCACGCCCCGACCCTCGCGCGCCCGCTGCTGCCGCCGGTGATGGGCAGCGTGCTGCATCTCGTCGACCCGTCAGGGGAGGGGTTCCGGCTCTACCTGAGCGGGGACACCCTCTACCGGCCCTGGCTGCGCGAGATCACCGAGCGGACCGGGCCTCTGGACGCCGCCGCCGTCCACCTCGGCGGCACCCGGGTGCTCGGGCTCCTGGTGACCATGGACGGGCGCCAGGGCGCCGACCTGGTCGAGCTGCTCGAGCCCGGGGTGACGGTGCCGATCCACTACGACGACTACACGGTCTTCCGCTCGCCGCTCTCGGACTTCACCGACGAGTGCGCGCGGCGCCGGCTGCCCACCCGCGTCCGCACGGTCGGTCGAGGCGACGTGGTGGCGCTGGACGCGGGCTCGCTGGTCGACGACGAGCGCGCGTGACCGAGCCCGACCTCAGCGGGCCAGCTCGTTGACCGCGCCGTCGAAGAGCCGGGGCAGGGCGAGTGCGGCGGGCACGATGGCGCGGCGCAGCGGACGAAGCCGGGTGCCGGCCAGCAGTCCCGCGGTGAGCCAGCGGTAGCGGCGGGTCACGCGCACCCAGTCCTGCTCGTAGCGCTGCGGGTCCCCGGCCAGCATCGCCGCGACGGCGGCCTCGGCCTGGGCGAACCCGAGTGCGAGGCCCTCGCCGGTGAGGGCGTCGACGTACCCCGCGGCGTCCCCGACGAGCAGCACCCGCCCGGCGACCCGGCGCCGCGCGCCCTGGCGCAGCGGTCCCGCCCCGCGGATCTGGCTGGCGGGCTCCGCGCGCTCGAGGCGGCGCCGCAGCCCGGGGAACGCCTCGAGATGGGTGTCGTAGGCGGCCTTGGACGCGCCCAGCACCGCGACGGACACCAGGTGGTGTCCCACCGGCGTCACGTAGGCCTCGACGTGCCGCGCCCAGTGCACCTCGACGTACGGCGACCAGGGCGCGACGGCGAAGTGGCGGCGCAGGCCGAAACGGGCGTGGCGGGAGGCGGGGAGCGTCAGGCCCAGCCGGCGGCGCAGCGGGGAGTGCAGGCCGTCTGCGGCGACGAGGTGGCGCGCCCGCACCTCCTCGACGCGGACCTCGGCCTCGTCCTGGTGCACCGCGCCGACCGCGCGGTGCTCGAGGCGTACGCCGGCCGCCAGCGCCGCGCGGGTCAGCTCGGCGTGCAGGGCGGTGCGCCGGATCCCGCGGCCGGGCCCGTGGCGGAAGTCGGCGGTGGCGACTCGGCCGCGCGCGGCGTACCGCACCCCGTGCAGCTCGCAGCCGGGCGGGTCGACGCCGAGCGCGTGCAGGGCCGACAGGGCGCCGGGCATCAGCCCCTCGCCGCAGGCCTTGTCGATCGCGCCGCGGCGCGGGTCCCAGACCTCGACCTGCCAGCCGGCGCGGGCAGCGTGCAGCGCGGTGGCCAGGCCGGCTGGGCCACCGCCGGCCACGAGCAGGTCGACCGTGCGGCTCACGACACGGTCGCCATCTGCAGCGCCCGGTCCTCCACGCGGATCCGGACGCTCAGCAGCGCCGCGTTGGCGAGGGTGAACACGACAGCGGTGATCCAGGCGCCGTGGATCAGCGGCAGCGCGAGGCCCTCGAGGACCACGACCAGGTAGTTGGGGTGCGGCAGGAACCGGTAGGGCCCGGCGTGGACCAGCGGGAGGTGCGGGACCACGATCACCCGGGTGTTCCACTGGCGCCCGAGCACCGTGATGCACCACCAGCGCACGGCCTGGCACACCACCACCAGCGCGAGCATCGACCAGCCCAGCACCGGGTAGAAGCTCCGGTCGGCCGCGTGCACCTCGACCAGGCAGCCGACCAGCAGCCCGGCGTGCAGCACCACCATCACCGGGTAGTGGCCGCGCCCGGACTCCACGCCGCCCTGGGCGAGCGCCCAGGCGGCGTTGCGCTGGGAGACCACGACCTCCGCGCCGCGCTCGAGCACCACCGCGAGCACGATCGCGGTGTAGAGCAGCTCGCTGCTCATGCCGGCATCCGCATCAGCACGAGCTCGGAGCAGAACCCCGGGCCCATCGCCAGCAGCAGGCCGTAGGACCCCGGCCGGGGTGGGTGTTCGCGCAGCGTGTCGGCCAGCACGTGGAGCACCGAGGCCGAGGAGAGGTTGCCGATGTCGCGCAGCGAGTCCCAGGTGACCTGCAGAGCCTCGCGCTCGACGCCGAGGGCCTCCTCGAGCGCCTCCAGCACCTTGGGTCCGCCCGGGTGCGCGACGTACCACTCCAGGTCGGCGCGGGTGAGACCGTGGTCGGCGAGGAACCGGGTCGTGTCGTCTCCGACGTAGCGGCGCACGACGTCGGGGACCGCGCCGTCGAGCACGATCTTGAGCCCGCCGGAGCCGACGTCCCAGCCCATCACCCGCTCGGAGCCGGGGTAGAGCCGACTGCGGCTGGCGAGCACCTCGGGCTGGACGTGGTCGGCCGACACCAGCTCCGTGCCCCGGTCGCGGCCGGCGGCGACCACCGCCGCGGCGCCGTCGCCGAACAGCCCGCTCGCGACCAGGTTGGCCACCGAGGGGTCGTCGCGCTGGAGGGTGAGCGAGCACAGCTCGACGCTCATCAGCACCGCCACCGCGTCCGGGTGGCCGAGCAGGTAGTCGTGCAGCCGCGCGATGCCGGCAGCGCCGGCCACGCAGCCCAGGCCCACGAGCGGCATGCGTACGACGTCCTCCCGCATGCCGATCAGCCCGGCCACGCGCGCGTCCAGCGAGGGCACCGCGAGCCCGGTGACGGTCGCGGAGATCAGCAGGTCGACGTCGCCGGGGTGCAGCCCGACCGCCTTGAGCGCGTCGACGACCGCCTGGGCGCCGAGCTCGACGCCGTGCGCGATGAACGCGTCGTTGGCCGCGCCGAACCCGTCCAGTGCGGCGTAGTCGCTCAACGGCAGCGCGGTGTGGCGGGTGGCGACTCCGGCGTTGCGGTGGAAGCGCTCCACGACGCCGCGATCCAGGCGGCCGCTCTGCATGCTGTCGATGAAGGAGGCGGTGATGGCCGCCTGGGGGTGGCGGTGCTCGGGCAGGGCGCCGCGGACGCTCAGAACGCGCATGGTCGACTCGACTTCCGGGTGGGGACAGGGGCGGGGGCAGGCAGGGCCAGGGGAGGGGGCGCCCCCCGGGTCGGGGTCACGCGGTGGCCCCGACGAGCAGGACGACGTCGAGCAGGGCGATGCCCATCGCGGCGCGGAACGGCCAGCGCCCGGCGCCGACGAGTGCCACGACGGCGAGCACGGCCACGCCCGCGAGCACCGCCACCGACCACGGCGCCGCGGAGCTCGCGGCCCGAGCACCGCCAGCACCGACGCGGCGGCGAGCAGGACGTCGCAGCCACGCGGCAGCGCCGCGCGCCCAGGCGGTGCGGGAGCCCGTGCACGCCGGTGCTCGCGTCGTCGGCGAGGTCGGGGACCGCGTTGAGCAGATGGGCGGCGACGCCCAGGACCGCGCCGGCGAGCACCGCCCACCAGGCCGGCCGCGCGGGGACGCTCCCGGCCAGGGTCGCCACCGCCGGGAGCAGCCCGAACGCCCCGGCGTACGGCAGCCAGGACCAGGGCGTCGCCTTGAGGCCGAGGTTGTAGGCGTGTGCCAGCCCCACGCAGACCAGGTGCGCCAGCGCCGCGCGCCAGCCGAGCAGCGCGGACAGCACCAGGCACGCCACCAGGGAGCCGCTCAGCGCGGCCCGCGCGACGCGCACGCTCACCTCACCGGTGGCGAGCGGCTTGTCCGGCCGTGCGGTCGCCCGGTCGCGAGGGAGATCGACGAGGTCGTTGCCCCAGCCGATGCCCAGCTGCCCGCACAGCACGGCGGCGCCGACGAGGACCACGGTGCCCGGCGGCTTGCCCGCCGCGATCGCGAGCAGGGTGGCGATGGTCGTCACCGCCACCACCGGACCCGGGTGCGTCGCGCGCAGCAGCGCACCGGGCCCGCGGGGCCGCCTGGACGTGGTGCTCCGGGGCACCGCGGTCGTCACGGGGTGCGGGTTCGCGGCGCGCGCACGGTCCATCGTCGCTGCCTCCTCGGGCGGATACCCGAGCCGGTGCCCGCGCCGGCCGTGCTCACACAGGTTCGGCCCCGACCGGTTTGGTACGCCGGACGGGGGTTACCCGCACCCATCGGCCGGCGAATGCCCGCCGCGTGTCAGTCCAGCCCGAGGAGCCCGCGATGGTTGCTGATCCGATCCTTCTCCGCTCGACCGCGCCGCCTCGGCGAGCGCTGGGCCGCGAGCTGGTGCGGGTCCTGACGACCACCGACCACAAGCTGATCGGCAAGCTCTACCTGATCACGTCGTTCGTGTGGTTCCTGGTCGGCGGCCTCATGGCACTGCTGATCCGCTCCGAGCTCACCTACCCGGGCCAACAGGTCGTGAACGACGAGCTCTACAACCAGCTGTTCACCATGCACGGCACGATCATGCTGCTGTTGTTCGCGACGCCGCTGTTCTTCGGCTTCGCCAACGTGCTGATGCCGATCCAGATCGGCGCTCCCGACGTGGCCTTCCCGCGGCTGAACATGCTGAGCTACTGGCTCTACCTCTTCGGCGGGCTGATCGCCGCCTCCGGCTTCCTCACCCCCGAGGGCGCGGCCTCCTTCGGCTGGACCGCCTACACGCCGCTCTCGGACGACGCGCGGACCCCCGGCATCGGCGGCGACCTGTGGATCATGGGCCTCTACATCGCCGGTCTCGGCACGATCCTCGGTGCGGTCAACTTCATCACCACCATCATCAGCATGCGCGCCCCCGGGATGACGATGTTCCGGATGCCGATCTTCACGTGGAACACGCTGATCACCAGCCTGCTGGTGCTGCTCGCGTTCCCGATCCTCGGTGGCGCGCTCTTGATGCTCGAGGCCGACCGGCTGCTGGACGCCCAGATCTACGACCCCAGCAACGGGGGGCCGTTGCTGTGGCAACACCTGTTCTGGTTCTTCGGTCACCCAGAGGTGTACATCATCGCGCTGCCGTTCTTCGGCATCGTCTCGGAGATCATCCCGATCTTCGCCCGCAAGCCGATCTTCGGCTACGTCGGTCTGGTCGGCGCCACCATCGCGATCGCGCTGTACTCGGTGGCGGTGTGGGCGCACCACATGTTCGTCACCGGCGCGGTGAACCTCCCGTTCTTCTCGGGCATGACCTTCGTGATCGCGGTGCCGACCGGGGTGAAGTTCTTCAACTGGATCGCCACCATGTGGGGCGGGTCGCTGTCGTTCGACACCCCGATGCTGTGGACGATCGGCTTCCTGGTCACGTTCCTGTTCGGCGGTCTGACCGGTGTCATCCTGGCGAGCCCGCCGCTGGACTTCCACGTCTCGGACTCCTACTTCGTGGTCGCGCACTTCCACTACGTCGTGTTCGGCACCGTGGTGTTCGCGATGTTCGCCGGCTTCTATCTGTGGTGGCCCAAGCTCACCGGGCGGATGCTCGACGAGCGCCTTGGCAAGGTGCACTTCTGGCTGCTCTTCGTCGGCTTCCACATGACGTTCCTCGTGCAGCACTGGCTCGGCGTCGAGGGCATGCCGCGCCGCTACGCCGACTACCTGCCCGAGGACGGCTTCACCGCCCTCAACCAGGTCTCGACGGTGGGCGCGTTCCTGCTGAGCCTCTCGACCCTGCCGTTCCTCTACAACGTCTACATCACCAGCCGGAACCCGCAGGTCCGCTCGGACGACCCCTGGGGCTGGGGGCGCTCGCTGGAGTGGGCGACCAGCTCCCCGCCGCCGCGGCACAACTTCGAGCAGCTGCCGCGGATCCGCTCGGAGTCCCCGGCGTTCGACCTGCACCACCCCGAGACGGCGATCACCGAGCTGCGCCAGAACCCGCGCGAGGGGGACCCCGAGGAAGGCGCGATGGTGGACGCACCCGACCAGGCCGGTCGGGAGGAGCATCTCCGCGAGGAGCTGGGCGAGATCCCTCCGGGCGCGTTGCGTGACGCGGCGCTGAAGCGTCAGCACGAGGGCGAGGACTCGGGGCGCACCCAGACCAAGCGGTTCCTCACCGCGATGTTCGTCCTGGGTGGTGTCGTGGTCGCGCTGATCGCCATGCTCGTCGTCGGCATCCTGCTGCTCGGGTGACGACGTCACGGAGCCGCGCGCGGCCGTGGAGAACCGGCATCCCGGGGCGCGTCGGTCAGCGGTCCACCGGGCGCCCGAGCAACGGTCCGACCAGCCGGCGGATCTCTGGCGACGGCGGCAGCCCGAGGTCGTCGGCGAGCCGGTGACGGTAGATCTCGTACTGACGCAGGGCGGCGGCATGGTTGGCCTCGGCCAGGTGCACCTCGATCACTCGCCGGTGCGCGCTCTCGCGCAGTGGTTCGCAGCGCACCGCCGCGAGGGCGGCGGCGAGCGCCTCGGTGAAGCGCTGGTGCTCTCGCAACACCCGCGAGGAGTGCTCGAGGGCGTGCAGGCGGCGCTGGCGGTGGCTCTCTTGGTCCACCAGGATCCAGTCCTCCTGCCAGTGCGGGAGCAGGTCGTCCTCGAACAGGTACAGGTCGCTCAGCGCGTCGGGGGAGCCGGCGACCTCGGCGTCCAGCGAGCGCGCGAGGTCCTCGACCTCCCAGAGGTCGACCGCCACCTCATCGGAGAGGCGCACCTGGGTGGCCGTGGCCGTGACCAGGTTGCGGGCCCGGGGTCGCGGCATCCGCCACAGGATCGAGCGCAGGTTGGAGGTCGCCTTCTCGACCGGGGTGTCTGGCCACAAGCGCTCCGCGAGCGAGGCACGGCTCGCCGGGACGCGGCGGTGCCGGGTGCCCAGCACCGCGAGCACCCGCTGCGCGGCGGGACTCACCCGCACCGGCTGACCCTCGAAGCTCAGCTCGAATCCGCCGAGCAGGACCATCCGTGCCAGGGGGGGACGGGCGTGGTCCACGCTTCCACCTCTCTGACTCGCTTCCGGTCATCGAGGAGCCGGTGACCGCTGGGCGGCGAAGCATGCCGGTCGCGGGGGGGGTGGTCCGCGCCCGCGACGGTGACGCTCCCGCACACGCTTCCGGACACGCTGCCGGACACGGACCAGGGCACGAAACAGGGCACGGACCAGGGCACGCAGCGACCCGCGCCGGCGTCCACGGCGTCGTCACGTCGTCTCGACACGCTTCTTCGGACCGACGGTCCCGCCCGGGACCCGAACAAGGAGGAGCACCCATGTACCGACACAGCAGCGCCCTGCAGTACCACGCCAAGCCCGAACGCCCGGACGCGTTCTTCGCGGCGAAGCTCCAGGAGTTGGTCGGCGGCCAGTTCGGCGAGATGACGGTGATGATGCAGTACCTGTGGCAGGGCTGGAACTGCCGGATGCCCGGCAAGTACAAGGACATGATCATGGACATCGGGACCGAGGAGATCGGCCACGTGGAGATGCTCGTGACGATGATGGCCCGACTGCTCGAGGGGGCCCCCTCGGAGACCCAGGCCGAGGCCGCCGCCGCGAACCCGGCACTGGCCGCCGTGCTCGGCGGGCAGAACCCGCAGCAGGCGATCGTGACCGGCGGGGCGGCGATGCCCACCAACAGCCAGGGCGTGCCGTGGAACGGCGGCTACATCGTGGCCAGTGGCAACCTGCTCGCGGACTTCCGCCACAACGTCGCCGCGGAGGCGCAGAGCCGCCTGCAGACCGCGCGGGTCTACCAGATGACCGACGACCCCGGGGTGAAGGACATGCTCCAGTTCAACCTGGCCCGCGACACCTTCCACCAGCAGCAGTGGCTGCTCGGCATCGAGCAGCTCATCGAGGACGGGTTCACCGACGGGATCGAGGACTCCCTCAAGGACGAGGAGAAGACCGAGCCGGCGCGGACGTTCTACAGCTTCCACGACGACTCGACGGCGCACGAGGGCCGCTGGGCCCAGGGCGCCACGCTGGTCGGTGAGCAGCAGATCTCCTTCGAGCAGGGCCGCCCGCTGGCCGACGACATCCAGGAGATCCCGGCGCCCGACCCGCTCCTGTTCGCGACGTACGACGGCTCGAAGGGGCCCGGGAAGCCCGGCAACGCAGGCGGCGCCTACGCGCAGGGAGCAGGGAACCTGTTCTCCAAGGCCAAGGACGCGCTCACCCCGGACGACTGAGCCGCTGAGCTGGTAGCGCGAGGAGCACCCTCATGGTCGACATCGTCCTGCGGCCGCTGGCCGACGCGTTCATGCAGGTCGGCGTGTTCGTCGCACTGCTGGTCGCGCCGTTCGGCTGGGCGCACTACCGCTGGGGCGGCCGCCTCGACGAGCTCGTGGTCCGCTATCGGCGCCTCGCGCCGCTGGTCGCCGCGCTGCTCACGATGCCGCCGGGCTGCGGCGGGGCGATCCTGGTGGTGGCGGCCTACGCCCGCGGCGCCGTGTCGTACGGCGCGGTCGTCGCGGCGCTGGTCGCCACGATGGGCGATGCGACCTGGGTGCTCCTCGCCGCGGAGCCGCTGCTCACGCTCCAGCTCAAGGTCCTGCTGCTGATCACCGGCGCGCTGAGCGGCTACGCGATCGACGCCCTCGGGATCGCGCCGCCACGCCGCGAGCGGCCCCGGGCGGTCCCAGCGCCGCTGGCGCCGGGGTGCCGGGGGTCGCGGCGGCGGGCCTGCCCGTCGGTTCACGACTGATCGCCCGCGAGCCCGCCCTGCACGCGATCGGGGTGGTTCCGGTGCTGCTGTGGTTGGCGTTGGGCGCCGGCGCGACGGTCAGCGTGCCGGTCACCTTCCAGCTGCTGCACCCCAGCAACCTCTACCTGGTGCTCGGTCTGGCCGGCACCGGAATCGCCGTGCTCGCGTTCGTTCGCGGCGGGTGCCGGCTGGCCGACGACGACCTGCGCGAGGCACGTCCGGCGTCGATGGCCCACGTGCTGCGTCACGGAGGTCACGAGGTCGCGTTCGTGACCGTGTGGGTCGCCGCGGCGTACCTCGCCTGGTCGCTGCTCTCCCACACCACCGGCTTCGACGGCAGCCAGCTGCCCGTGCTCGGGCTGGCCGGGGTGGTCGTCGGCGCGCTCGTCGGCCTGGTGCCGGGCTGCGCGATCCAGATCGTCTTCACCGGGCTCTTCCTCGCCGGGGGCATGCCGCTGCCCACCCTCGTGGCCAACATGGTCAGCCAGGACGGCGACGCCCTGCTGCCGCTGATGGCCCTCGAGCACCGCGCCGCGCTGCTGGCCACCGTGCTGACCACGATCCCGGCGCTCGTGGTCGGCAGCGCCCTGTTCCTGCTGCTCTGACAAGGAGCCGTCATGTCCCTCACCACCCGTCTGCACCTGCTGCCCGCGCTCGTCTGTGCCCTCACCGGGACGCCGCTGGGCATGACCGCGGGCGTGCTGATCCTGCTCGTCCTGCTCGGCCGGCACACGCTGCACGCCCGGCGACCGGTGGTTCCCACCCGTCCGGGGGAGTGACCCCGCGCCGCGTACTGGGCACGTGGGGTGCGGGGCACGCCGACCGGTCGCGAGGCCGACCGGGGCGTGCTCGCGAATGCCGAGCGAAGGAGGACGGATGCGCGCCATGGTCTACCGGGGGCCCTACCGGGTCCGGGTCGAGGAGAAGGACAGGCCTCGGATCGAGCACCCCGGCGACGCGATCATCAAGGTGACGCTCGCCGCGATCTGCGGCTCCGACCTGCACCTGTTCCACGGGATGATGCCGGACACCCGGGTCGGTCACACCTTCGGCCACGAGTTCATCGGGGTCGTCGACGAGGTCGGTCCGGACGTGCAGAACCTCAAGGTCGGCGACCGGGTGATGGTGCCGTTCAACATCTACTGCGGGTCCTGCTTCTTCTGCGCGCGCGGGCTCTACTCCAACTGCCACAACGTCAACGCCAACGCGACAGCGGTGGGCGGCATCTACGGCTACTCCCACACCTGCGGTGGCTACGACGGCGGCCAGGCCGAGTACGTCCGGGTGCCGTTCGCCGACGTCGGACCGGCGCTGATCCCGGCGTGGATGTCGGATGAGGACGCCTTGATGTGCACCGACGCGCTGGCCACCGGCTACTTCGGCGCCCAGCTCGGCGGCATCCGCGAGGGCGACACCGTGGTCGTGTTCGGCGCCGGCCCCGTGGGGCTGTACGCCGCGCAGTCGGCCTGGCTGATGGGGGCCGGGCGGGTCCTCGTCGTCGACCACCTCGACTACCGCCTGGAGAAGGCCCGCACCTTCGCCCACGCCGAGACCATCAACTTCGCCGAGCACCGTGACGTCGTGGTGCATCTCAAGCGGATCACCGGCTTCCTGGGCGCCGACGTCGCCATCGACGCGGTCGGCGCCGAGGCCGACGGCAACCTGCTCATGCACATCACCTCGGCCAAGCTCAAGCTCCAGGGCGGCTCGCCGGTGGCGCTGAACTGGGCCATCGACGGCGTCCGCAAGGGCGGCACCATCTCGGTGATGGGCGCCTACGGCCCGATCTTCAGCGCGGTGAAGTTCGGCGACGCGCTCAACAAGGGGCTCACCCTGCGGATGAACCAGTGCCGCCCGGTCAAGCGGCAGTGGCCGCGGCTCTTCGAGCACATCCGCAACGGCCACCTGCGCCCCAGCGAGCTCATCACCCACCGTTTCCCCCTCGAGCACATCGCCGGGCTACCACACGTTCTCCGCCAAGCTCGACGGGATCATCAAGCCCGTCGTCGTGCCGGCGGCCTGAGAGAGGCTCTCCATGTCCCAGCAGACCGACGACGGCTCGGAGCAGACCGTGGCCGAGCTGATGACGCAGTACACCTACGCCCGGCACAAGCCGCCGCTCGCGGAGTCCGCCGAGGAGTTGCGGGCGCGGATCCCGGGCTGGGGCGCCGACCTCGACCTCGCGGACCGGCCCTCGGTCCCGCAGGAGGTCTACGACCCGGCCGCGACCGGGGCCCACTGGACGTTCCCCGAGCGCCAGCCCGGGGGCGAGGGTCGTGAGCGGTCCATCGAGCACGCCTTCGTGACACCGGTCTTCGGCACCGCGCAGCCGCTGCGGGGAGCCTCGGGGCTGCTGCGGCGCGTCGCCTACCGGCGCTACAGCGAGGCACGCGCCGCGCACTGGCTGCTGCTCCTCGCGGCCGACCGGCTCGACGTCGCCGAGAGCTTCGTCTCCTCGGCGCTGCGGGCCCGGCCCGACAACCTGCTCGCCGAGACGGGGGTGCTCTCCGAGCGGCGCCGCCACGGCCTCTCCTCGCGTCTGGGCCACGGGCGCGCCGACGTCGTGCACCACGCGCTCGACCCGGTCGTGGTGGCGGGGCCGTGGGTGCTCGCCGGGGTGGCCGGGTATCGCCTGGTCCGCAGGGTCCGGGGGGCGCGCCGATGAGGATCGAGACCGCGCTCGAGGGCCGGCCGGCCTCGGGGGAGAACGAGCCGGAGCCGTCGCAGAGCCCGCACGAGCCGCAGCGCCAGGCCGGGTACGCCGCCGCGATGACGACGTACGCCGGGGCGGCGACGCTCGCCGCGCTGGTGGCACGGCGTACCGGGCGGGCGCCGGACCACTACGCGGTCGGTGATCTCGTGCTCGGGGCGATCGCCACCCACAAGTTCGCCCGGATCATCGCCAAGGAGGGGGTGGCCACGCCGCTGCGCGCGCCGTTCACCGTCTTCGAGGGCGAGGCAGGGTCCGCCGAGGTCGACGAACGCCCCCGGGAGGGGCACCGCCACACGGTCGGCGAGCTGCTGCTGTGCCCGTTCTGCCTGGGTCCCTGGATCGGCGGCGCCTACGTCGCGGGCCTCGCGCTCGCGCCGCGCGCCGCGCGGGCCTGGGCGGCGACGTTCTCGATCGTCGGGGCCTCGGACTTCCTCCAGCACGCCTACGCGCGCCTGCGCGACGACTGAGACAGACGGACCGACGTAGCGACGTACCGACGAGGGAGAAGACATGGGTGAGGAGCGGCTGGTCGCCGATCTGGTGGTCGAGCGCCTGCTGGCATGGGGCGTGCACCGCGTCTTCGGCTACTCCGGCGACGGCATCAACGGGCTGATGGGGGCGCTGCGCCGCGCCGGGGGCGACCCCGCGTTCGTGCAGGCGCGGCACGAGGAGAACGCCGCGCTGATGGCGGTCGGGCACGTGAAGTACACCGGCGAGGTCGGGGTCGTGGTGAGCACCCAGGGCCCGGGCGCGGTGCACCTGCTCAACGGGCTGTACGACGCCAAGCTCGACCACCAGCCGCTCGTCGCGATCGTGGGTCAGCAACCGACGACTGCGCTGGGGGCGGAGTACCAGCAGGAGATCGACCTCACCGGGCTCTTCAAGGACGTCGCCGCGCAGTACGTCCAGGCGGTCCTGGCGCCCGAGCAGGCCGCGATGGTCATCGACCGGGCGTTCCGCACGGCGCTGGCGACCCGGTCGCCGTGCGTCGTGGTGCTGCCGCACGACGTGCAGGTGGCGCCCGCTCCGGCGGTGCCGCCGCACGAGCACGGCGTCGTGCCGACCGCCCCGCAGTGGCGCCCGCCGCGGGTGCTGCCCACCGACGACGACCTCGCCGAGGCCGCAACGGTGCTCAACGCGGGGGACCGGGTGGCGCTGCTGGTCGGCCAGGGGGCGCGCGACGCCGGCGACCTCGTCGCGGAGGTCGCCGAGCGGCTCGGCGCCGGGGTGAGCACCAGCCTGCTGGGCAAGCCGCACTGGGATGAGTCCCTGCCGTACAGCTGCGGGGTGATGGGCCACCTCGGCACCACCGCCTCGGGGTGGCTCTACGACCAGTGCGACACGCTGCTGATCGTCGGCAGCAACGACCCGTGGACCGAGTTCTATCCCGCCCCCGGACAGGCGCGCGCCGTGCAGATCGACATCGACGGACGCCACCTCGGCAACCGCTACCCGGTCGAGGTCGGGCTGGTGGGCGACACAGCGGAGACGTTGCGTGCGCTGCTCCCGCTGCTCGAGGAGCGTCGCGACACGACGTGGCGCACGCAGGTCGAGGCGCAGGTCGAGCGCTGGCACACGCTGGCCCAGGAGCGGTCCGAGCAGGCCGCGGACCCGCTCAGCCCCGAGCTCGTCGTGCGTGCCCTGTCCGCCCACCTGCCCGGTGACGCGCTGGTCAGCGTGGACGTCGGCTCGGTGGTCTACTGGTATGCCCGGCACCTCCGGCTCCCGCCCGGCGTACCTGCGCACCTGTCCTCGACGCTCGCCTCGATGGGCTCCGGGCTGCCCTACGGGCTGGCGGCCAAGCTGGCCGCGCCCGACCGGCCGCTCGTCGCGCTGGTCGGGGATGGCGCGATGCAGATGAACGGCATCGCCGAGCTCATCACCGTCGCGCACCGGTGGCGCGACTGGGCGGACCCGCGGTTCGTGGTCCTGGTCCTGCACAACGGCGACCTCGCCGAGGTCACCTGGGAGCAGCGGGAGACCGAGGGCGACCCGCGGTACGACGCCAGCCAGTCGCTGCCGGCGTTCCCCTATGCGCGGTACGCCGAGCTGCTCGGGCTCACCGGCATTCTGATCGACCGGCCCGAGGACGTGGACGCCGCCTGGGAGCGGGCGCTCGCGGCGGATCGCCCGGTGGTCCTCGAGGCGCTCGTCGACCGCGACGTACCGCTGCTGCCGCCGTTCCCCGGTGGTCGGGAGAAGCTCGACAGCTTCCGCCGCGGGCTGGACCAGGAGGAGGACAGCGGGCACGCGCGGGCGCTGCTCGAGGAGCAGGTCGCGCAGGAGGAGCGCTGAGCGACGCCTCGATTCACTCGGACGGGTGAGGACCCTCGGCTGGCCGGGCCGCACGGTGGAAGAGCACGTCTCGTCGGCCTGCCGGTCGTCGAGTCCGCTCAAGCAAGGAGCGCACCGATGGCCCAGCCCACCTTGACCGTGTGGAAGTTCGATGACCCCCGAGGCGCCGACGAGGCCGCCGCGACCCTGTCGGAGCTGGCGCGGGCGAACGTCGTGAACGTCCTGGACTCCGCCACCGTGTCGTGGGAGGAGGGGAAGAAGCGGCCCAAGACCCACCAGAGCAACGACATGACCGGCATCGGGGCACTCGGTGGGGCCTTCTGGGGGATGCTTTTCGGGCTGATCTTCTTCGTCCCGCTGCTCGGCGCCGCGGTCGGCGCGGCCACCGGGGCGCTCGCCGGCTCGCTGACCGACGTGGGGATCGACGACGACTTCATCGCCCAGGTGCGCGACCAGGTCACGCCCGGCACCTCCGCGCTCTTCGTCATGACCTCCGACGCCGTCGTGGACAAGGTGCACGGGGCCTTCGCCGGGCACAAGCCCGCCCAGCTGCTGTTCACCAACCTCTCGTCTGAGCAGGAGTCCGCGCTGCGCAAGGTGTTCACCGAGGAGTGACGGCGAGGCCGTCGGCTCCCCGTCGGGCAGGCCCGCCGGTCGGCTGACCAGCCGGCTGTGGTGTCCTCACCGCTGCGTCGAGGGCCCCTAGGGTGACGCCATGAGCGACGACGACCGTGAGCTGTTGCGGGGGATATGGCGTGCGCACGTGCCCGCGTCCGGGCAGTCCAGCGTGGAGCAGGGCGAGCTGCTGCGTTGCCTGGCCAAGCTCGAGGACGAGGCGACCCGCAACGGCAACATCAACTTCGACGAGCAGCACCTGCGACTGCGTGACCACCTGCGCTCTCTGCTGCTCGACCCGACCCTGTTCACCGCACAGGAGCTCCGGCTGCTCGCCGAGGACCTGGAGGCGGTCGGGCACGCCACGAGCCCGGTGCTCGACGAGCAGGTCTGGGACCGCCTGGAACACGCGGTCGCCAGGTGGTGTCGCGCCCACCCCGAGCCCCTCGCGCGCCCGCTCGACCCGGACCTCCGGCGCTAGCGGGGTGTGGGTCGGCCTACGTCCGCCGTACGAAGCGGAGGTCGCCGTTCGGCATCCGTTGGTGGAGGTAGCGGTCGTCGTGGATCAGATGGTGATGATGCGAGCAGAGCAGCATTCCGTTGTCGAGATCGGTCTTGCCGCCCGCTGACCACGGTTGTCGATGATGCGCTTCGCACCACGTGGCAGGGATCGTGCAACCGTCCGCGCGGCACTCCCGGTCCCGGATGCGGATGCGGCGACCAGGTGTGCGCTACCCCTTGACGCGCACCGACTTCGCCGACGCCCGGGTGACCGCGACGTACCCCGCCTTCCTGCCGGTCACGCGCACCGTGATCCTCGTGCCGCGGTCCGCCGGACGTAGCCGGTAGTTCCGGGAGGTGGCGGCGAGGGGCTTGCCGTTGCGCAGCCAGCGATAGGTGAACCGCACCGTGCCGGGGCCCCAGGCACCGGGCTTGGCCTGGAGCCGCTGGCCGACCTTGGCCCGTCCGGTGATCTTCGGCTTGGCGCTCGTGAGGCTTCCCGCGGCGACGTTCGCCGTCGGTGCTGAGACGAGCACGGTCGTGGTGTAGCCGGCGAGTGTGCCGGTGACGCGCACGCGCAGGCGCCTCCCGCGGTCGGCGGCGGTGACGACGTGGCTGGCGCGGGTGGCGCCCACGATGGGTTGGTTGCCGCGCAGCCACTGGTAGCCCAGCGAGGCGCCGGCGCTCCAGGACCCCGCGTCCGCGGTGAGCCGTACGCCGA
This sequence comes from Nocardioides sp. dk884, assembly GCF_009557055.1. Classification (NCBI taxonomy): domain Bacteria; kingdom Bacillati; phylum Actinomycetota; class Actinomycetes; order Propionibacteriales; family Nocardioidaceae; genus Nocardioides; species Nocardioides sp. dk884. The sequence continues at coordinate 2,411,264 of NZ_CP045649.1, read as the reverse complement.
CCTGGGCGCGGCCGGTGACCAGCGGCGTGGAGCCAGCGACCGCCGGGTCCGGCTGCGGCTCGGGGTCGGGCTCGGGCTGGCCGAACTGCGGGGCGGGGCGGGGGACGCTGACCCAGTTGTCACCGACGAGCCGGGCGCCGAGGGCCTTGTTGAGGTTCGGGCCGTCGCTGACGATGTCGTGGTAGGCGGTGTCCCACGGCCCGCCGACGGTGGCGCCCGAGAAGAACCACCAGCCGTCGGGGTCGAACTCCTCCACCCCGTCGATGGCGGTGACGTACCCGCCGCGGTCCGCGTCGACGCCGAGGCCGACGGCCCGCAGGGCGGCCACGCGGGTGCCCTGGCCGTCCGCCTGGATCTCGCCGCCGACGAGGCAGCGCACGAGCCAGCCCTCGGTGGGGACCGTGGCGGCGGTCGAGGCGCCGAAGTCGACGACGACGCTCAGGCCCTCGTCCTCGACGCACCATCCGGTGCGCCAGTCGGCGGCGTGGGCGGGGGCCGCCCCAGTGGTCAGTGCGGTGATCAGGAGAGTGCCGGCACTCGCCAGCACCGCGCCTCGGGTCTTCATGGTTTCTCCGGTCCCGGCGCAGGGGGAGCCGACAGCGATGCCGGCGACCTGCTGCAGTCCTCGACAGCGTGGATTGGTCACGGTGACGCGGAAGGTGCTCCGACTTCAGGACCGGGTCTCACCGGGGCCTGTCACGGTTGCGGGTCAGCGCCGGATTCGCACCGGCTTCCCCTTCGACGTACCGGGACCGGACGCTAGCGCACGCCTGCCGCCGCCGCGGAAATCGCCGTCGCGTGGGCTGCGTCACCGCGGACCGGCGGGGTGGGGGTGCTGTCGGGGATCCTCGGACGGGTGTGCCACGATCCGGTCGTCACTGAGTTGAACGTGGCCCTGAGCGAGGAAGCCGGTGTGAATCCGGCGCTGTTGCGCAACCGTGAGCTGGCGAGACCAGCAAGTCGGGAACTCCTGGGCCATGACCGTCACCCGTCGTCGCACAAGCGCGGGCACGGAGGTCGATCGGGCCACCCTGCCTTGCCGTACCCAGGAAGGGCCCGATGCCTCGCCGTCCCGCCTGCCCGGCGTCCTCCGGGCGTACGCCGACGCGCCGCCGTCCGCTCGGCGCGCCGCTCGCGAGCCTGCTGCTCGCCGCGGTCGCCGTCACCTCGGTCACGGCCACCGTCGGGGTGGCCCAGGCCGAGGGGCCCACCCAGCACCGGCTGTGCGACGGGTTCGCCGAGCCGTGCCGGATCACCACCCAGAGCACCCTGGCGGCGTACGACCAGATCCTCGCCACCGACGTGGTCGGCAATCCTGGCGTCGACGTGGCGCTGCAGTTCTATGTGATCGAGTTCAACTCCGACGGCGCCATCACGGGCCTGGTCCCCAGCGGCGCGCGGCTGGGCGGGCGGACCCGGGAGTCGCGCCCCGGGTACGGCCGCCTCGACCACGTGAAGCTGGTGCCGCGCACCACCTCGGACGTGCCCGGTGGGTGGGGCTTCGTCGGTCTCGCCGACGACACCTCGATCGACCTGCGCTCCCGTCTGGGGCAGGTGGTGCAGTTCGGCGGACGCACCCCCAAGCTGCTCGGGGACGGGTACGCCGAGCACAAGCCGGCCGGCGTCGAGCTCGACCTGCACGTCGTCGGCCACGTCATGGGGGTCGGCTACTGGGTCGAGTACCTCGACGACGCGGGCGAGTGGGTGGCGGTCCCCGGGCACGGGTTCGACCGGGCCACCCGGCTGAGCAACACCTCCGGGGAGATCGCGCACCTGCACTACACGGTGCCCGGCACCCTGACCCCCGGCCGGCGCTACCAGTTCCGGGTCAACCACCACCTGAACTTCGGCGGCGGCCAGGACCGCCCGATCAGCGACCCGGCCTACGCGCAGTGGACGGTGGTCCCCTCCGAGCACGGCGAGGCGGAGGACCGCGGCGCCCAGTTCGACCCCGGCCTCGCGCCCGGCGTGCCCGACGCCCCCGGGGCACCCGGTGGCTCCGGTGGCCCCGAGGCACCGGCCACGCCGTCCACGCCGTCCACCGATCAGCCCGCAGGCCCCGCCGGGCCGGCGACGCCCGCGCCGAGCACCGCTCCGGTGCCCCCGGTCGCGCCGGGCACCCCGGCGCCCGCAGCACCCGCCGCCAGTCCGACTGGTCAGCCGACTGCGCCACAGTCAGCCCAGCCCGGCGCCCAAGGGTCCGCCCGGCCCGGCGCCCAGGCGTCCGCCCGTCCCAGCGCTCCGCCGGCTGCGGGTGCCTCCGGCCCGGCCGACGCGGTGTGGGGCGAGGAGGAGATCGGGGAGCCGAGCGCCGCCACCGGCGCGGCCAGCCAGGGCGTGTCCGGCGCCATGGCCCTGCTCGGTGCGCTGCTCCTGCTCGCCCCGCTCGGGTGGTGGTGGGCGCAGCGGCGGCGCACCACCCGGCTCGCCGAGGGAGAGACCCTGTGAGCCCGACCGGACGACACCTGCTGGCGACCACCGCCGCGGCACTCGCCCTCGCGACCCTGGGTGCGCCGCCGGCCCACGCCGCCGCGAGCTCCGAGACCCGTGCCCTCTGCGCCTCCTCGTCGGTGCCCTGCTCGGTCCAGGCACCGGTGTCGTGGATCGAGGGCGCCACCCACGAGGTGGCCGTGACCGGCAACCCACGGGTTCGGGTTCGGGTCCAGGCCCAGCGCGTCACCCTGGACGCCGCCACCGGCCGCGCCCGGCTGCGCCCGCTCGGCCCGACCGTGGAGATCCGCACCGACGACCACGGGTTCGGCGCCGCCGACCTCACGCTCCCGCTGCTCGCGGACGGCCGGGCCGGTGGGCCGGTCCTGCTCACCCTGGCCGACACCACCCAGAGCGACCTCGCCCAGGTGCTCGGCACCTGGACCCGGCTGGCCGCCCGCACCCCGATCGTCCGCGGCGACGGGTTCGCGCGGCGCAAGCCGGTCGGACAGGAGCTGACCCTGCTGCTGGAGGCGACGGTGCCCGGGACCACCTTCGACGTCGAGCACGCCGACGGCAGCGCCTGGCACTCGACCGGCACGACCACGACGCAGCCGTGCGGCACCGGGGTGCCGTGCCGCGTCGGGTACGAGGTGCCGCGCGGACTCACTCCCACCACGCACCGCTTCCGTCTGGTCAACCTGCGCACCGGCACGCCCGTGGCCCACTGGCGCGTCGTCCCCGCCGCGTCCGGGACGCCCGAGGCTCCCGCGCCCGTCGAGGCCTTCCCACCGGTCGGCTCCCGGGTGCGAGGCGCGCTCACCCACGGCGCAGGCGCCAGCGGCACCCCCGCGCCGCGCCCCCGGTCGCGCAACCTCGACGTCCCCGACGCGGCGGCCGACGTCGTCGGCGCGGGTGGCCCGGTCGGGCACCGGGTCGACACCGTCCGCGACGCGTCGGCGCTGCTCGGCGTCGCCGCCCTGGTCGCGACCCTCGGCGTACTGCGTCGGAGGCGGGGATGAGGTTCCCGACCACCGCGGTCGCCTGGCTGTGCTGGGCGGTCGCGACCTACCTCGCCGTGCAGTCGTACGCCGGCTGGTGGGTGCCGGCATCGCTGCTGGCCTGCGTGGCCGCCACCTGGTGGCTGGTCGGGGCGGAACGCCGGGGCACCGGTGCCCTCGTCGTCGGCGCCTGCCTGGTGCTGGTGGCGCTGTGGTTCGTCCTCGGCGTGCTCCTGGACCGCGGCGTCCCCGGAGGGGACGTGCTCTGGGTGCTGCCGAGCTGGACTCCCGAGACCGGGGGCTCCTTCGGGGGTGCGGTCACGACCGGCCGGCTCGTTGCGGCGCTGCGTGAGGCCCTGATCGGCGCCGCCCTGCTCGCCGTGCTGGGCCTGCTGCAGCGCGCCGTGCCCGCGGCGGAGTGGCAGCGGCTCCTGGACCTGGTGGCCGGTCGCGGCGCCGCGGTGCTCGCCCCGGTGGTCTTCCTGGGGGAGGCCTGCGCGGCCCGGCGTGCGGACCGGATCGCGCTGCGCGCCCACGGGCTCGACCTCCCGGCCGCCGGCGTCGCGGACCTGTGCGACCGGGCCCGCGACGCCGCCCGGGCGTGGACCAGCACCTCCGGCACCCGGGTGGAGCCGGCCTGGCACGCCGGAGTCCGGGTGGTCGGCGCGGCCCTGCTGGCCTGCGCAGTGCTCGCCGCGGCCGTCGTCCCCGGCGACCGGACCGGCGCCGAGCTCGGCGCCCTCGCCCTGATCGTCGCGCTCCTCGGCGGTGCCGTGCTGGCGCGCACCGGCCTGCCGCGCCTGTCCGGCCCGGCGCTCGCCCCCGCTGTGGCAGCGCTCGGGCTGCTCCTCGCCGTGTACGCCGTACCCGGCCGCGACCCCGTCGTGGTCGCTGCGGCGGTCCTCGTCCTGCCCGCCGTGGCGCTGCCGACCCGGAGGTCCGCATGAGCGTGCAGGTCGGCGGTCTCTCGGTGTGGCTGCCCGGGCGAGGTCTCGCGGTGTCCGAGGTGAGCCTCGAGGTCGAGGGCCTCACGCTCCTGACCGGGGTGAGCGGCTGCGGCACGACGACCGTCCTGCGCGCGATCGCCGGTCGCCTGCCGGCGGGCGCACTGGTCCGCGGCGACCTCCCCGGTCGCCGGGAGCCGGGCGCGCTCGTCGAGGCGCTGCCCGGCACCGAGCTGCCGGACCGCGCGGTGCACGAGCTGCTCGGCTCCCGTCCCGACCAGGAGCTGGTCGCCGAGCTCGGCCTCGAGGACCTGCTGGAGACGCCGGCGCGCTCGCTCGACGCCTCGCGCCGTGCGGCGCTCGGCGTCGCCTGGGTCACCGGCCACCCGCGGGCCGAGGTCGCGCTCGTGGACCAGCCGCTGAGCCGGCTGCACGCCACCCACCGCGCGGCCGTGTCAGCGGCGTTGCGGCGCCTCGCCGACCGGGGAACCCACGTGCTGTGGGCCGAGCACGTGCTCGAGGACGCCGTCGCCCTGGCCGACCGCGTCGTCGAGCTGGTCCCCGGCGGCGCGATCGCCAGCGCGGCGCAGAGCTGGATGCCGCGCACGCTGCCGGCCCCACCGCAGCTGGCGCTGGCACGGGCGCTGGGCCTGCCGCGGGAGGAGTGGGCAGACCTGGCCCGGCTGGGCACTCGGCGCGAGGTGGCCTCGGCCAGTCCGCGTACGGCGGCCCGCCGGAGCCCGGTCGGCGAGCTGCTCGTCGCGGCACCCACCGACCGGACCGGGCTCCCGCACGAGGTCCGGGTGCACCACCTCGAGACCCTGGGCGTGGTGGCCGCGGCGGGCCAGGAGCCGCGTGCCCTGGACGTGGCCCGGCGCCTTGCCGCCCTCGCCGGCCACGGCACCCGCCTGCCGCACCCGCTCGTGCTGCCTCGCGGCGTACCGGTGGGCCGGATAGCCCGCCTGTGGGCGAAACGGCACGCGACCACCGCCGAGGGGGTCCTCGCGCTCGCGGGCCGGCTGGTGTCCCTCGACCCCGCGCGCACGACCACGCAGCACTCCGACGGCGAGCGTGCCGCGTTGCGCTGGGCGCTGTCCACGCTGGCCAGCGGCCCGAACCTGCTCGTGCACCCCGACGCCGGGCTGGACGCCGGAGCGCGCCGCCGGCTGGCGGGCCTGCTCGCCGACGAGCCGCGCGGCACCTCCGTGCTGCTCAGCCGGGACCCCGAGCTGCTGGTCCGCGCCTGCCACCGGCTCCTGGTGCTCGGCCCTGGCGGGCAGGTCGCCGACGGGACCCCGGTCGTGGTCGCGGACCGGCTGCCCGTGGCGCCGGTGCTGCGGCGCGCCGGAGCCCGTGCGCTGCGGGTGCGCGACGTGCTGGGAGCCCCGCGATGAGCTCCGCCACGAGCCCCGCGACGCAGCCCCGGGCGAGCCGCCGGGCCAGGAGCAGGTGGCGCACCGTCGGAGCCGGCGCCGGGTGGCGCTCGACGTTGACGATCGCTGTCCTGGCGCTGCTCGGCCTGGCCTGGATCGGGTGGCCGGTGTGGGACTCCCTCACCCACCCCTCCCGCGAGCAGCTGCGCGCCGAGGCGCCGTGGGTGCTCGGGGCGTTGGTGTGCGGGCTGGCGCTGCTGGCCGCCACGATCTGGCGCGACGCGGGGGGACGTCACGACGTGCTGGCGCCGATCGCGGGCGTGGTGCTCGCGAACTGCGTGCTCCGCGCGGTGCTGAGCCCGTCGTCCTCCGGGGTGGAGCTGGTCCACGTGCTCCCGTTGCTGGCGGGGGTCGCGCTGGGCGCCCCGGCGGGGTTCCTCACCGGTGCCGCGTCGGCGCTCGCCTCGACCGTGCTGGTCGCCGTACCCGCCGAGACGCTGCCCAGCCAGGCGGTGGTGTGGGGGCTGGTCGGCCTGAGCGGGGGACTGCTGGTGCGGCTGCGCCCGACCGCGGCCTGGCTCGCCGCGCTCCCCGTCGCCCTGGCCGCGGGGGTCGGCAGCGGGGTGCTGCTCAACCTCATGGGGTGGGCGCAGGAGACCGGGTCGAGCACCAGTCACTTCCATCCCGGGCTGCCGCCGTCCCAGGTGCTCGAGCGGCTGTGGGCCTACACCCTCGACACCTCGATCGCCCTCGACCTGACCCGTGGCGTCACCACGGCGGTGGTGCTGCTCCTCGTGGGCCGCCCGCTGATCGTGGCGTTGCGTCCGATCCCGGGTGACCTGCGGGTCACCACCACCCAGCAGACCGACCAGGTGCGGCCCGCGGCGCTCGAGCGCCGCGGGGACCGTGCCCGCCTTGACCGACTGTGGAACGAAGGAACCAGATGACCCCCCTGACGACACCGACCCTGGGCTCGCTGCCGACGCTGACGAGGGGGGAGCTCGACGAGGCCGCCCGCGTGACCGGCGACATCGAGCGGGCGTTCACGGCGACCGTGGTCGGCCAGCGCGGGCTGCTGCGCAGCCTGCTGGTGACGATGATGGCGCGCGGCCACCTGCTGATGGAGTCGGTGCCCGGGCTCGCGAAGACGCTGTCGGCCCAGGTGCTCGCCTCCTCGGTGGACGCGCGGTTCTCCCGCATCCAGTGCACCCCGGACCTGCTGCCGGCCGACATCATCGGCACCCAGGTCTACGACCCCGCGACGACCACGTTCAGCACCCAGCTGGGCCCGGTGCACGCCAACTTCGTGCTCCTCGACGAGATCAACCGGTCCTCGGCGAAGACGCAGTCGGCGATGCTCGAGGCGATGCAGGAGCGCCAGACCACGATCGGCGGGCGCACCCATCGGCTGCCCCGCCCGTTCCTGGTGCTCGCCACCCAGAACCCCATCGACGAGGAGGGCACCTACGTCCTGCCGCAGGCGCAGATGGACCGCTTCCTGCTCAAGGAGGTCCTCGACTACCCCTCGCCGGAGGAGGAGTCGCTCGTGCTGAGCCGGATCGCGGACGGCACCTTGCAGGCCCCCGCGTCCGCCCCCGTGGCCACGCTGGCGGACGTGGAGTTCCTGCAAGGGGTCGCCGACCGGGTGCACGTCGCGGAGTCGGTGCGCCGCTACATCGTCGAGATCGTCAACGTGACGCGCCATCCCGACCAGTTCCTGCCCACCGACACCGCCCGCTACCTCGAGCACGGCGCCAGCCCCCGCGGCGCGATCGCGTTCCTGCAGGCGGCCCGCGCCCTGGCGGTCCTGGCCGGGCGCGGCCACGTGCTGCCCGAGGACGTCGTGGCGCTGCGCCACTCGGTGCTGCGCCACCGCATCCTGCTGACCTTCGAGGCCGCCGCGGCCCGGGTCCGCCCCGACGACGTCGTGGACGCGGTGTTCGCCGCCGTACCCACTCCCTGAGCCATGGCGCTGCTGACCAAGGTCAAGACGCGGGTCACCCTCCACGCGCGCCGCAAGGTCGCGGGGCTGCTGGACGGGCAGTACGCCGCGACGCAGTCGGGCCGCAGCCTCGACTTCGCGGACCTGCGTGCCTATGTGCCCGGCGACGATGTCGCGGACATCGACTGGTTGGCCACCGCGCGGCACGGGGACCTGCTCGTCCGGCGCTACGTCGCCGAGCGCAGACACACGGTGCTGCTGGTCGTGGACACCGGGCGCGAGCTGTCCGCGCTGGCCTCGTGGGAGGACGGTGACGGGGACCTCAAGCGCGACGTGGCCGTCACCGTCGCCGGCCTGGTCGGCTGGGTCGCGATCAGCCACGGCGACTACGTCGGGCTGGTCTGCTCGACCGAGGACGGGCCCGCTGTGCAGCGCCCCACGACGCGGGAGCTCCCGCTGGAGCGGATGCTGGAGCTCGTGGTGCGCAGCAGCGCCACCGACTCCCCGCCTCAACGCACCCTCGACCTGCTCGACTACGCCGCGGGCGTCGTACGCCGGCGCACGATCATGGTGCTCGTCCTCGGCGACGTGGCCTGCGACCACGAGCTCGAGGCCCGTCTCGCCCGGCTGCTGGCCCAGCACGAGCTGCTGGTCGTGACCCTCGCGGACGTCGACCCGACTCGGCCGGGACGCAGCGGCCGGCGGGTGCGGGACGTCGGCACCGGGCGCGGCTTCCCGGACTTCGCCGCACGCAGCGCCGCGCTGGCCGCCGAGGTGGCGGTGGCGGACCGGGCGCGCGCCGAGCAGCGGGCAGCGGTGCTGACGCGCCTCGGGGTGCCGCACGTGCATGTGGAGCGCGAGGACCGAGCCGTGACCGAGCTGCTGACCCTGATGGACAGGACCCGTCGTGCGCGCTGAACGCAGCCCGATCAACCCGCCGGCCGACTACTCCTCGTGGTGGTGGGCGCTCGCAGCGGTCTGCGTGGTGCTCATCGTCGTGCTGGTGTGGCGCACCCGGCGGGTGCTGCGCGAGACCGCGGCACCCGCCGGCGGGGACCCACTGGAGGCGGTGCGCGCCGAGGCGCTCGCCCGCATCGACGACTGGCGGGCTGCGGCCGAGGCCGGTGACGTGACCGCGCGCGCCGCGGTGAGCGGGCTCAGCGCCGAGGTGCGCCGCTTCGTCGGTGTCGCGGGCGAGGGCGACGCTGACTACGCCACGCTGCCCGACCTGCGCCGGCAGGCCGTCAAGGACCCGCGGCTGGCCCCGACCGTCGACTTCGTGGCCTGGACCGCGCCTGCGCTCTTCGACCCGACCGCTGACGTCGACCTCGCCGCGGCGTACCACCGCGCCCGCGAGGTGGTGACCTCGTGGCACTGATCCAGTGGTGGGTGGGCGCGCTGGTCTTGATGCTCGGCATGGCCGTGGGGCTCGCGGCGTGGTGGTGGCACCGGCTGCGCCGTCGCGGTGACGGCGTCGCGGTCGCGGGTCTGGAGCGGGTGCGGGCGCTGCCGGCCTTCCGCGCGCTGGTACGCCGCGAGGTGCGGGCACGGCGCCTCGAGGTGCTGAGCCTGGTGCTCGCGCTCGCCGGCGCCGCGCTGATGGCGGCCCGGCTGGTCGGGGTCTCCGATGAGTCCGAGCAGATGCGCACCCGCGACGTCGTCTTGTGCATGGATGTCTCCGGCTCGATGGCCCCGGTGGTCACGGACGTGCTGGACACCTACCTGTCGCTGGTGGCCGAGCTGAGCGAGGAGCGCATCGGGTTCGTGATGTTCGACGGCAACGCGGTCACCGGGTTCCCGCTCACCGACGACTACGACTTCGTGGTCCGCGGCCTGCGTGACGCGCGGGTCGCAGTCGAGGCGGGGCCGGTCCCGGGGACCGAGGCACCACGCTCGGGATCCTCGCTGGTGGGCGACGGGCTGGCGAGCTGCGTGCAGCACTTCGACCGCCCCGAGGACCAGCGGGCCCGCACGGTCGTGCTCGCCACCGACAACCTCGTCTCGGGCGACGCGATCTACACCCTGGCCCAGGCCACGGAGCTGGCGGTGCAGAGCGAGGCGATGGTGTTCGGCGTCGTACCGGACCACAACCGGGCCGAGGCCACCGCCGAGCTGCGCAGCCAGACCCGGCGCACGCATGGGGACGTGCTGGCCGTGGACGCCGGCGACGACGCCAACACGGTGGTGATCGCGCGCGCCGTGGAGCGCCAGGAGAAGAAGGCGATCCTGGCCGCAGCCCGCGACCACAGCTTCGACCGGGTGGAGCCGGGCGGCCTGATGCTCGTCGTCGGCCTGCTGGGTGCCTGGACGAGCAGGAGGCGGGGATGAGCGTGCAGCCGGTGTGGCCGGTGCTCGTGCTGGCGGCGGTGGCGCTGGTGCTGTCCTGCTGGTCGCTACGGGGCTGGCGCTCCTCCTCGGGCATGCAGCGCGGCGCGCTCGCCGCCCGGGTGGTCCTCGCGCTGCTGGCGGTGGGCATCGGTCTGCGACCGACCGGCCTGCACGAGGTCGAGGTGCCGGTGCCGAGCACGACCGACCTGGTCCTGCTCGTGGACCGGACGGCGTCGATGGGGGCGCTGGACGGCCCTGCGGGGCGCGCGCGGATCGAGGCGGCGGGGGAGGACCTCGCCGAGCTCGTGCAGCAGACAGCCGGGGCCAACACGACGGTGATCGTCTTCGACGACGTGGCGCGGGTGGCGGTGCCGTTCACGACCGATGCGACGGCGGTCTCGACGTACCTGCGGACCGTGGGCTGGCGCCCGTCGGCGAAGGCCACGGGATCGGACATCTCGGTCGCCGTCGAGCTGGCCGAGCAGGTGCTGAGGTCCGCCAGCGCGGAGCACCCGGAGCACCAGCGCTACCTGGTGTACGCCGGGGACGGCGAGCAGACCCAGGACGGCGCACCCGGATCCTTCGGGTCGCTGCGCGAGGGCCTGACCGGCTCGCTGGTGCTCGGCTACGGAACCGCCGAGGGCGGCGCGATGCCGGTGGCCCCCGGGGAGCAGCAGCTGGTCGAGATCGAGGGCGAGGAGCAGGTGTCGCGCATCGATGGCGCCGCGCTGTCGCGGATCGCCGAGGAGCTGGGCGGGCAGTACCTGCACCGCACCGGTCCGGCGTCGCTGCCGACCCTGACCCGCGGCACCACCAGCGCCCGGGTCGAGCTGCAGCCGGGCGAGGAGCACTACTGGGTGCTGGCTCTGGCGGCGGTGCCTTTCCTCCTCCATCTGTTGGCGGTGGCCGTGTGGGGATCTCGAGCAGCGAAGGCGGAACAGCGATGACGTGGACCGACCCGGTACGCAGCCGGCGACGGCGCCGGGCGATCGCGGGGGCGATCGTGGGTGTCGTGGTGCTGGGGGCGGTGGCGCTCCAGGTGATGGTGAAGCTCGGCGCGCAGCACCTGGGCGAGCGGGCCTGGCGCTCGGGGGATCACGTGGCGGCGGGTCGGTGGTTCGCCCTCACCGAGCGGGTCGATCTCCTGGAGCGGTGGGTCGCGCCGTACAACAGCGGCGTGGCGGCCTACGGGCGCCACGAGTGGCAGAGCGCGGCGGACTGGTTCGAGCTCGCCGGCAGCCTCGCCCCGGACCACGCGGTGTGTCGGGTGGTCCTCAACCACGCGCTCGCGCTCGAGTCGTTCGGCGACGAGCTCACGAGCGCCGGTGACAACGCCGGCGCGGACCAGCGCTACCGCGCGGCGCAGCACCTCCTGAGCGGCGCCACTGGCTGCTCGACCGAGTCGCCGGACGGCGGGGAGGGAGAGGGCGAGCACGAGGCGGACGACGCCCAGGACGCCGGGAGCCAGGGGCAGGCAGAGGACGAGGACGAGGGCGAGAACGAGGGCGAGGACGAGCCGCAGGATCAGGACGGTCCGGAGGACCAGCACGGTCAGCAGTCCGATGAGGACCACGGTGACTCCGGGGAGCCTGCGGAGTCGGGGGAGCCTGCAGAGCAGGGAGATTCGGGCTCACAGTCTGAGCAGGAGCAGCTCGACGCCGCGACGGGTCGCCTGCAGCAGAAGCTGGGAGACGGCCAGGGATCGTCGAAGCCCCCGGACGCGGAGCCCACCGAGTCGCAGGCCGACCGGCTCGCCGAGCGCACCATGGAAGGCGCCCGTCGGCAGCAGGAGGCTCAGGACGAGGCCGCGGTGCCGCAGGGCCGCGGCGGCGGCGCCGGGCGGACCTGGTGAGCTGGGCTCCGCGGGGCGAGGGCCCGCGCATGCGGAAGCCCCCTCGCCGAATGTGATCGACGAGGGGGCTTGCGGCGCTGGGTGAACCAGTGTCAGCTCGCCGGGCCGGGGCTGCGGTGGCTGCCGCCGGAGCCGCCGTCGGCGGGACCGTCGGTGTCGGCCTGGCCGTCCCGGTAGCCCTCGGTGTAGTCGTCGGCTCCGCCGGTCGGCGCCGGGGGAGCGGACTCGGTGGGGGCGGTGCCGGCGGTGGGCGCGGTGGTGCCGTTCTCGCGGTGCCGCGCGTCGGGGACCTCGGGGCGGTAGTCGCTGGAGCGGTGGTCGACCGCGGGGTCCATGCGGTCCGCCTCGCGGACCACGTCCTCCTGTCGGGCGGAGGTGGCGGCAGCTGCCTGGCGCGCCTCGGCGGCCTGCACCTCGGCGTGCTCGGCCTCGGCTCGGCGCAGCTCGGCCTCCGCCTCGGCCTTGCGGGCCTCCAGCTCGGACTGCTGGACCGCGGGCTGGTGCTGGGTGGCGTCGCTGCGCAGCTGCTCCGCCTGGGCGTGTGCCAGGGCGCGGTCGCGCTCCTTCTTGCGCTTCAGGAGCACGTAGGCGAGCGCCGCGAGCAGCGCGACGACCACCACTGCGATGACGATCCACACGACGTCGTCGTTGTTCATGCCATTGACCTCTCGTAGGGTCCCTGGCCAGTACCCGGGGTCGCCGCTGGGTACGCGGGACGGGTATCCGGTCCCGAACTACCCACGAGGAGCGCCCGATGACCGTCCGCAGCACCCTCGCCCGCGCCGCCGCAGGCGCGCTGCTCGTCAACGCGGTGCCGCACGGGGTCGCCGGGGCGCTCGGGCGACCGTTCCCCACGCCGTTCGCGGACCCGCCCGGCATCGGGCTGTCGGGGCGCGTGCCCAACCTGACCTGGAGCGCACTCAACGCGGCAGCTGGCGTCGTCCTGCTCCGCGGGCACGAGGGGTCGGCCCGAGAGCGTGCGGCGCTGCTGGTGTCGGGCATCGCCACGGCCGCGGGCCTGACGGCGTACTTCGGGCGCCTGGACCTGCGCCCACCTGGCGACCGGAAGGGCTGATCGGGTGCTTCGGCATACCGGAGGCGGGTGCGCCCCTGGTGAGGCGCGACGTGCGGCCCTCAGACCTGCAGCTCCTCGCAGGAGGTCCGTCCCATCCGGGCGGGGCTGCAGTAGACGACCACCCGGTCCCAGACGACGTGGTGCTCCTCGCCGTTCCACTCGTACGTGATCCGCACGGCGTCCGCGGCTGACCAGTCGGTCCTGCGGTCACCGACCACCCGGACCAGCAGGATGTAGTCCCGGTTCGCGGCACCGGCCGGGATCACCGCCTCGTCGCCGGAGAGCAGCGGCGCCCCGTAGTCCTTCGCCCCGAGCCGGCCGCCCGAGAGCGACGGCGTGGTGCGGTCGGGCCCGGCGAGGCGGAAGTTTCGGACGGTGACCTGGCCGGGGCTGTCGGGGGCGGCGACCAGGTCGACATCGGTGATCGTGATCGGGTGCTCGGTCGGGTTCTCCAGGGGGATGTTCGGGTCCACGTCGTCGACGAGACCGTGGTCGCCGTTGAGGCGCAGCACGAGGCGGGCGTCGTCCTCGGGCTCGAGCGGGCGGCCGGCGTCGTCGCGCAGCACCAGGAACAGGGCGACCGCGAGAGCGACGACGACGCCGAGCGCGAGCACGGTGATCCGCCTGCCTGTGGGGCGGGCGCCGGCGCGCCGGCCCGCCGCGGACTCGCGCGTGAGATCCTCCTGCAGACCGCCAGATCGATGCATGGATCCTCCGAGTAGAGCCGATCGGAGCCTCTCCTACCCAGGACGGCTCCGGCTGATACAGCGACAACCCCCCCGCCAAACTGGGCCTGCTGCACGGATCGGTGACCCGGACCGTTCGCTCATCTGCAAAGACGCCTACTTTGCGTGGGGACGGCGAGGATCTCCTGGCTTGCATGCAGGACCCCCACACGCAGCGTGCCGGCTACCCCTTCTGGGGCGGTCACCGCACGAAGTGGATCACGTACATCTGTTGAGAGGCTGTTCGGCTATGAGGTCACGCATCATTGCTGGCGCGTTGCTGTTCGTTGTCGCGGCCACGAGCGGGTGTACGGCGTCGGAGGATTCGTCGTCGGACGTGTACCTGTACGAGGCCGGGAGTCTCGTCGAGCTCGACTCAGCGTCTGCCGCGGTGACGTGGTCGGACACCTTGGTCGTCTTCACCGTGGAGTCTGAGCGTGCTCTTTCCGACGCCCCGGGGGAGGAGAAGGTGATGACCGGGCGTCGGGTGAGCGTGCGGATCGACGACGTGCTCTGGAAGCGGGCAGGGGCCGGTCAGCCGCCGATGTCTTTCGAGGCCCAGGCCCCGGGCTGGTATCACGACGACGATGATCAGATGATCCCGATGAGGGCGGAGGACGGTGTGCGGCTAGAGGTCGGCAAGACCTACCTCGCCGCCGTCATCTTCATCGACTCGTGGGGCTTCGACGGCAACTACCTGGAAGTCGTCGACGGCGTGGTGACCGCGGCACCGCAGCAGGAATCCCTGTTGACCACGCAGCTCGACGGGAAGACCGTGGAAGAGGCAGCGAAGGTGATTGCTGCTGCCCGAGCTGAGCCGGGCGCGGGCCCGTTGGGCGGTACGACGGCTGATCAACTCGAATCGGTCGGCGTCAGCGTCGGCTGACAGCTCCCCACACAGGGAGCACCCTGCATTCGGGCACTGGCTTTGCGCATGGGCTCCGGGGCCGACTGGGAGTTCGGCATCCGATCGTGCAGCCGCCCCCGCGGGCAGAACATCAAGTACAGCTGGCCTAGTGGGCCAGCGCGAAGGTCGCGTCGAAGTTCAGGGCCTGCAAGCGTGCTCGGTCGATGAGGACCATGAGGCGCACTCTGTCGGGGTCGGGCACGGGACCAGGCTCAGGGTCCGTGGGGCCGTCGTACAGCACGACGATGTCCCTGACCGTGCAGCCCAGTGCTGACTCGGCCTCGGCCTTCCAGACGCGCAGGTCGGGGACGGGGAACCCTCCCATGCGGGCCATGGGCACGTACCCCAGGTGCTGCTCGTCGTCCCGGCTGGTGTTCCTGAACAGGTTCAGGTCGTACGGCCTCCGGTCGGCGTGGACGCGCAAGAGGGAGGGCAGCCGATCATCGCCGACCCTTTCCGCGCTCAGTTCGTCCACCGGCGGCAGGGTGAGTGCCCCGACGGGGTTGATGAGTACGGGGTCCGCGTCGTTGACGTCGCTGCGCCTGGGTGGCTTCAGCGGTTCGTCGCCACCCGCGCCGCTGGGGAACGCGACCACTCGGTGGTCCAACGGCCCGACGGTCACGTCGAGGTCGGCGAAGATCTGGATGATGAGGTCTGCGGGCAGCCCGACCGCCCCGAAGCCCGCGAGACTGGAGGCAGCTGCGCCAAGGTCCATCTGCACGAGGAAGTCGAGGGCGCCGCCGTCCCTGCCCACCGGCCATGCGTCGTGACCCTGCGACTTCTGCGGGCGGCCGAAGAACCAGCCGGCAGCGTGCTCCCATGGCTTCTTCAGCTTGCGCAGGCTCTTGGGCTGCACGGTCACCTCGTCGATCGCGAGGAACAGGGCCGGCTGGGTGGGTATGGTCGCCTCGGCGTAGCGAAGCTCCCTCGGCGGGTCCTCGTCGAGGCTGAGGTCGGGCTGGAGCTGGAGCCTCAGCCAGTCGGCGACCACCTCGGACCGTGGGTTCTCGAGGTAGTCGAGGACAGCCGCCAAAGCGATCGGGTCCCGGCGCAGGTGCTCATCGAGCTCGTGGAGGAATGGGTCGACCTGGTCGGTGAGCTCTTCACTCCACACAGGCAGGCCAAGCGCCGCCAGTCGTTCGAGGTTGTCGATCAGACGGATGACCGCAGTCTCTTCGTTCATCAGGTCCCGTCACCACCACGTCGACGCCACACAGGTCGAGCAACCGTAGTCCGTTTCGGTAGTCGTACCCTTCAACGCCCCGTGCGGACTCGACGCCGTGAACGGCGTCGCGGCTATTGCCCGACAGCCAGCACGTCCGCGTCCTTGCGAACCTTCGACCAGTGTTGCTCGAGGTTCTCCACCTCGGCGCGGTGGCGTTCATGGAAGGACGTCGAGAGCTCCGCCAGCAGCGTCACCGCATCGTCGTACTGCGGTTCAACACAGGCCCTCAACGCCTCGACAACAGATAGCTCCCACGCACGGAACTCCTGAAGGCCACGAAGATCGCCATCGTCGAGGCCCAAGCTGGTGGCGCGCTCGTTAGCCAACAGGTCAAGGTCCTCCAAGCGACGTCCGTTCAACGCCGGGGACTTCTGGTCCTCCACGCAACGGGTGAACTCCCGAACGTCGCCCAGGTCAGCGAGGCCCTCGGCCAGGTGCTCTCCCCACGTCGCCTCGAGCTCGACGAGACCCGCCGGTGTCGTGACGGCTGCGACTTCGCTGTCGCTGGCGCTGTCTCTCACGCCGGGCGCCAGGCACTCATCCTCAGCGCGGACCTCTTCCGCCGGTCGCTCAGGGGGATTGTTCAGTTGCTCCTCCACCCTCGTCGCCCGAGCCGCCAGCTCGATCTCGGCGGAGAACAGCTTCTCCTCGGGGCCGATGAGCCACGGCGAGTTGAGAAGGTTCGGCGTAGTGACCGGGAAGATCGAGTCTTTCCAGTCGAAACGATCGAAGCCGCGATCCGCGAGGCAGTCGTCGAGAGCTTTGTTCAACATGGCGCTCGTGACGACCTCGGCAGCTTGCCGATCCTCGAGCGTTCCGCTCCAGGCCGCCAAGTCCGAGCGCACGTCCGCAACCACCTCCGCCGACGAGGGTGCTTCGACGCCCGCCTGCGCCCCACACCCCGCAGCAAAGAGGAGGCTGACACAAGCAGCCCCTACTGTCCGCCACCTGCCGGTCTTCATGCGCTCGTTCAGCTGCAGTCCCACGGCCAACTCCCAGGTCCGAAGCAACGCTCAGGCGTCTTGTTGGACTCCTGGCCAGGAGGGGCGACACGCTGGCTATCCAACGGTGCGTCCACCGCAGCGTAGCGCGGCTGCAAGCATCTGGTGCCGGAGTTGGCTGACCACGGTCGCGAGGACCTGACGCCACCGGGGGGATACTCCGCCGCATGCGAAAGGCCCCGGCTGCGTCTTCGCAGCCGGGGCCTTTCGTGCTGGTGGGCGATACTGGGTTTGAACCACTACGCCAAGGTGGTGGACAACCAGCACTCGCGATGTTGAAATGGGGCTCTGACCTGCGGTTATAGGGCGGACAGAGGCGGACGCGAAGGGACAGAAATCGACTCTGATCCGACACGTATCCGACACGATCCGACACGATCCGACACGTATCCGACACGAAATGGGGAGCTCGGGGTGGCCAGACGGCGCGGTTTCGGGCAACTCACGAAGCTGCCGAGCGGTCGTGTTCGCGCGCGCTATACCGGCCCCGACGCAGCCCTGCACAACGCGCCGACGACCTTCGATACCCGCGAGGACGCGGAAGCCTGGCTGACCGACGAGCGCCGGCTGATCAGCAGCGGCACCTGGGCCACACCGGCAGCGCGCCGCGCCGCCACCATCGCCGCCGAGGCCACGAAGCTGCCCGCGTTCAGCGAGTACGCGGCGCGATGGATCGCCGAAAGGAAGGTCAAGGGAAGGCCGCTGGCGAGCCGCACCCAGGACCACTACCACGATCTTCTGCGCGACTACCTCGACCCAACGTTCGGGCAACTGCCCCTCGACGAGATCGCTCCCGGCATGGTTAACGTCTGGTACGACGAGCTGCGGCCCAAGCGCCGTCGCAAGAGTGACACCGGGGAGACGACTCGGGCGCACGCCTATGCGCTCGGTCGAGCGATCATGAACACCGCCACCGGCGCCCACGGCCCCTTGGTCGGGAAGGTGAACCCCTTCGCCGTCCGGGGCGGTGGATCCCTGCCGAGTAAGAAGCGCGTCGAGCTGGTCAACAGCAACGAGCTCGAGATCATCCTGGCGACTATTCGGCCCCAGTGGCGGCTCCTCATCCTCCTCGGACTGTGGACCGGGCTGCGGTACTCCGAGATCGCCGAGCTACGCCGCAGCGACATCAACCTGCGCGCAAGCACGCTCCGCGTGCGCCGTTCGGTCTCCAGGTCGAGGGTCAACGGGGTCCACATCAAGGGACCGAAATCCGAGGCTGGCAACCGCGACATGCACATCCCTTCCGCGGTCATGCCGACACTTCGCAAACACCTCCAGACCTACGTCACCGGCCGTGACGGCCTGTTGTTTCCCGGCCACACCGAGATCGACGCCACCGGCAGTCTCGTGGAAGTCCGGCACCTCGCGCCGTCGACCTTCTACGGCAAGCTGACCTGCGCGACCTGCAGACGCCCCCCGGCCCGCTGCGCCCACGAACAGAAGAACGCTCGCGATAGCGGCACCAACCGGAAGGGCGCCGCGACGCACACTTTCGCGCCGCGAGAGACCGGCTGGTACGCCGCGCGCACCGCGGCCGGTCATCCGACACTGCACTTCCACGACCTCCGCGCCACCGGCGCCACGCTCATGGCGCAGCAGGGTGCTACCGAAGCCGAGATCCAGGCCTTCCTCGGCGACTCCACCCCTCAGGCTGCTCAGCGATACGTTCGGGCCGCGCAGAGCCGCATGAAAGCGCACGCCGAGCGGATGAGCGAGCTCGCGACCTCTGGAAACTGGTGATTCTCCTCGGCACCCAACTCAACCGCGGTGGCTTGGCCCATCTGATCTCAAACGCGCCACTCCAAGAGCGCACTCACATGCCGATGCCCGTGCGTTGTGCTTCACTCGAACGCAGGGCCACCTCGGGGGTCGGACCGACGCGAAGCCCGAGTCTTCTTCTAGTCCCCAACGGTTCTTCGTCGGGTTGAGCGCAGATGCGTCCACCTGCTCTGAACCCCCACTCATGGGCACGAGCGGGCTCTAGGGAGCGACGACGACTCCCACCGAGCCGCCCACCACGAGGCAGTTCCGGATAGCCCGACAGCGGTGGACGACCCGTCGGAGATCGACTTCGAGGAGATGGGTATGTCAAGCGAGATTGGCCCCACGTGACCGCCGGCGACGATCGAACAGCTTCGCAAGGTCGACGTTGAACCCGAGCACTGCAACGGCGATGGCTGCTCGATCGTCGGAAGGGTATGAGGATCCGCATGGAGGACGACGTCTGCCGCGCCCTGGATGAGTTGCGCTCTGCATCCGAGCCCGGCCTGCTGCGTTATGCGTACCTGTTGTGCGGCAACATCGACGATGCCCAAGACCTCGTTCAGGAGGCGTTCCTTTCGCTCGCCAAGCGAGGCAGCTCGTTGAGCGCGGTCGAGCACCTCGACCGATACGCGATGCGCGCGATTCACAACCACTACGTCACCCAGTATCGCCGGGCCGAGATGATGAGACGGCTAGTCCCCAGGCTCCAACATCCGGACCGTGAGGCTCAGCAGCAGGACAACCAGGAAGCGATAGCAAGCAGAGACCAGTTGTGGCGGGCGTTGCGGCGTTTGAAGCCGAACCAAAGGTGCGCGCTGGTGCTGCGGTACTACCTGGACTGGACCGATGCTGCGATCGCCGACGTGCTGGTCTGCTCACCCTCCACCGCGCGCAGCCACCTCGCCAGAGGCCTTGCGGAGATGAGAACGCACTGGGACTTCGACAGCCATGCACCCTCCACGCAAACTATGGGGAAGAAGGACACCAACCGTGAACCTCGAATCTGAGATCCAAGAGATGCTCCATGCCCGCGCGCGGGACGTACCCGAGTCGCTGCCCGCGCCCGGGAGCGACCGTCCGCCAGAGTTCCGTCGACGTCACCACCGATGGATGCCCGTCGTCGCGGGAGCCGCTGCGGCCGCTGTCGTGGCACTGCCCGTTGCATGGCAGGCGATGCGATCACCAGACCCAGGAGCCGGACCGTCAGCTGCATCTTCCTCATCGACGGTGATCCCCACCCCGGCTACCTACAACCCCTCGGAGTTGAGGGCCAAAGGATCCGAGTTGCTCGACGCTAGCCGCCGCAACGAGATCCCCGAGATCGTCTCGGTGATCGCACAGCCTGACGACTCTGGGTTGCAGGTCGGTGTAAGCCCAGCAACGCTGGACCAGCATGGGTCGGACGAACTGGAGCGCATCTTTCAAGAGGTCGTCGACGTTCCCATCGAGATCCTCGAGCAGGAACCGATCGTGCCGGAGTGAACCCCTCGCGCTTCTCTGCAGAGTCGATAGCCCGAATTGACCATTGGAGGCTTGGTGGTCGCTGCTTAGGCTGTCGCAAACGCGAGGCTGGCGGAAACCGTCGCCTGTCGACACGAGCCTGGGGGAGCGCGGCTGTGAATCAACTCACTGTCAGGTCCGCAATCGCTGGTATCGCACTCGCAACAGCGGCTGCCTCACTCGCCAGCGTTCAATCTGCTTCGGCGTCCGACGACGCCGACCCCACCGCGAAGGAAAAGGAACAGTCGGCGCCGTATGACTCGGGCGTGCCGGAGGGAATGACCGCCGAACAGTTGCAACTGAACGATCAAATGGCGGCAGCTGTAGGCGAGATCCGCGCCATCGGTGACGACCTCTACTACGTCTCCCCGGACCCCGCCACGAAGGTCCTGACCGTCGCGTGGAAGAGGCCTGTCCCTACGAAGATCTCAGCACTCGACAGCACCACGATTAATGGGTTCACAGTGGACGTCGTGCCGACTAGTTCTCTCAAGACGATGTCCTCGAGGCAGGCAGCGCCGTTCTTCAGCTCTCCCGCGCAGGAACCATCCCCGAGGTCTCCTCGATCACCGGCTTGACTGGCGAACCCGGAATCCAGATCGAGGTTCCCCAAGCCGTCATCAGCAAGCAAGGGCGAGCCAACCTCGAGGCGGTCTATGCCACGGCCGCGAACATGCCCGTGAAGGTCGTACCAGGTGAGTCGATTGTCGAGGAGACCCGCCAGAACGACTCGGACCCCTGGTACGGCGGCGGGATGTTGGAGGCGCCAGGGTTCAACCCGCCCAACGACCTCAACCCGTACCTGTTCTGCTCCACCGGTTTCGCAGTTCTCGCCACCGGCAACTACGGGCGCCTCCTTTCCGCACGACACTGCGACGACGACCTGGCCAACAACATCTGCAACCGCGCATGGAAGGACGGCGCCCACGACAACCTGACCGTGGGCGATGCCAGCGTTGACTGCCGAGTCAACAACGACACGATGCTGATCGATCCAATAGGAGGGACCGACGGGTGGGTCCACGGCGGCCCCTGGAACGCTACAAGCAGCCACTCCCGCTACCACCTCAAGGTCGCAGGCTCTGACCGAGCGTTCCAGAACGAATGGGTCTGCGAAAGCGGCGCCAACTCAGGCGAGCACTGCGGTCTCCAAATCGAAGAAGCAACGCTCCGGCAATGGAACTGCGGCCCCGGTCAGTGCCACGGATGGACCGCGGACGACCGAAACTCGTCAACAATGACCAGCGCCGGCGGCGACAGTGGAGGACCCGTATACCACCCCCGCGGCGACGGAAGGGTCGGAGCGCGAGGCATTCACTACGGTGGGACTGGAAACCCGACCTGCAGCCCCGTGCGCTTCGCGGTCTCCAACTGCTCAAACAAGTCAACCTTCGTCGACATCGTTCGCATCCTCAACCAATGGGACGTCGACATCGAAACCACACCCTGACAGTTCCTTCCGCGGTGGATCCGCACCCGGGCACGATGGCTATGCCGCTCTGGTCTGCACGATCGCTGCGGGTGCAGTCAGGCGGCCCAGATCTAGTGAGGCGCGGCGGGGATACGCTGTGCCGCCTGCGCAAGTCGGTAGGAGTTGGTGCCGGTTTCGATGATGGTGCCGTTGAAGGTGAGCCTGTCGACTATCGCGGCGCAGAGCCGTGGGTCGGTGAAGGTCTTTGTCCAGCCGGAGAAGGACTCGTTGGAGGCGATCGCGACGCTGTTGCGTTCTTCGCGCTCGGTGAGGACCTGGAACAACATCTCGGCGCCGCGGCGGTCGAGTTCCATGTAGCCGAGCTCGTCGATGCACAGCAGGTCGACCCGACCGTAGCGGGCGATGGTGCGGGCGAGTTGCTTCTCGTCGGCTGCTTCGACGAGTTCGTTCACGAGCCGGGTGGCCAGGGTGTACTTGACCCGGAACCCTTTCTCGGCGGCGGCGGCGGCGGTGCCGAGCGCGATCAGTAGATGGCTCTTTCCGGTTCCGGAGTCGCCGATCAGGCACAGCGGTTGGCCTTTGCGGACCCACTCGCCGGTGCCGAGGGTGTGGACGGTGGCGGGGTTGATGTTCGTGTTCGCGTCGAACTCGAAGTCTGCGAGGAGCTTCGGCCGCGGGAATCCCGCGGCGTTGACCCGGCGGATGGTGGAGCGCCGGTCGCGGTCGTCGACCTCGGCGAGCAGGAGTTCGGCGAGGAACCCGGCGTAGGTCAGCTGCTCCTTCTCAGCCACCATGAGCGCTTCCTCGACCAGGGCTCGGATCGTCGGCAGCCGGAGTCGGCGGCAGGCCTGGTCGACGGCCGCGGTCGCGGCCTGTTCGGTCATCCCGCGCCGCCGGCGCAGGGTGGTGGTCACGTTGGTCGCAGCGGACATCAGCGGTCCTCCTCAGGAGTCGTCGTCGCTGCCTGTGCTGTGGCGTCGGTGCCGGTCGCCCTGCGCAGTAGTTGGTCGTACTGGGTCACAGTGGGCAGCGGCCGGCTGTCAGCCGGCAGCCCCGCGGCCGGGTCGGTGAGGCGCCGTTCGGTCAGGCTCACCACCCGAGGAGTGGCATCGGTGTCGTTCTGTCCGTGGTGTGCGTCGACGAAGTCGTCTTGGTGTACGTGATGACGGCTTGAAGTCGCCCCACCCTGGGCGTCGAGTTCGGTGGCGTGACGGCGGGCTTCGACGGCGACGACGTCGGCGTTGATCGCACCAACTGACACCGCGGCGGTCAGACCGGCGACGACCTGGTCGTGGGCAAGGTGGCGGTGCAGGAGGAGGACCTCGATCAGCTCCCGGGTGCCGTCGCGGTCCCCGAGCTTCTTCCGCGCGGCCGCCCAGAACGCCTCGTGCGCCGGCGTGAACAGTCCGCGGGCCCTGGCTTGGGCAAGCGCCGTGGCACCGGGCAGGGCGCCGGGCTTGCGGACCAGGACCTCGAGGTAGTGGTCCAGCACGAACACCTGGCCGCCCTTGACCGTGGAGCGCTCATGCTGCGCGACGACCGTCTTGCCGTCCACGACGACCAGGTCGCTCGCCGACAGGCGCACGCGGACCGGGCGGCCGATCAACCGCGCGGGGACGGAGTACTGCACGTTGCGGACGGTGATCCGGGCGTGCCGGTCCACCCGCGGCGTCAGGGTCAGCCAGGTCGGGAACGGCTCGGCCGGCAGCGGTTGGAGCGCGGTCTTCTCGAACGCGTAGTCCTGTCCCACGGTGCGGTCCGGTTCGCGATCCGGCGGTGGTCGTCCTTCGCGTCGGCCTTCGCGAGGAGCTCGTTGAGTTCGGCGATCGAGTCGACCTGGGGCATCGGGACGCAGTGGTTGCGGCGGAACCGGCCACCTTCACCTTCCACGCCGCCCTTCTCGTGCGCGCCTTCGGCGCCGGGCTGGCAGTAGAACGGGTCGAAACCGTAGTGGGACCGGAACGCGATCCAACGGTCCGATTCCTCCCGTGCCCTGCCGGTGAGCACTCGGGAGACGGCGGCCTTGAGGTTGTCGTAGCGAATGTGGAGTCGCGGGATCCCGCCGAGCTGTTCGAACGCGTAGACGTGGCCTTCAAGGAATGCCTCCTGGCCCTGGGTGGCGAACGCCCGATGGACCGCCCTACCCGAGTAGGAGAGCCGCAGGGTGAACAAGAAGACCTTGGTCTTCACCCCGGCCAGAATGATCCATAGGTCGGCGAAGTCGACCTCGCCTTCCGCTCCGGGTTCGTGGGTCTGCGGCACGTACGCCTGGTCGACTGCCTTTCCGGCTTCGGCCCAGATCTCCGGTCGGCGACGTGCGACGTAGTCCCGCACGGTCGAATACGACACCTGAGCGCCGTGCTCGTCGACCAGCCGGGCCAGGATCCGGCGGACGGTGTGCCGCTGCTTCCTGGGTGCGGTCACGTCCGAGCGGAGCATCTCATCGATCGCCGGCTTGAATGGCTCCAGGACCGTCGAGGTGCGGACCTGCGTCTTCCGCGGAGGCGGGACCGCCGACGCGAGCGCCTGCCGAACGGTACGCCGATGAACACGATGCTTCACAGCGAGCTGTCGGATCGACAGCCCCCTCCACGCGCGCGTCCCTGCGGATCGCCGCGAACACTTCCACCCTTGACACCACCCCTTGCCCCTTCCACGAGATGAACCCTTCCGGGATCACCGTCGAGGGGTGGGGCCAAATCAAGCCGTCACAACCGCCCCGGCGTGTCGCAGGTGGGGCCAGATCAGGCCGTCACAGTGGGGCCAGATCAGCCTGTCACGCTCGGACGAGGGTTTCCATGCCGGTCCCCGCGATGGTCGGCGGAGGTGGTGGACACATCATGGTGGTCCGGACATGTAGGGGTTGTAACTCAGACGAAGGAGCACACCCCGATGAACCTTGATGACCTGCTTGCTCGTTCGGCGCCGATGGTGACGCCGCGAAGCCCCGAACTCGACGAAGACTTGCGCGCGATGACTCGCGCCAGCGGACCTCGGTCTCGCATGCGTCGGCCCATGCGCCTGACGGTCGCCGCGGGTATCGCTGCCGGCGTACTCGGCCTAGGCACGGTGGGCGCGGCCGCAGTGATCAACAACGGCGTGCTGTGGTTCACCAGTACGTCCTCAGGTGACTCATGCGAGATGGAGTTCGCGGTCCAGCCTGTGGGTCCGGAGGACGCTGCCAGCGGCGAGCCCGCGATGATCATGGATGGCCCGGACGGCTTGGCCCAGCGCCTCCGAGCAGGATGAGGTTGCTGAGGGAGCGCGCCAGTACTTGGCTGACTACGACTTCGACGCCATCGATCGGGAAGCCACGGTCGAGGAGTTCGACGCTGTGCAGCGTCGCATCATCGCTGACGCTGCTCCCGAGGAGGCCCAGCCGCTCTTGGTCGGAGACGACCTCGAGATGCACGCGATCTCCCGCAAGGTCGTCCGCGACCTCACGGTCCACCTGGAGGGTCTCGGGATGGATCCCCATGTGATCCTCGCCGGCGTCGGCAGCTCGAGCGGGTGCGCCGAGTGAGCGCCGACTCGCTGAGCGCGGCGCTGGAGGCGACCTCGGCTGACCTGCTGGCCTACTTCGAGCGACGCGTGCTGGTGCGCGAGGATGCTGCGGACCTGCTGGCCGAGGTGATGCTTCAGGCATGGCGGCGTGTCGACTCGCTGCCGCAAGTGCCCGAGCGACGCCGTATGTGGTTGTTCACGATTGCCGCTCACGTGTTGGCGAACCAGTGCAGGTCGTCGCGGCGACGAGCGGCGCTGGCAGATCGCATCCGGCACCACTTGACGGACGGTCACGAGCCGGATCACGCGGAGGCGCTGTCCGTCCAGGCCGCTGTGCGCGACCTCGGGGTGGCGCATCGGGAGCTCATCATGCTGGTGCACTGGGATGGGCTTAGCCTGGCCGAGGCCGCCGAGCTCCTCGGCCTCAACCCCTCGACCGCGCGCGGTCGCTACTCCGCTGCCCGCGAAGCCCTGCGCGCCGCTCTGGTCGAGACCGCGGGCGCCGTTGGCGGGGGTTGACCACCCTTTTACCGCACGCGCGCGAGCGGAATGCGCGCGCGGCGGACGGCCATTCACATCGGCATGTGCGGTCCAGCGACGGGCGGCAGAAGAGTGCGCTTCGGCGATCCTGGTGCCACCTCTTTCAGTGCGGTCCCGAGGTGGGAATCAGCGAACGAGCGGTAGTACGGCCCATGGGCAGCACACACTCCGCGCGAGGTGGCTGACCTCTTCGCGCAGGACCCCGGGGGTCTGGTGGGTGGCTGGAGGGTGGCGCTGGAACAGTCACCGGCTTCAGACGAGCCCACGAGGACACCGACGCCAGTGTTCTGAGGACGTACCTCCTAAAGCTGCGCGCACACCTCGCCGGCAGTCTCGACGTCTGGACTGCTGCGGACGGCGCACTTCGTCCGCCACTGCCTGACGATAAGCCCGAAGCGGAGCCAGAGGCGGTCCTTCCCATCGGCTGTGGCCAGGTGTGGACCCGCCGCGCAGCGATAGCGGCGTGGGAGTTCGACATCCTGCTAGCGCCGGGGTCGCCCGAGGAGTGGGTCAATAAACGCCACGGGTCGCTTCCCATGCCCATGAACCGGGCGCTCTGGGTGCAGGACGGCATTTCGTACTTACAGCCCGAGATCCAGTTGCTCCACAAGTCGAAGGGCTTGCGCCCGAAGGACCAGATCGACTTCGACAACGCCCCACCTGAAGGACCGTCGTCGCAGTTGGCTCAGAGACGCACTTCAAAGGACCCTGCCAAGGCCCCCTGGATCCAGCGGCTGTGATCGAGCCACTCGGTCCAGGCCCCGATCATCGGCGGATCCGTGCACATGGCCGGGCGCCCAGTCGAGCGCCCTGCGGACACCGTCAGGTCCTCGTGCCTCTCTTCGCCAACAGCTTCGATCACCGACCCACGACACCATCAACTCGAACGCCAGTGACATCCCTTGATGAGGACGGACGAGTCCTGAACGTGCCGCTCCGAGCACCCGTCTCGAGCCTTCAATCCGAGCGGCACGCATGCTACGAAGATCCGTAGATCGGTCCGCCCCTCGGGGTGGGCCGTGAGTCATTTCAAGGCTATGTGACGACGGCTGACGGGCGGTGACGGCGAGTGCACGGTGGGGTGAAGTTCTACCGCGGGTCCGCTTCCGCAGCGAGGTCGTACGTGGAGGCGGACCGCTCCCGGGTCGATGACTATTACCTCGCCGAGGGCACCGGGGTCGCGACCAGGTACGTCGCCACGGCTCCCCCGGTGGTGGGGGGACGTGGTGTTGTCGCAGTTCAGGATGGGGGGACGCTGGACGGCGACGCCTATGAGCGGTGGGTCGCGGGCTACGACGTCGAGACCGGCATTGCGAAGGGTCGGCTCCGCACGGATCAGCGCGGGCTGCGGTTCGTCGAGGTCGTCGTGAATGGTCCGAAGACCTGGTCGCTCGCTGCGGCGCTGCACCCCGAGATCGCCGCCGCGTACGACGCCGGGCAGGAGAAGGCCGCGACCGAGATCATCGGCTGGCTCGCCGAGCACGCCACCACCCGCGTCGGGCCAAGGAGCCGGCAGGTGCAGGTCCCGGTGGAGAAACTCGAGGCCGCCGTCGTGCGGCACTACACCTCCCGGGCCGGTGACCCGCACCGTCACCTCCACCTGCAGATCAACGCCCGCGTCTTCGCGGCCGGCGGGTGGCGAGGGCTTCACTCGGTGGGTGTGGTCGACAGCATCGAGACCATCAACGGGATCGGACACGCCGCCGTGATGTGCGACCCCGAGTTCCGGCAGGCACTGGCGGCGCACGGCTACTCCCTCGCCCCCGAGTCCGGCGAGATCGTCGAGCTCGCCCCGTATGCGGGTGCGTTCAGTGCCCGTGCCGCGCAGATCACCCGCAACATCGACCGGTACGAGGCCCAGTGGCGAAGCGAGCATCCCGGCCAGGAGCCCGGTCCGTCGCTGCGGCGCATCTGGGACCGTCGCGCCTGGTCCCAGGCCCGGCCCGACAAGGTTGTGCCCACCGATGGCGCCGACCTCGGACACCGGTGGGTCGAGGAGCTCCGCGAGCTGGGGTTCACTCCCGCACACCCGCCAAAAGCCCTGGCCGTCGACGGTGCAGCGCTGGGTACGCCGATCGGCCGGGTCAACCGTGACCGGGTCGTCGACCTGGTGCTGACGCGGCTAGGAGCGCGCCGGTCGAACTGGAACACCGCCGATATCCGCGGCGAGGTGGAGCGGATCGTCGCCGCGGTCGGCGTCGTCGCCTCCGCACCCGTGCGACGTGAGCTCGCCGAGTACCTCACCGGGCGGGCATTCGTTCGGTGCGTGCCGCTGCTGGCCCGCGACGACGTGCCCGAGCACGTCCGGGCGCTCACCTCCCGCGACGTTCTTGGTGTCGAGGCCGATCTGGTCACCCGTCTCGCGGGACGCGCCGCGCAGCCGGTAGCCGCTGCCCGGGTCGGCGGCACGGTCGCCGGGCACCGTCTCGACGACGCCCAACAACAGGTCGTCGCCGCCCTGGCCGGCACCAGCACGCTGTTGGTCATCGAGGGAGCCGCCGGCGCCGGGAAGACCACCACCCTGGCGGCCGCACGCGAGCTGCTCGAGATGAGCGAGCATCGACTGGTCGTCGTCACCCCGACCCTGAAGGCAGCCCGCGTCGCCCAGGACCAGCTCGGCACCCACGCCTACTCCGCGGCCTGGCTGATCCACCAGCACGGCTACCGCTGGGACAACGACGGCCACTGGACCCGCATCGAGACGCAACCCGGCGCGACTGCGCGCCTTCTGCCCGGCGACGTCCTGCTCGTCGACGAAGCCGGGATGCTCGACCAGAACACCGCCCGCGCACTCCTCAATGTTGCCGACGAGGCAGGCGCGCGGGTCGCGTTCGTCGGCGACCGCCACCAGCTCCCCGCCGTGGGCCGCGGCGGTGTCCTGGACCACGCCGCCCGCTGGGCACGCCCCGAGGCACGCCTCGAGCTGGACACCGTGCACCGCTTCAGCGACCCCACCTACGCCGACCTCACTCTGCTCATGCGGACCGGCAGCACCCCAGGAGAGGTCTTCGACGCCCTGCACCAACGCGGTCTGATCCAGGTCCACCCCACCGAAGTGGAACGACTAGCTGCCCTCGCCGGGACCGATGACGGCGCCCTGGTCATCGCCGATACCCGCGACCACGTCCGCGACCTCAGCGCCGCGATCCGCGACCAACGCTTGGCCAGCGGCGAGACCACCGCCCTCGGGGCGGTGACCACCGCGGCCGGCGAACACATCACTCCCGGCGACCGCATCACCACCCGCCACAACAACCGCGACCTCGGCGTCGCCAACCGCGACACCTGGACAGTGACCGGTACCGACGACAGCGGCGGCCTCCTTGTGCAGGGGCGCGGCGGTGAGCGCACACTGCCCGCCCCCTACGTGCGCCAGCACGTCCAGCTCGCCTACGCCACCACCGTCTACGGCGCCCAGGGCGAGACCGTCGACCACGCCCACCTCCTCATCAGCGAGGCCACCGGCGCGGCCGCGGCGTACGTCGGCATGACCCGCGGCCGCCACCACAACACCGCCCACCTCGTCGCCGAGACCACCGACGACGCACGAGCCCAATGGATCGACGTCTTCAGCCGCGACCGCGCCGACCTCGGCCCCGGCCACGCCGCCCAGACCGCCGCCGACGACATCGACCGCTACGGGCCCCCAGCACGTCCCCGTGCCCCCGAGGGCGGCGTGCCCACACCACACGAGGGCCGGCGCCATGCACCCCGACCCGTCCGGACCACGCCCCGGTCCGACCGTCCGCGCGGCATCAGTCGATGACGTGCAGGGGCGAGACCTGGTGACGTGATCGCCCAGGACCCCTGTCCGCCATTGGTGACTACGAGAGCACACATCCCGACCAGACAGGACCCCTGCGATGAACCCGATCCAGATCCCCGACGACTGGGACGACCGAGGCCTCATCACCTTCGAGGAGTTCTGCGACCTCATCCGCACCCCCCAACGCACCGTGCGCGACTGGCGCAGACGCGGCATCGGCCCAAGGTGGGCACGGTTCGACGGCTGCGGCCGCCTCTACATCACCGTCGCCGACGCCCGCCGCTTCCTCGCCTCCGCGACCCCGACACAATTCGGGGACCGGTCCGATGGCTGAGAAGACGCTTCCGGTCTACCTCAGCCTCGAGGAAGCCGCAGCCGTGATGTCCCTGTCGGTCAAGACCATCCGTCGCCGCATCGCCGACGGCACGATCCCGGCCTACCAATGCGGCCGGCGCCCCATCCGCATCCGCCTCGACGACCTCGAAGCCGCACTCCGGCGCATCCCCTCGGCCCGGTGCTGACAGCGATGACCGAAGACCACATCGCCAGGTTCAACCGCGAGGGGGGCACTAGGGAAGCGGCCGGGTGGGACGTCGCACCGCGCGTCCACCCCTCGGGGGACCGCCGACCGCCGCCGACGGCGGCGAAGCCGGACCGGCGTCCCGCGATGATGCGGGCCCCGTCCCTGGTGCCCTGCGCCCCCGCTCCCGAGGTCGTACATGGACGGCCTGGTTCAGGGGCTCAGGCGGTCGCGCCAGTAGTAGGGACGGCGGCGACTGTGAGCAACGGCGATCACCCACAGCGTGTCCTCAATGACGACATAGACCAGCCCGAACGGGAAGCGCCGCAATGGAGCCCGCCGAACCGGCCGCGACCGCTCGGGAACGAGTAGGCGGGGCGCGAGCTCGGGCCAACGCACGATGCGCTCGATCGTTGTCTCGACCTCGACAATCAGATCTTCCCCGAGGCCCGGTTGCGCGTCTTCGTACCAGTCTCGCGCCGCACGCAGCTCGTCCCTGGCCTCCGGCTCGAAGACAACCTGGAGCCTCACGACCTGAGCTGCTCGCGTACCTCGGCCCAGGGGATGCCGGTCGTGGTGCCGGCTTCGATACCGGCCAGGCGGCGCCCAACCTCGCCGGTCCACTCCTCGGCGACCACCGCCGGATCGTCGGACGGCTCGTCAAGGCTGACGATCAAGCGGTGGGCCAGCTCGGCGCGCTCGCTCTCAGGCAACGTCAGCGCTGCTTCGAAGAGATCGCCCGGCGAAGTCATGCCCCTCAGTCTAGATGAGCCCTGACTCATGAGCACCTGACCGCGCCGCTCCCAGACGCGGCCGGCCTCCGGGGTCGGGGCCACAACGTGACGCCACCGCTCATTCCTGGCCGTCAGATCCGACACGTATCCGACACGCTTGGCCAAAAGAACGGCCCCTGATCAGCGTTTCCGCAGATCAGGGGCCACATTTCGTTGTGGGCGATACTGGGTTTGAACCAGTGACCTCTTCCGTGTCAAGGAAGCGCGCTACCGCTGCGCCAATCGCCCATGTTATTCAGTTGTGGTAAATCGAGGTGGGTACGGGATTTGAACCCGTGTAGACGGATTTGCAGTCCGTTGCCTCGCCTCTCGGCCAACCCACCGCGGTGGTCCTCCCATGGGAGGACCCGGTGGAAAGACCCTTCCGAGCGGACGACGAGGCTCGAACTCGCGACCTCAACCTTGGCAAGGTTGCGCTCTACCAACTGAGCTACGTCCGCTTGCTGCCTTGAGCCGGGGCTCTCGGTGCGGACAGAACATTAGCCCCCTGGGGTCCGGGGCGCAAAACCGGGGGGTCCGCGGGGTGTCGCCGGGCCCCCTGCGTCCGAGTGTTTGTCGAGGTCAGAGGCCTAGAGTGGCGCCCGTGGACACGTCGCGAGGCCTCGCTGTGGGCGAGGGGGTCTTCACCTCGGTGCTGGTGGAGCGCGGTCGGGTATTCGCCCTGGATCGACACCTCGACCGGCTGCTGGCCAGCGTCACCGCTCTCGGCCTGCCGCGTCTCCCGCGCGACGACGTACGCCGGGCGGTGGCCGACGCCGTGCGCACGCACCCCGTGGCGCGCGGCCGGCTCCGGATCGTCTGGGTGGCCGGGCCCGAAGGTGGCGAGCTGCTGGTTGAGCTCGACCCGGTCCCGCCCGCCGCGGACGCCGTTGAGGTGGTGACGCTGCCGTATGTCGTGGACCACCGCGGCGTGCTCGCCGGGCACAAGACCACCGCGTACGCCGACAACGTCGTGGCACTGGCCGCGGCGCGGGCGGCGGGTGCGGGGGAGGGGATGTTGGCCAACGCCGACGGCGATCTCTGTGAGGCGACTGCGGCCAACGTCTTCCTCGTCCTGAACGGCGAGCTGGTGACCCCGACGTTGGGCAGTGGCTGCCTGCCCGGCGTGACACGTGCCCTGGTGGTCGAGGCCTGCGGCGCACGCGAGGTCGACGTGCCTCTGGAGGAGGCTGCGGCGCGCGCCGAGGAGGTCTTCCTGACATCCACCACCCGCGGGGTGCAGCCGGTCAGCGCCTGGGACGGTCGGGACCTTCCGACGGCGGGTCCGGTGCTGCGCGAGGTGCGCCAGCACTGGTCGCTGGCGGCTCGGGACCTGTGGTGGACCCCCGGGATGTGAGCTCGCGGCAGGTATGCGTTAGTGTTTCCGACCGAAGCACAAGGGGCGATTGGCGCAGTGGTAGCGCGCTTCGTTCACACCGAAGAGGTCACTGGTTCGAACCCAGTATCGCCCACCCCGTTTCTGCAGGTCAGAGGCCCGTTTCGCTTCCGCATCAGCGGATGAGGAACATACGAGGAACAGTGAGTGCCCAGTTCTGGCTGCTTCTGTCACGGGTCGGAGCCGAACGCAGCCCGACACAGCCCGGGTCCTTTGCAAGCAGGTCTTTAGGGGTTCCCGTCCCCTAGGCTCAACCACCAACCCCAGGTCATCCTGGGGTTTTGTCCTTTCTGAAGGTTTCCAGTCGACTTCGAGATCGACCTCTTGGGGGACTGGTGGGGGAAGGCGTGGTGACTAGCCCGACATCCTGGTGTCCGAACAGGGGAAAGGTGACGGGCCGCCGCAGGCCTGCGGCAGACTTCGGTCGTGAGCGTCACCATTCATGAAGTCCTGGCCGATCTCCGTTCGCTCTCTCTGGATGAGCGGGACAAGGGCGACAAGTTCGAGCGGCTGGTCAAGGCGTACCTGAAGAACGACCCGGAGTGGACGGCTCGCTTCGAGGACGTCTGGTCGTGGACGGAGTGGGACGGTCGCGGCAACGTCGGTGACGTCGGCGTGGACCTGGTGGCGAAGCTGCGTGACTCCGACTCGTACGCGGCGATCCAGTGCAAGTTCTACGACGCGGGCAAGAAGGTGTCGAAGGCTCACATCGACTCCTTCATGGCAGCCACGCTGCGTCCGGACTGGAACTTCTCGACTCGCTACGTCTTCGACACCTCCGCGGGGTGGACGAGCAACGTCGAGAAGCAGGTCCAAGGCGCGGTGCAGCGCATCGACCTGGCGTACCTCGACGACGCTCCGATCGACTGGGACCAGTTCACCTGGGACACCCCCGAGGTCGTTGTTCCCACCGGTCCGAAGACCTTGAGGCCACACCAGCGCAATGCCCTGGAGGACGTCTTCAAGGGTCTGCAGACCCACGACCGCGGCAAGCTGATCATGGCGTGCGGCACCGGCAAGACGTTCACGTCGCTGAAGATCGCCGAAGAGCTCGCCGGCGAGGGCAGGAGTGTCCTCTTCCTGGTGCCGTCGATCCAGCTGCTGAGCCAGTCGTTGCGTGAGTGGATGGCCAACACCGAGGTCGACATCCGCCCGTTCGCGGTCTGCTCCGACGTGCGCGTGGGGCGCAAGACGATCGAGGACGAGTCCGAGATCTCCACCATCGACCTCACCGAGCCTGCCACCACCGACCCGCAGAAACTCGTCGACCGGATAGCTGTGGGTGTGCACGCCAAGCCCCGCATGACGGTCGTCTTCTCCACGTACCAGTCGATCGACGTGATCTCGAAGGCCCAGGAACGCGGGCTGGGCGAGTTCGACCTCATCATCTGCGACGAAGCGCACCGCACCACCGGCGCTACGATCGCGGGCGAGGATGAGTCGGCGTTCGTGAAGGTCCACGACAACTCGATCGTGAAGGCAGCCAAGCGTCTTTACATGACCGCGACCCCGCGCGTCTTCGGTGACGACGTGAAGTCCAAGGCCGCCGACAACGACGTGGTCCTGGCCGACATGGGCGACGAGTCCACCTACGGCCCCGAGTTGCACCGCCTGGGCTTCGGTGATGCCGTCGAGGCAGACCTGCTCACCGACTACAAGGTCCTCGTGCTCGCCGTGGACGAGCAGTACGTGGCCGACAACTTCCAGCAGGCCATGAGCGTCGGCGGTGAGATCGCCCTCGACGACGCTGCGCGGCTGATCGGCTGCTGGAACGGTCTAGCGAAGAACTTCGGCAAGCAGGCACCTGAGTGGGCGACCGGCGAGCCCGAGCCGTCGGCATCGGCGCGGACACCGATGCGGACCGCCGTGGCGTTCGCCCAGAACATCAAGGCGTCCAAGGCCGCCACGGCCGCGTTCCCGGCGCTGGTGGACCGCGCCATCATTGACCTCCCCGAGGGGCGCCCGCGTCTGCAGGTCCAGTCGCGGCACGTGGACGGCACGATGGGCATCGGTGAACGCAACACCCACCTGGCGTGGCTCAAGGAGGCCACCCCGGACGGCACCTGTCGCATCCTGACCAACGCCCGCTGCCTATCCGAGGGCGTCGACGTCCCCGCCCTGGACGCCGTGCTCTTCCTAACTCCGCGCTCCTCACAGGTCGACGTGGTGCAGTCGGTGGGCCGCGTGATGCGCAAGGCCCCCGGCAAGGAACTGGGCTACATCATCCTGCCCGTCGTCGTCCCCACCGGAACGACGCCGGAAGAAGCTCTGGCGAAGAACGATCGGTTCAAGGTGGTCTGGCAGGTGCTGCAGGCTCTGCGCGCCCACGACGACCGGTTCGACGCCTTGGTCAATAAGATCGAGCTGAACAAGAAGAAGCCGACCGACAAGATCGAGATCTTCTCCGTCACCGGCGACGGGGCGGGGGACCGTGACGGTTCCTCGAAGCCGAAGACTGGTGACGGCAGCGTCCAGGATCTGCTCGAGTTCCCGACGGATCAGTTCCGCGACGCGATGTACGCAAAGATCGTCGCCAAGGTGGGTGAGCGCCGCTACTGGGCGACCTGGGCCAAGGACGTCGCTGAGATCGCCGAGCGTCACAAGGTCCGCATCAATGGTGCGCTCAAGGACGAAGAATCCGCCCCGGCGAAGGAGTTCGAGGTCTTCCTCGCCGGCCTGCGTGCCAACCTCAACGACGGCATCAGCCGCGCTGAGGCCGTCGACATGCTCGCCCAGCACCTGGTGACGCGCCCGATCTTCGAGGCGCTGTTCTCGACCACAGGCTCCACCTACGACTTCGTGGCCACCAACCCCGTCGCGAAAATCATGGAACTGATGCTGGCCAGTCTCCCGCAGGACTCCGTCGCAGCGGAGAACGCGGCGCTGGACAAGTTCTACGACTCGGTGCGCAGCCGCGTCTCCGGTGTCGACAACGCGGAGGGGAAGCAGCGCATCCTGGTCGAGCTCTACGACAAGTTCTTCTCGGTCGCGTTCAAGAAGACCGTCGACAAGCTCGGCATCGTCTACACCCCCATTGAGATCGTCGACTTCATTCTCCGCTCCGCCGACGCGGTGCTTCGTCAGGAGTTCGGGCAGTCGATCAGCGACGAAGGGGTGACCGTCCTCGACCCGTTCACCGGCACTGGCACCTTTCTGGTGCGGCTGTTGCAGTCCGGGCTGATCAAGCCCGAAGACCTGGCCCGCAAGTACACGAGTGAGATCTACGCGAACGAGATCCTGCTGCTCGCGTACTACATCGCGTGCGTCAACATCGAGCAGACCTACGCCGAACAGATCGCAGCAGTCGACCCCAGTCGTGGCCCGGAGCCGTTCAACGGCCTGATCCTCACCGACACGTTCCAGTCGTGGGAGCCCCACGACACCATCGACAACTCACTCTTCGTCGAGAACAACGAGCGACTGCAGCGGCTCAAGGACCTCGACATCACCGTCATCGTCGGCAACCCGCCCTACTCCTCGGGCCAGGACTCCGCCAACGACGACAACGCCAACGAGTCCTACCCGGCGCTGGATGCCGAGATCCGCGACACCTACGCCAAACTCTCGAGCGCGACGAACAGGAACTCGCTCTACGACTCCTACATTCGCGCCATCAAGTGGGCCACCCTGCGGATCAAGGACCGCGGCGTCATCGCCTTCGTCACCAACGGCGGCTTCATCGATTCCAACACCGCAGACGGCATGCGCAAGACCCTCGCCGACGAGTTCAGCGCCATCCACGTCTACAACCTGCGCGGCAACCAGCGCGCCGCCGGCGAGCAGTCCCGGAAGGAAGGCGGCAAGGTCTTCGGCGCAGGCAGTCGTGCAACCGTCGCTATCACCGTCCTGGTCAAGGATCCGACGGCGAGCGGCTCGGCGAAGATTCACTACACCGATGTCGGCGACTACCTCACTCGCGAGGAGAAACTCGAGCAGGTCGCACAGACCGACGACATCACCGCGCTCCCAGCGACTGTCATCACACCCAACGAGCATGGCGACTGGACCAACCAGCGCCGCGACGACTTCCAAGAGTTTCAGCCGCTTCTGGGTGAGGGCGGTGTCCTGAGCGCTTGGCGCACGGGGCCTCAGAGCAACCGAGATGCCTGGGTCTACAACAAGGGCGCTGAGGCTCTTCGGTCCGCTATGCACACGTGCTCCCACGCTTACGAGGAGTCACGGACCGGGGCGTTCACTGCTGATCCGGTGCGCATCAAGTGGTCTTCGGCTCTGACGACTCGGCTTCAGCGTGGGGAGAAGATCCCCATGACGGGAGTACAGCCTCGGGTGGCTATGTACCGGCCGTTTGAGAAGACCCTCCTTTGGGGTGACCACAGATGGTTGCATCGCCCCGGAGGTATCTGGGACGCCTACCCGGATGACGAACCGCCTCAGTACGGTTTTTTCGTTCCGGCCGTTGGGTCGATGTCGCCTCCGTTTGTGGCGTTGATGACGGACGTCCCGGTGGATTCCGGGGCCGCGGGTATTGGCGCGGTGTACTACGCGGCTCGCTACCTCTACGAGGCTACGAACGACACGGACTGTCTGACCTTCGAGTCTGATGGCGAGACGGTTGCCGGTTACCGCCGCATCGACAACATCACTGACGAGGCGCTGACCAGGTTCTCCAAGGCCTACCCTGACCTGACCACCACCAAGGACGACATCTTCTTCTACGTCTACGGGCTCTTGCATTCGTCCGAGTACCGTGAGACCTACGCCGCTGACCTGAAGAAGATGGTCCCGCGCATCCCCATGGTCCAAGACTTCACTGGATTCGCAGAGGCCGGCCGCAAGCTCTCCGAGCTGCACCTGGGCTACGAGAGCGTCGAGCCGTACCCGCTCGAAGGACTCGACATGACCCCGGCGGGCGATGAGTACGCCTTCTTCGCACTCGGCGACAAGAAGATGAAGTGGGGCAAGCCGACCCCGGAGCAGAAGGCCGCCGGGGAGAAGGCGAACCGTTCGGTCATCCACTACAACGACCGGATCACCCTGTCAGGAATCCCGGACGAGGCACACCGCTACATGCTGGGCAGTCGTTCGGCGATCGAGTGGATTATCGACCGCTACTACGTGAAGACCGACAAGAAATCGGGGATCGTCAACGACCCCAACGACTGGTCCCGCGAGGTCGGCAACCCGCGGTACATCCTCGATCTTCTCGCCCGCATCGTCACCGTGAGCGTCGAGACGATGAAGATCGTCGACAACCTCCCGGCCCTGGACATCATCGAGGGAGCCTGAGATGGATGCGTCACTGCTGGCCGAGGTCGATCGCATCCTCGACGGCGATGACACGCGTCTGGGACAGGTGTGGAAGTTCCACCGGCAGGGCCATTCGGCAAAGGAGATTGCGCAGCGCCTGGGGATCGGCATGGGCCTGGTCCACAACGTCAGCATGCAGATTGGCGTACTGCGCGGAGACCCCCTGCCCAAGCGCCAGAGCAGGGCGTTGAAGGCGGCCCATAAGGCGGGGGCCTGGCTGACATCCAAGTCGACGTCTCCCGCACTGACACGGCACCTGAACGGGATCCTCGACGCTTATCAAGAGCTTACGCGCTCTCTGCATGACCATCCTGCAGTCGAGTGGGTCAAGCGACCGGTGGACAGAACGACTGGTCAACCGACAGGGAAACCGATCCGGATGCGTCACCTTCCGGACGGGTGCACGCACTTCTACACCGACCCAGGCGACTCTGCGCGCCTCCTCGGTGAACCACTCAGGCTCGCCACGGACGACGAGATGGAACTGCCCGCGTGCAACGCCTGCGTCGAGAGTTCCGACAAGGCGGGATTTCCGCGCAGCGGGCCCCGGGTCCCGGTCCCGGACCAGGACGTACAGAGTGATGGTTCTGCGAAGCGCCCGGTGTATGCGGACACTGACCGGCAAGGTTCGGTGACGCTGCGGAGGGAGCAAAGTGCCCTACGGGCGTCGCTGCTAACGGGGCAGGAGGAGGCACCGTGCCTTCTCTGCGGCCGGGTCTTCCCGAAGGCTCTCCTCATCGCGGCCCACATCGTTCCCAGGCGCGAGCTGACCCATGACCAGCGTCTGAAATTCTCCGCCGCAGCCTTCCTTGCGTGTGCCGCCGGGTGCGACGCCCTCTTTGAGCACGGTTACCTCACCGTCGGCTCCAGTGGTGTGGTCGCGCCTGGACGGCAGACGTCCGGCGACGTGGCGGCTCTGGTGAGCGGGCTGTTGGGCCGCTCTTTGACGTCGGTGACACCTGAGCAGAGGGCACAGTTCGCTCGTCATCGTGCAGGCCACCTCGCATCGAAGCCTTGAGACGATCGTCTACTCGGGCAGTTCCCATCGCCTCGCGCCCGGCCTCGGCATCATTGGATCAGCGAACGGTCCCCTCAACTTGGCGAGCTTCCTGACGAGAAGTGACGAGGTCCACCGGACCTCGAAACAGGTCCTCACCTGAGCGCTCTCAGCACTCACTAAGCAGCGGCACGCATGCTACGAAGGTCCGTAGATCGACCAGCTCGGCCCGTCCCCCTGGGGCGGGCCGAGCGCCATTTCGAGGTTAAGTGACGAGCAGTGACGGGCGGTGAGTGGGGGAGTGCACGGCGGGGTGAAGTTCTACCGCGGCGCCGCTGCCGCCGCACGCTGCTACGTCGAGGCCGACCGATCACGCGTCGACGACTACTACCTGACCGAGGGCACCGGACTCGCCACCCACTACGTCGCGACACCGACCGCTGGTGCCCAAGTAGCAGGAGTGCTCGACGGCGACAGCTACGAACGCTGGGTCGCCGGCTACGACGTCAAGACCGGTGCAGCGAAGGGTCGGCTCCGCAGCGACGAGCACGGACTCCGGTTCGTCGAGGTCGTGGTCAACGGGCCGAAGACCTGGTCACTCGCGGCCGCGATCCACCCCGCGATCGCCGACGCGTACGACGCCGCCCAGGAACGCGCCGCCGCCGAGATCATCGGCTGGGTTGCCGACCACGCCACGACTCGCGTCGGGCCACGCGGTCGACAGGTCCAGGTGCCGGTCGAGCGGATCGAGGCAGTCGTCGTACGACACCAGACCTCCCGCGCCGGCGACCCGCACCGCCACCTCCACCTGCAGATCAACGCGCGTGTGTTCGCCCGCGGAGCGTGGCGCGGACTGCACTCCGTCGGCGTCGTCGACAGCATCGAGGCGATCAACGGGATCGGGCACGCCGCCGTCGCCTGTGACCCTGAGTTCCGGCGCTCTCTCGCCGCGCACGGCTACACCCTCGACGCCAGCTCCGGCGAGATCACCGAGCTCGCGCCGTACGCCGGCAGGTTCAGCGCCCGGGCCGCGCAGATCAACCGCAACGTCGACAAGTACGAAGCGGCGTGGCGCGCGGCTCACCCCGACCAGGAGCCCGGACCGAGCCAGCGACAAGCATGGGATCGCCGAGCCTGGGCGGAGGCGCGTCCCGACAAGGTCGTGCCGGCATCCGGCGCCGACCTCGCGCAGCGGTGGATCGACGAGCTGCGCGGCCTCGGCTTCGATCCTCCGACGCCACCCACCGACCCGAGCGCGTCAATCCCGGTCGCGACGCCGATCGCGCGCATCAACCGCGACGCCGTGGCCGAGCTCGCGCTGGTGCGGCTCGGAGCCCGACGCTCCAGCTGGAACGCCGCCGACCTCCGCGGGGAGTGCGAACGGATCGTCGCCGATGTCGGGGTGATCGTCGACGGTGTCGTACGACGCGAGCTGGGTGAGGACCTGACCGCTCGCGCGATCGCGGCGTCGAGTCCGCTCCTGCGGCGCGACGACGTACCCGACCACGTCCGCGCGCTCACGTCCCCCGAGGTCCTCGCCGTGGAGTCCGACATCGTCGCCCGCCTGGTCGCGCGAGCCGAGCACCACGGGACGCCAGCCCAGATCGGCTCCGTCGTCGCCCGACGGCAGCTCGACCAGGGCCAACGAGACGTCGTCGGCGCACTCCTCGGCACGGGCCGACTGGTCGTCGTCGAGGGCGCGGCCGGCACCGGCAAGACCACCACCCTCGCGGCCGCCAGCGATGGTCTCGACAGCGACGGGCACCGACTGGTCGTGGTCACCCCGACCCTCAGGGCCGCGCAGGTCGCGGGGGAGCAGGTCGGCTGCGACGCCTTCTCGGCCGCCTGGCTCGTGCACCAGCACGGCTTCCGTTGGGACGACGACGGACGCTGGCACCGCGTCGATGCTGACGACCACCCGAGCCCGAAGGCACTCGCGCGGCTCCTCCCGGGAGACCTCCTGCTCGTCGACGAAGCCGGCATGCTCGACCAGGACGTCATGCGCGCACTGCTCACCGTCGCCGACGACTCCGGCGCCCGCGTCGCGCTCGTCGGCGACCGACATCAGCTGCCCGCCGTCGGCCGCGGCGGCGCCTTCGACGTCGCCATCCGCTGGGCGCCGGATGAGGCACGCGTCGAGCTCGACACCGTCCACCGCTTCGTCGACGACACCTACGCCGACCTCACCCTCCAGATGCGCACCGGAGAATGCAGCGGCGGCGTCTTTGACACGCTCGTCGA
Source organism: Nocardioides sp. dk884 (assembly GCF_009557055.1). Classification (NCBI taxonomy): domain Bacteria; kingdom Bacillati; phylum Actinomycetota; class Actinomycetes; order Propionibacteriales; family Nocardioidaceae; genus Nocardioides; species Nocardioides sp. dk884. The sequence goes on along the minus strand of NZ_CP045649.1, from coordinate 2,370,760 downwards.
CCGCGGCGAGATCGTCATCCACCCGACCGAGGTCGAGCGCCTCGCGGCCGTCACACAGGCAGCCGCCGGCGACCTGCGCGCGGCTCCCTTGCTCATCGCCGACACCCGCGAGCAGGTGGGTCTGCTCAACGCCGCGATCCGCGACCTACGGCTCGCCGACAAGGGCGCGGTCGAGTCGTCCGAAGCGGCGACCCTGACAACGTCCGCCGGCGAACAGCTCAGTGAAGGCGACCGCGTCGCAACCCGCCGCAACGACCGCGACCTGGGCGTCGCCAACCGCGACACCTGGACCGTCGCGGCCGTAGGCGACGATGGCTCCCTCCTCGTCCGCGGCCGGAGCGGCGAGCGGAGGCTGCCCGCCGAGTACGCCCGACGCCACGTCGAGCTCGCCTTCGCCACCACCGTGCACGCCGCCCAGGGCGACACCGTCGACCACGCGCACCTGCTCATCGGCGAGACGACCGGCGCCGCGTCGGCGTACGTCGGCATGACCCGCGGCCGTCACCGCAACACCGCCCACCTCGTCGCCGACTCCGTCGCCGACGCACGCGCCCAATGGATCAACGTCTTCAACCGCGACCGCGCCGACCTCGGACCCGCCCACGCGGCCACCCGCGCCGCCGACGACATCGACCGCTTCGGACCACAGATCACCCAGGCAGCAGTCCAGGCTGCTGCTCTCCGACACCACGCCGAGCCCGACGACCGCCCGCCACGGCGCCGGAAGCCTGCTCACCACCCCCCTCACCACCCCGAACGAACTGAGCGCGGGCCCGGGATCGGCTTCTGATAACCCCCGCACCGGGGCTCCATAAGCGACGTTCAGAACTTTCAGGGGGACGCCCTCTGACCTGCACAAACACTGCGTCCCCCGCCCGCTCACCACACCAGGGGGTACGGAAGTGGTGAGGCCCTCGAGGCACCCTGAGCACCTTCCTATCCACCCCTGAGCGAGCGCGTCGCACACCGCCCCCACTCGTCCGGACGACACCCCCTTCTCCCGGAAGGACGCTCATGCAACCCATCCAGATCCCCGACGACTGGGACGACCGAGGACTCATCACCTTCGAAGAGTTCTGCGACCTCATTCGCACCCCCCAACGCACCGTCCGCAACTGGCGCCAACGCGGCGTCGGCCCCCGCTGGGCCCGCTTCAACGGCTGCGGCCGCCTCTACATCACGGTCGCCGAAGCCCGCCGATTCCTCAGCTCCGCCACCACGAGCAGCCGCTCGATCCACACGCCCAGCCAGGAGACGCCCCGTGACTAGAAAGCGAGAACTCCCCGTCTACGTCAGCCTCGACGAAGCCGCCGAAATCATGTCCCTGTCCACCCGGACGATCCGCCGCCGCATCAGCGACGGCACCATCCCCGCCTACCAGTGCGGGCGCCGCTCCATCCGGCTACGACTCGACGAACTCGAGTCCGCACTCCGCCGCATCCCCTCAGCTCGGCGGTGACCGTGAGGACGACGGCAATCCGCGACTGCACGCGGGGCCGGCCGACTCGCCAGAACTACTCGCGCTGCCCCAGAGTCCGGATGAACGGAGAACTCATCGTCCGCGAGCCTGCCATGACGTGGTTCTTCTACGGCACCAACCTCATCACCGGTGCGAAGGCCGAGCCGCTGGTACGGAGAGCCGACTCGTTGGTCGAGCTGGCGACCGAGATCGTCCGGCTCGGCGGTTACTCGACGTCACCCTTGACCGCGAGCAGCTCGCGTAAGGCGCGCTCAGCAGTCGCTGCGGCGGATCGGGCACCCAGCGCTCGCCGTAGCTCCTTGGCTGCTGTGGTGCGGTCGATGCCCCTGCGAGTGGAGCCGGTCAGCACCGTGACGATGGCGTACTTCGCGCAGATGCCAGCGTGGATCGAGTCGCCGGCAGCCGGCGTGTACCGCCCGGCGGCGAGATTGGCCGCCCCGGACGCGGCGTACTCCTCAGCCTTCTTCAGGTAGTTCCTGGCGTGGTTGCGTTGCTCAGCGGTCGCCATCAGGCGGCGCCTGGGCTGAGGACCGGCTTCCGACCCACCAAGGCAACGCCGTCGCGGACGATGTCGGCCACCACTGGCTCGGCCTCCTGCGCCCTCTCTGCGAACTCGGCCGGGGTGAACACAAGGACGTCGCACTCATTGCCCAGTCGCGCACGCACGATGTCCTCGAGCTCGACGCGCCCGCTCCAACCGGCAGCGGCGATCACCGCGAGGTCGACGTCGCTCGCCTCCGTGGCTTCCCCGCGGGCGATGGAACCGAAGAGCAGCACTGCCTCCACGTCCGAGCCAACCGCGTCGGAGACGGCCGCACGTAGCGACGCCATTGGATCAAGGAGGGCCCGTAATGGCGCCACCGACGCGTGTGCCTCGTTGATCTCGTGAATGCCGGCCCGACCCGCCGTGCGGGACGCGACCAGCCCGAGGCCGGTGAGTGCCTTCAACGCTTCCTGAACCGACCACAGGCTGTGCTCGTCGCTGAGGATGCCATGGATCTGCCGGCCGGTCAGTGGCTCACCGGTGCGGAGCAGGACTGCGAGCACTGCTCCGCGAGCACCAGGCATCACGCCGCCGAAGGGCTGGTTGAAGTACATGCGTCTCAGACTACGAGATGATCGGTATAACAGTCATATGACTGTCAGGACAGTCTTGCTGGCCAAGGGGCGGAGACGCCATGTAGCCCGATCCGGCTCCCCTCTGTTGTCAACCGGTGCTGGCGAGGGTTCCGAGCGGTTGGCTCTTCCGCGTGCCGGGTGGTGCGGCGTAGCGTCGGGTCTGCGGGTCCGGGAGTGGCTGATCCGAAGTGTCGATGTGCGGGGGTAGGTCGACCGCGCTGGATTCTTGAGACGCCCCGCAGTGCCCTCCCGGGTCCGCGCCTTCGGCTCGGACAGCGTCGGTGACGAGCTGCTTGTAGATGGCATCTGAGATGCGTCGCTTGAGGCAGCGGAGTGCTTCTTGGGGCTTCTTGCCGTCGGCGCGTTTGCGCCGGTAGTAGGCGCGGCCTTCGGTGTCGAGCCGGAGTTGGGTGACCGCGGCGATGTGGATCATGTGGTTGACCCGGCGGTTCCCGGCGCGGGAGAGACGGTGCCGGTTCTGCTCACCAGACGAGGCGTCCAGCGGCGCGGTACCGGTCCAGGACGCGAACCGATTGCGGTCAGCGAACCTGGCGACGTCTCCGACATCGGCGAGGATCCTGGCGGCCACCACAGCACCGACACCGTGGATGTCCATCAGCCGTGATTCCCGCGCCAGGACCATCGCCTTCAACTCGGCAGTGGCCTTCTTGATCTTCGCCTCGACCGCGATCAACTCGGCCAGCTCTTCGGCAGCGATGCGGCGACGGGTCTTCCCGGCGATGTCGCGCGGGCGAACGGTGGCCAGCATCGCCTTGGCCTGACCAGTGGTGATGTCGCGTTTGGCCTGGCCAGGCAGGAGTTCTGCGAGTAGCGCCTGGAGTCGGCACACGGTCTGAACACGACGCCGGGTGAGGGCTTCGCGGCGATCGGCCAGCATCCGCATCGCCTCGAGCTCGCCGTCGACCTTGAGCACCCGCAGGTTCGTCGTGCGCACGGCTACGACCGCGACCGCGTGTGCGTCGTGGGCGTCGGTCTTGCGGTTGTGGCCGGTGTCGAAGAGCCGGACACGGACAGCAAGCTTCGCGGGCACGTCGACGACATGTTCGCCGGCTTCGAGGAGACGCTGGGCAAGTGGACGACCCGCGCCGTTGGCGCCTTCGACCGCCCACAGGCGCTTCGGCCACGTCTTGGCGTAGGCACGCATGGCGGCGTAGCCAGCCTGGTCGGTGCTGAAGCGACCGGATCCGAGGAGATGCTCGTGCTGGTCGACGACCTCGATCGTCGCGGACAGCTTGTGGGGATCGACCCCGATGACGACATGGTCCATGCGTTGCTCCCGCCTGTGCTCGTACCGATGTGGACGGCGAGGTGGGCATTGCTACTACGAGCTGGGCAGTCCCCTCTTGAGCCACGCCTCGTCAGCGGTGCCCGGTGGGCTGCAAACCGGAATCGAGCCACACCCGCGGACGGGTGGGCAGCCCAAAAGAGAGCAAGCCCTCCGGGCACCTGGACCGAGTCTGGCCGGACGCCGGTCCTACGGGAATCCTCTAGTAGCCCAGAATGTGCGTACCTGGTTCGGGGAGACTATGCCCCGTTGGTGCCTACGATGCCGCAGGTTCCGCGTCCTGCTCCTCGGTGTCGCCTTCAGGAGGGGAGGGGTTCAGATCAGCGAGCCGATCGAAGAAGGTGCGTAGGTCGTCGCACACTTCGCCGGTCTCAAGGATCATGGCGACGTCCTCCGGCTCTTGACCGGAACCAGTCAGCAAAGCGACGGTCGACTCTTTGAGGATGTCCTTGCCGTTCGCTTGCATAAGTAGATCAGGACAATCGCTAACCGTAAAGTTCGTCCCTACAGCGAGGGAGAAGTTGTCGGCCAACTCTTGCTTCACTGCGTCGGGGTCCTTGCCAGTGCACCTGGCGATAGCGTCTGGGTGCACCAGGTAACTCTCCAGATGTCGTCGGCGCCACTTGAGTGCGAAGAAATTGTCCCGGCTCGGATAGTTCTGGTCGTTGAGCTGAACGCCGACCGTGTTAATGGGCTCGTCATCCCGGTCCCTGAGACTGACTGCCACGAGACCTGGAATTTCTTCTGCGAGCGCGCGAAACAACTGAAACCGTTCCTTGTGATGAGCGCTAGTACACCACACAGGCCAGCCGTCGAGCTCGTCCCTCCCGAGCCGCGTCGCAAGCGCAGAGAGCATCCGTTCGTCGGTGCCACCTTCAAGAAATAGAACCCGCCCGGCTCTCCGTATTGGATCGATGCGCGGGGCATAAGCCGAACCAAGCCCAGCGAGCAGCCCCACCTTTTGGTGGTCCTCCGACAGATACTTGAACTTGCCTCGACCCTTCGCCTTCACCTGGAGGATTCTGTCCACAGACCAACGACGGAGGAGTTCGGACGAGTGCGTAGCGACCAGCACCTGCTTTTCGCCAGCCGTCGCCAGCGTAGCGAGTGACGTCATCATCTGGACTTGGAGTGTGGGGTGGAGATGCGCGTCAGGCTCGTCTAGCAGTAGGACGTCGACATCGGGCGACGTCGCTAGTGTGTACACGCTCAACCACTGCAGGAAGCCGCTTCCCTCGACCATGAGGTCGCGCTTGTTGTAGCCGGGGTACCGAGACAGCTTGTGCCCCACTAGTGATCCCTTAACGACGTCGATGCGGATATACGAGTGGTACTCGTCTCGGAAGGGGTCAATCACGAGTTCCGCGCCGAATGTGGTCCGAAGCGCCTGCTGCAAAAGTTCCCAAGGGTCGGTGGCGCGGAGGACTCGGAGGTCCGACTCGCTGATCTTCGACTTTCCCTGCCGTAGTTCGACCCTGCGATCTGAGTTGTGTTGCTCTATGTCCAGAAGCAAGTTGCGCAGTACCGCGCCGGCGAGACCCTCTCCGGTGCGCCGCCGGCGAATCGCCTGCGAGACCTTCGTTTCCCGGTCTGTGATTCCCGCAAAAGGCGGAAGGTATGCGATGACGGGCAGCCGGAAACCAGCGACCAAATTGGACGCAGTGACCTTGACGAACAGTCGATCGTTCGCCAGCGCCAGGCCGAATTCCAAGTACTGGTCGGGGCCGTTCGCTTCCCATTCGCAGCGAATGCGAAGGGTGTATCCATCGGGGTCCTGCGGTTCCTTCTGCGTCTTGAGATTCGTCCATAGATGCTTTAGTGACGGGACCGCGACCGGGCTGAACTCGTCGCCACCCACGCCCAATCCCTGCCGATGACTTGAGGCAAGGAACGTCTCGTCACCTCGCTCCATCTCGATTGCCGTTCGGCAGAACTCCCACACCGCCAGCGCGTGCAAGAGACTCGACTTCCCGGAATTGTTGCCGCCAGCGATGAGCGTAACTCCGGCTGGAATCAGTTCTACGGCTTCGTCCTTGAACTGCTTGAAGCGACGAAGTCTGACACGGCGGATCACGACGGCAAGTTCCTAGGCACGTCAGCAGACTAGGTCACCTCAGGGCCTCCGCGTGCCGACTCCGAGCTCGTCGGCGCGGCGGCTGGGCGCGGTCGCACCATACGGGCCACCCGCCCCCGCCGACGGACTTTGCGCAGGTCATTGCGCCGGCTGGAGAGCGGTCTCACCCTCACGAGCGCATGGTCATGAACTACTCACTGAGCCTTCATAGATGGCGCGGATGCGCGCCGCGAGTAGCCGCTGGGCCTCCTTGAGCAGCTCGACCGCGGCAAGAAACTCTCGGTCGGCTTGAGCCTCTGGTCGTTGTGTCACCCCAAGCCGGGCAACGGTCGAGGCGAACTCCCCTGCCTTGGCCCGGGCGGCCTCGGCCATTATCAGCCCAACGAGCGACTGTGCTCGACCACTGCATCAAAGAGTGCCGCATCAATCTCCGCTGGGAGCTGCGTAGTCGGCGTGGTTGCGGCTCCGTTTTCTCGTGCTGCAATGATGTCGAAATGATGTGCCCTGCTGGCCGCTCGGCCCAGGTCGGACACTGCGGATTTAGGTCCGTCAATGTTTGCAGTTCAAAGGCGCGACGCTCCGCGGCGCGCCTCACGCCCAGCGCGTCCTCGCGCTCCTCCTTAGCGATGCGGCGGGCGCGGCTTCCCTCTGCGGCTTCCGTCACCAACGTGCCGACATAACCGAGTACGAGCGTAAGGGCCGGCAATACGGCGTTCCGCCACTTCATAGCTGCGCTCTCTTCTGGGTCGGGCGAGCATCCGTGAGCGCCACCCGCAAAGCCAGTGCCGAAGAAGAGTATCGATTGCGCGTACGGTCGAGCGTGATCCCGACGCGATGCGCGGGGAACGTCGCGTGTCGGCGGACCGCCGTCCGAGGGTTCGCCGAGCTCTCACCTTTCGACCTCACCCGTCCGCGCTGAGTCGGTTGGGGAACGAGACAGAAAAGTCGTCCTCGCCACCGGGAACCGCACCCGCGTCGCGGCGAATTGCAGGTGTATCGGGGTCAGTTGGTCGGCCGAGTCGAGCGGACCACCTGAGGGCTTCGACAGGTCGGTCTGAATCGGAGTCCCGGTTGGACCGGCCGAGGCGCAGAGCACAGAGGTCGAACGGGCCGTCGGAGCATACGAGGCGTGGGTGGCGACCAGCGGTCGGACCACGTGCCCATGGCCGTGGATCTCTCGTTGACCGGAACCTCCTACGACCGCGCCGGAAGCTACGTCATCCCGCCGCCTGTCGGGAACATCCGATCTGCCGATGCGCGCCTGATCCCACTTACTCTCGCGGCATGGACGAGCACGCCAGGCGGGTCTGCGCGCCGCTTCTTGACGCATGGGACGACTTAGAGCAGGGACGGGCGACCCTGTTGGACCTGTCTCGGTTAGCAGAGCAAGCGTCGGAGGCATTGGACAACGCAAGCGCTCCATTGCCTCAAGAACTCCGTGAAGCCGCCGCAGACCTGGAGTACGCGCGTCACGCCAACGAGCGAGAAGAGCATCTGTCGGCTGGCAGACGCATTCTCGGCCCGCTGTTGATACAACTGGAATCCTGACCCAAAACGACCGCACCTGCCGCGATGAGTGCGTCTTACCGCCGCTCATGGCGTAGGTCGCCGAGGAAGGCGGCTTGGCGTTCAGCCATCGCTGTCAGGCTCAGAACGATCCCGATGACCGCTGATTCGGGCAACGAAGGCCGCGAAGTCGTCGGGGTGCGCGTAGGGCAGCACGCCCCAATGGAGGTCTTGAACCGTATCGACCAGGCTGTAATCGGGGGCGTCCTGCTGCCGAGTTTGGTCCTCGATCAGGTGCATCTCGACGCATTGCGCAGCGTGCACGAGGAAGTCGACAACGCCATTGGCGGTGATCGCCAATGGCGTGAGGACGGTGTCGTCGACCCGGTCGACGTAGAACCCGGCCTGCTTGTCGAGATTGCGGCGGCGGGCGGCCTCCTCAAACGTGTCAAGGTCGTTCGGGAAGTAGTACTCAACGCGTCGGTCAGCGTGCCAGAAACCGCCGAGCCCGGAAGCGAACTGTTCCGCGGCCGCGAGCTTGTCTAAATGGGGCAACCTGCGGGCGGTCAGCTGGTCAGGGACCACGATCGGGAGCGGCTCGCGCGGAGGTTGGCCGTACAACCCCAGGGGCGCACTCCATTCCCACTGCGCGGCGTCGTAGATCCATCGCGCCTTCGCGAGCTCCTCCATAGCGAGTACGAGAAGGGCTTGGGCGCGACCAGGGCTGCTGTTTTCGGCCAAGACGGCGGCGTCTTCGACGAGTGCGGTCGTGTTCGCCATCAGCGACTTCCACCAAGTGCGGGCGAAATCGGCGCTGACCTCCTCGGGTTCAACGAGCCTCTCGCGTCCTGTCATGTCGCCATTGTGGCGACCAGCACCGACACCCCGCAGGGAGGCGCCATCGACCAGCCACCGAACGAGTCTGGCCACCACGACAGCGGGGCGCGGAAACCTTGCGCCAGAACTGGTGGCAGGCGACGTCGCCCATCCGCCCCCCATACCGATCACCGTCCCAGTCCTCCGCGTCCTCGAGGCATGCCGAGGTCAGCGCACCGCTGGGCCACTCGTTCTGCGACCCCACCACGGACAACCCGATCGACCGCCGCGACGCATACCGGATGGTTGCCAGGATCGCGAGGGTTGCCGGCATCTCGCGGCACATCAGGCCGCACTCATTGCGCCACGCCGCCATCACCAACGCCCTCGATGCGGGGGTCCCTCCGCGATGCACAGATCTTGGCCCGCCACGCGGATCCCCGCACCACCGAGCACTACGACCGTGCCCGTGGGAACCTCGACGGTCACGGCGTCCACTTCCTAACGCCTACGTCGCGGGCGTCTGAACGTCATGCGTCCGTCCTACAGCCGCCGAGCGCGAGACCGAGGACCAGCGCCTAGACCTGGGAACGCCAGTAGGTCGCGGCGTCCATACCTGCGCTCATTGCGATGTACTCGGCCGTGCGGGTCCCGAGTGCCGTGGCTGCGTCGGTCGAGGTGACGTACGACTCGATGCCGGCGTGGAGCGCGCTGCTGCTGAGGAACTCGGAGTAGCTACGCACCGAGGCGACAACGTCGAAGTGCGCCGGATTGCCGTGGACGAGTGCGTTCCGCACGCGCTTGCGCCGCGCTTCGAGGATGCGGCCCTCCTCGGTGTACGCCTCGATGAGATCGGAGTAGATGGAGTGATCGCTAATGCTGTCGAGCATCCGAGAAATCCAGGCTCGCTCGGACTCGACACGGCACACGGAGAGAAGGTCGGCCTTCCGGTCCTCGGCGAACAGAATCCACGGACCCTTCGGGTTGTGCCATTCGGCGGACAGTTCGTCGCGAAGCTCGTTCCTAGAGCCGCTGCCGGTCAAGCACAGGCTGGTTGCGTGCCGAACGGACCCGAGCCAGTTGGCGTGCGGCCACTGACTTCCCACTGTGTCGAACGCGTCTGCTGGCGCCATGGCTGCGTGCGCCGCGACGTGTTGAACGACCCTGTCGGCGAGCGGGACAACGCTAGTGATGTCGGCCTGCGAGGGCTCCCGGAGGGCGAAGTCGCGGCTGAACGGGTGGTCTGCGGTCGTCTGTACCTCAAGTGCGGCTGCGAGGAACCGGGGGAGATCCGCGCGTGCGAGGGCCTCTGCAATCTGTGCGCCGTGCTGCTCGACGGAGACAGCGGTCATGTCGGCGCCGTAGTGGTCATGGCTGAACCCGGTGTCGCGGCGCGAGGTCATGGAGCTCGAGGACCGGAACTCTCCGTCCCACATGACTCCGTACTGGACGAGGAACGGTCGGGTGCCGCCGCCGAAGTGCAGGGACGCGTTGATGATGGCCTCGACGATCTGGGATGCGCGGTCGCTTGCGCCAGCATGGTGGGTCTGGCCCAGGTCTACGCGCACGAGCATGTCGACGTCGGACTCCTCGTGAACGAACTTGGCGACCTTGAAGAGGCTGCCTGAGCTGACGAGGTGGGTGAGCTCGTCTTTGTGCTCGAAATGCTGGCCGCCCGCGTGGGCGTTCGGGACAGCCCAGTGGGCGTTGTAGAAAGTGACGCGGCCGGCATTGAGCCGGGCATCAACGCGGCCGAGGTAGCCGAGCCAGACAACGATCGCGTGGGTCTCGGCCGGTCCGATAGCGATGTCGCGCGCGCCGGACAAGCGTTCGGCTACGGGTACGCCGGACCGTTCGTTGGGCAGGTCGTCCGGACCGCTGCCGTACGCGACCATCTGAACGAGGTCTCGGAACACCATGTCCGCGTTCAGGCCTCGTCCGGTGAGCTGGGCGTAGAGCAGTTCGGCTATGGGGCGGTACTCCCGCTCCGTGAGCGTAGCGTCTTGGGCGGTCGCGACGAGGTCATCCCAGCTGGCACCGACCGCCGCGTCGGAGCCGAGATGCTGGAGGAGGTCAGCGGCCGTGTTGATGACATCGACCCAGGCGGGGTCGGTGCGACTTCCTGGCGGCTGCAGCTGAACGGCCTTGGGGCTTCCGGTGAGCTGGTTGAACGCCTTCATGAACTTCTTGAGCGGGACGTCGATGGACGTGGCGACGTTGGCACCAAGTGCAGCGATGGACTGGTCGAGGTCATCGGTCAGGGAGTCGCGGTTCTGGGCCTTGCGCCAGGCGTCCTCTCCGCTGGCGAGGTGCACCCAGTTGACGACCTCGTCGACGATGAGAGTCAGTGGCAGTACAGAGCTTGCTCCGTGACGGCGGTCCAAGGAGGAGGCGAGCGACTTGAGCCAGGCAGGCTCGTTGTTGGACCAGTGGTCACTGACGTTGAAGTCGGTCATCAAGGGCTAGGGTCCTTCGCGGGGCGCCGTGGGTGTTGGCCTCCATCGTCTCGGCTACTCATGGCTCAGACGAAACGAGGGTTTCCGACCGCCACCTCGGCTCGTACCGGGCAGATCTGCCGACGACTGACTCAAGTCATGCCGCCGTCAACCCGGCATCGGCGAGTCGGCGGGCCAGGCACGAGACCAGTCTGTGGCGCACAGCGCCGCATATGCCCGCTCAGCACTTCGGGTTGTCGCTTCGGGGTTACCTCGATGCGGGTCGTCGTCAGGAGCAAGCGGCGGCACAACGCCGCCGACGGAGTTCGCCCACCTGTCGCCTTCCGGCGTGCGGTCGACGGAGTGGTGAGTCAGGTGGCCCTCTGCGAACAGCCACTTGCCGATCTGGACCGGGACACTGTCTTGCCCGTCGAGCCGCTCGTCGAATCGCACGGCGCTCGGGGCATACACCAGGTTGACCTCCTGGCGCTCACTCGTGGCCATGAAGGTGACGAACATGACGACAGGCCGATCGGTAGGCAACCAGTCAGCGAGCGCGACATAGGTGTAGAAGAACGGCGGCTGGAGAAGAGTCGGGTTGTCAGCGAGCAGGACGCTCCCAACGCCCCGCGTCGTCGTCACGTCGCCGATGTGTCGATGGACCTCGGGCTGGCGCGTCAGTGCGGTCACGCGCCCAATCTTTGCGAGTTCGGTACCCAAGCGCCATTAGCCGTCCCGCGACGTGGCGCCGGCAGTATGTCGGCCCGGCGTTCCCGATATGCCGCGATGAGTACGTCAAACCACCGCGAGGGGGCGTGCGAACGAGTCTGTCCCGCCCGGGAACCTAAGGGCGCGGATCTGACATGGCCTCCCGCGAAGGCTGAGCGCCCCGGGATGAGTTGTGGCACTGCCATCAGGCCAGCCCGCGCTGCTGCCGGCTACTCCGATCCCTTGACGTAGTTCCGCACGGACAAGGCGGCAGTGATGAGAGGCACAGCGACGAGCGCCCTCAGCACGTAGTGCCAGTCGTCCTGCAACGGGGCTGTTCCGGAGCGCATCACCGCCGCAACGGGTCCCCCGGCTTGGACAAGTGTCGCGTGCCGGGTCTGATGGAGGCTCTCATTCCACGGAAGGATGAGAGCCATGGCAGCACCGAGGAAGTACCCGGACGAGCTTCGGGAGCGAGCGATCCGGATGGCGGTCGATCTGCGGCGTGACCCAGCGACCCGGTCGGGTGCGCTGAAGCGCGTTGGTGAGCAGCTCGGGATCAACCCCGAGACGCTGCGCAACTGGGTCAACCAGGCCGAGATCGACGAGGGCCACCGGCCCGGCGTCACCACCGCCGAGGCGCAGCGCATCGCCGAGCTGGAGCGCGAGGTCAAGGAGCTGCGTCGGGCCAACGAGATCTTGCGGACGGCGTCGGCGTTTTTCGCCGCGGCGGAGCTCGACCGCAAGCTGAAGTAAGCACCGCGGTGCTGGTCGACTACATCGACCAGCACCGCGATCGGTTCGGGGTCGAGCCGATCTGCCGGGTCCTGTGCAGGGCCGGGATGCAGATCGCCCCGAGCACCTACTACGCCGCCAAGTCCCGGCCACCGTCCGCACGGGCGGTCGCCGATGAGCAGCGGCTGGAGGTCATCCGCAAGGTCCATGCCGCCAACTACGGCGTCTATGGGGTACGCAAGATGCACGCCGAACTCAACCGGCGCGGTCACCGGATCGCCCGGTGCACGGTGCACCGCCTGATGCGCACCGACGGGCTACGTGGGATCAGCCGTGCGAAGGGTCCGCGCACGACCGTCCCGGGGAGCGGTCCCGACAGTCGCCCGGACCTGCTGGACCGCAACTTCAAGGCGCCAGCCCCGAACCGGGTCTGGGTCGCGGACATCACCTACTGCCGCACCTTCGCCGGCTGGGTCTACGCGGCGTTCGTCATCGACGTCTACTCCCGCCGCGTCGTGGGCTGGCAGCTGTCGAAGAGCCTGCGCACCGACCTCGCGCTGGACGCCCTCGAGATGGGGTTGTGGACCCGCGAGCACGCCGGCCAGGAGACCACGGGCGTCATCGCACATAGCGACAAGGGCGTTCAGTACCTCGCGGTGCGCTACACCCAGCGACTCGCCGAGGCCGGCGCCGTCGCGTCCGTCGGATCGACGGGCGACAGCTATGACAACGCCCTGGCCGAGGCGTTCAACTCGCTGTTCAAGGCCGAGCTGGTCCGCAACAAGGGCCCCTGGAAGAACATCGACGACCTCGAGATCGCGGTCGCTGAGTACATCGACTGGTTCAACCACCGACGCCTGCACGGCGAGATCGGACTCGTTCCACCCGTTGAGTTCGAGGACGAGCACTACCGGCACAACCCGGCGCCGACTACCCTCAGCGCGTCAGTTCAGAGCCTCCACTGAACCCGGCACGCGACAAAGCGTCTCCGAAAGGAATGTCTGGAAACCCATCTTGGAGAGGGCCGGGTCAAAGCCAAGGATTACGCCAGCCATCAGCATCGAGAGCGCCAACCAAGTGACTAGTGAGGGCAACGGCCTTTCCCCGTAGCCGAGCGTGCGGTAGCCGGTGAGTGCAAGGCGCTCGACCCGGCCCTCCGTGGTCGCGTGCCTGAGCCTGTAGGCGCACCATCCAACCTTCGTGCGTGACGCCCCCGGCGCTCCGTGCTCCTTAACCAGTCGATGCAGTTCGCGCATAAGTTCGGAGTCAAGAAACAAGTTGACCCTATCGCGATCGCTCGGACCTGCGCCCAGGAAAAGGGATTGAACAGATCGCCACGGCCTTCGCAGGTTGAATTCGCGCCATGCGGTCATCTGCGACCCTGGCAGATGCTGCCTCGAAGGTTCCAACTGAAAAACCGACGAAAATTTGGTCAGGAGTTTCCTCCCCGTCAAGCCCGAAGGAATACTGAATTCCCGCAGGATTGACTGGGCGAGAGGGTCCTGAGTTATGCCGTCGCGACCGAACCTTCGTTCAGCGATTCCGGCAATCAGGTAGCCACGCGACCCGCCCGCAATTGTTGCTCCGCGCACAGATCCAAGAATGAACGTGCCCTCAAGCTCGGTGATGACAGCGTTCTCAGCAGCCGCGATCGCGGGCTTCCAGTCACCGAGAGCTTCACCGGTAAGGCCGCTGCATATGCCGTGCCGTTCGACCTCAAGATTGACGCCTCCAATCAGAAGAACTCCGCTGGCGCTTCGGATTCCCCATACGATTGGCGTGTTGCTTCTCGCGACCAGTGTCACGCCGGGCTCCACTTCGCGGATTCGCAAACGGCATTCGGAGGACGAGAATTGCGCAAGCGTAAGTCGGGCGCCACCCGTGGCGCTAAGCTTGTGGATGTTCAGTGCCTTCTCGTTACCGAACGTCAACTGCGAATCTGAACCAACGACGACTTTCGCGATTGCCGCGTCGCGACCACTCGTGGCCGTGAGCATGCAGTCGCCCATCAGTGTTACCAACGGAAGGTGACCTGATATTTCAAGAACACCCCCACCCACGCTTAGTGTCGCACTCTTTGGAAAGGAATCGGCTGCGATCAGCAGATGACCTTGGCGGTGGACAACCTTGGCGTGACTGCCCTCGGCCACAAGCAGCGTTGTTTTAGGAGTCGCCTCCGGATCGTCCCAGATCTCTACAAGACCCTGAACGGATGAGTCTAATTCAATCTTCGTTGTCGACGGCATCCCATGGCGAGCAGAGCTATATACAGTGAGGCCCGCAGTCGCGGCCAAGTTCGTGAACCTCACAATAGCGCCTGGCTGGGTCGGCCTTAGGAGAACCGTGACCTCTGAGGCTGCGTCGCGCGCATCCAAAACGGTTGCGCCGTCGTACTCAACCTCGATTGCTGGCGCGCCAGCGAGATCTGTCAGCGATGCGTGCGCTGTGGCGCCCCACTGTCTGCGGAGGTCCGCGAGAATCGAAAGGTCGCCATCTGTCGTCACATCGCCGTAGGCTTCCACAGATCGCAACCGTCGTTGCTAGGACACACGCGGAATTGATGAAGATGTCGCCATGGCGGCGGGCGGGGATCCCTGCCACCCACGAACCGGGGAGACGTGCGCTGGATGACAGGAGGGTGGGCAGTCTGCCCTACACACCGAGCAAGCGCAGCAGCAGACGAACGGACAGCTGGCACCCTGTCGATGCAGTCGGACCCCTTGGTGCCTCAGGCTGATGATCTCATGGGATCGCAGGGCGCGCTCCGGGCATACGATTTTTCGACTCGGCCAGCTCCGGTGTCAGGAATTGCGAGATTGACGTGGCTCCTGCGCTCGTCTGTCGCGATAACCGACGATCTGAGGTGCGTCTTTCCGGGAATCGTCTAGTAGCCGCCTATGAGCCAGCCAGCTCCGACAGCCGCCGGGCGATCTCGGCGTCGCGATCGGCAGCCGCATGCTGGTAGCGCATCGCTGCCCCTGGGGTCGAGTGGCCGAGGCGACCCATGAGTTCCGCCAGCGTGGCACCGGTCTGGGCGGCCAGCACAGCGCCGGTGTGGCGGAGGTCGTGCCAACGGAGGTCCGCGCGACCGGCCGCGGCTCGAGCCGGGTAGTAGACCTTGTACAGCGTCGCCGGGGCCATGTGGCGATTGCTGTCGCCCGCGGCCGGGAAGAGCAATGAGTCACGGCCGGGTGCGGTGTGGTCGGAGAGGTGGTCCTTCACGAGCGGCAGCAGGTGGGGAGGGATGGCGATGTCGCGGACGCCCGCGTCGGTCTTAGGTGGGCCGATGATGAACTCGCCGTCGACCCGGACGACGCCGCGGCGGACCTTCACCCGCCCGGTGCGCAGGTCGATGTCGCCGCGGCGGAGCTCGGTCAGCTCGCCGAAGCGCATGGCGCACCACGCGGCGAGGAGCGCCATGAGCTTGTACCGCTCGGGCAGTTCCTCGACGATCGTCTTGAGCTCCTCCAGGCTGGCCGGCTGGACGTGGTGGGCGCGCTTCGCGCTGCCGGCTCCGCGGATCTGAGCCGGGTTGTAGGGCACGAGAGGATGCGGGCGCTCCGAGGCGGCGCTGGTGAAGACCGTGCGGAGCAGGCTGTAGGACTGGGCGCGGGCGGTCTCTCGTCCGGGCGCGAGAGTGTCGTACCAGGCGTTCACGTCCTCGGCCGAGATCCGGTCCATGCGCTCGTCCCCGAACGTCGGGTAGATGAACGTGTCCAGGAGCATCCGGTACTGCTGCCTCGTCGTGGGCCGCAGCACGCGGCCTTGCGTCTTCCTCGTCTCGAGCCACTCATCGGCGTACACACGCAGGGTTGGGATCTCCCTGTGCCGGGCCGCACGCGCGGCGGCTTCCGGTGCCCAGAGCTCAAGGTTGATCTCGGCGCGTCGCGCGGTCAGCCACGCGATGGCATCGTCCTTCGCCGCGAACGTCTCCGGTGCGCGGTAGAGCCTGCCGTCGGGCCCGGTGTAGGCGGCTCGGTAGCGGCCGGACGTAAGCCGCTCGACGCGACCGAACCCCCGCCTCCTGGTCGCGCTCTTCCTGGTCACGCCGGTCCCTTCGGAGTCGATTTCGAGGAACATACGAGGAACAACGAGGAACAACGGGGTCCGAATCTGTCCGGACGTGTCTGCACCTGTCGCTGACATGTATGGCCTCTGACCTGCGAAGATACAGGAAATCGGCGCAGCAGTACGAGTTGGGCGGGGCCTGCTCTCAAAACTTCGAACCCAGTATCGCCCACCATGAAATATGGCCCCTGATCTGCGGAAACGCTGATCAGGGGCCGTTCTTTTGGCCAAGCGTGTCGGATACGTGTCGGATCTGACGGCCAGGAATGGGTCCTGGCGTCGCGTTGTGGCACCGGCCCCGGAGGCGGCCGGGTCTGGGAGCGGCGCAGTCAGGTGCTCATGAGTCAGGGCTCATCTAGACTGAGGGGCATGACTTCGCCGGGCGATCTCTTCGAAGCAGCGCTGACGTTGCCTGAGAGTGAGCGCGCCGAGCTGGCCCACCGCTTGATCGTGAGCCTTGACGAGCCGTCCGACGATCCGGCGGTGGTCGCCGAGGAGTGGGCCGGCGAAGTTGGGCGCCGCCTGGCCGGTATCGAAGCCGGCACCACGGCCGGCATCCCCTGGGCCGAGGTACGCGAGCAGCTCAGGTCGTGAGGCTCCAGGTTCTCTTCGAGCCGGAGGCCAGGGACGAGCTGCGTGCGGCGCGAGACTGGTACGAAGACGCGCAACCGGGCCTCGGGGAAGATCTGATTGTCGAGGTCGAGACAACGATCGAGCGCATCGTGCGTTGGCCCGAGCTCGCGCCCCGCCTACTCGTTCCCGAGCGGTCGCGGCCGGTTCGGCGGGCTCCATTGCGGCGCTTCCCGTTCGGGCTGGTCTATGTCGTCATTGAGGACACGCTGTGGGTGCTCGCCGTTGCTCACAGTCGCCGCCGTCCCTACTACTGGCGCGACTGCCTGAGCCCCTGAATCAGGCCGTCCATGTTCGACCTCGGGAGGCGGGGCGCAGGGCACCAGGGGCGGGGCACCATCGCGGGACGCCAGGTCCGGTTCCGCCGGCGGCGGTTGGCGGTCGCCGGTCCTCAACCCCACCACTCCAGGGGACTCTCCTGTCACGACTGGAAGACGCGCCCGGACGGGGACAGGGACCGGTTCCTGATCACCTGCCCGGTACTTGAAGCGACGATGTTTCCGGATCTCGGCACGACAGTACGTCGGTGAGCTCGCGCCGAAGGCGTGGGCGAGTGTGATCCGAACCCCCGCGGGGCGATGTGCATAACTCGCCTATGCTCCTCGCGTCTCGAACGGGGGAAGCCGATGCGCGAAAATCCAATGGTCGCGGTGTCGCGGCTGCGTGTGGCGAGTGTGGGGCTCTCGGTTGCCGCTCTCGCATTCTTCGCGATGGGAATGCTCCTGTCCTGGTCGCGCATGGCCGTGCTGATCGTGCCCGTGGTACTCGGTGTGGTCGCGCTCGTTCTCGCGATCAGGTCGCGAAGATTCGCAGCCGGCCGCCCCGGCCGCGTCATCGCGTTCGTGATGTCCGCGCTGGCGACGATCGCTCCCGCCGTCACCATCGTCGCGGTGATCCTCGCGACGGGAGTCCTGGCCCCGTCCTCGGTCTACACGCTCACGGTCGACTCACCGGATCCCGTCAACGTGATCATGAGGGACGGCGCCGAGCACACGTACGAGGCGTGGTACTCGGGAAGAACCATCACTCTCGACTCGAACGAGACGGTCATCGGGATCGGAGCGCAGACGCAGACGTCGACCTCCGCCACCACGGTGATCTCGTGCGAGATCCGCCGCGAGGGCATCGTCGTGGCCGCCGAAGAGCGCGCCGGATCAGTCGACTGCAGCTTCATCAAGGGCGACGAGTAGCGAAGCAGTCCCGAGCCGGACTGGCGGGCAGCTGCTCGCTCGAGCCAGGCGAATGCGAGGAGCGGCATGTCGCCCTCGGTGCCCGTTGGTGGGCTTCAGGCCTTGGCGACGGCCCTCGCGGCGCGCTTCTCGCGCACCCGGGCCAGCGACTCGGGGCTCGTCATGTCAGCGACCGAGCGGAGGGGTCTGCTGCACGAACTGGTGACAGTCGGGGTCCGGTCGCCTGTGTGTCTATGAGGGACGCCGTTCCAGAACCCGCCGCCGTTTCCAGTCACGTCGGCACGCCCCTCAGCAGCGATCGCCCGTACGCGTGGCGGGTCGTCTCGCGGGTACCTCGGGTGCGCGTTCCCGGATCGCACTGCCCCCGCCCGCCCGCCCGCGGCGCGAGGCGCCGGGTGATCGGGAGCAGGAGAGTCCCGCAGCCACCGAAGGGCGCCCGATGACCGAGCCACCCGACCACGCCAGTGACGACCGCCGCACTCTCGGTGAGACCGAGGGCCCGATGGAGGACGCGCTGGAGGAGTCCTTCACCCGCCAGGTGCTCGAAGGCACCCAGCGGCTGAGCCGTTCGTGGCGGGAGGTGCTCGTCACGGGTTTCGTCGGCGGCACGGAGGTGGCGATCGGGGTCCTCGCCTTCCTGGCGGTCCTGCACGAGACCGGGAGCCATCTGCTCGCCGGCATCGCGTTCTCCGTCGGATTCATCGCCCTGCTCCTGGGCCGTTCGGAGCTGTTCACCGAGGGCTTCTTGGTGCCCGTGGTCACCGTGGCGGCGAAGCGGGCCACCGTCTGGCAGCTCGGCAAGCTCTGGTCGGGGACGCTGGTCGCCAACCTGGTCGGCGGCTGGCTGATCATGTGGCTGGCCGTGCTGGCCTTTCCGTCGTTGCACGCGGTCCTCGTGGAATCGGGCACCCACTTCGCCACCGCACCGGTCAACAGCGAGACCATCGCTCTCGCGGTGCTCGCCGGAGCGACCATGACGCTGCTGACCCGGATGCAGCACGGCACCGACGACATGACGGCGAAGATCATCGCGGCCGTCGCCGTGGCGTTCCTCCTGGCGGGCACCCAGATGTTCCACTCGATCCTCGACTCGCTGCTGATCTTCGGCGCGATCCACACCGGTGACGCATCGTTCGGTTACCCGGAATGGGGCAGGTTCCTGCTCCTCGCCGTACTGGGCAACATGGCAGGCGGCCTGGGGCTCGTCACGGTGCTGCGGCTGGTGCGGAGCAAGGACCGTCTCGTCGACGAGCGCCGCGCCAGCGAACAGGCGGACCGACGGGGTCGGAGGCAGCCGTGACCCGCGTGCTGGTCACCGGCGTCCGGGGCAAGACCGGCGCCCCGCTAGCGCGCCTGCTGGTCGCTCGCGGCGTCGAGGTGCGGGGTGGCAGCAGCGACCCGGACACGGTGACCGCGCCGGGTGTCGATCCGATCGCGTTCTCCTGGGACGCTCCCGCGGGATGGCCGCAGGCACTGGCGGGCGTCGACGCGGTGTACGTCGTACGCCCCGATCGCCCCGACGCCCCCGAGCTGGTCGGCGCGCTGGTGGCCGCGGTTGCGCCCACGGCCCGCGTCGTCCTGCTGTCGGAGAGGGACACCGAGCACCTCGGGCCCGACGCGTGGGCCATGCGCGTCGAACGGGTCGTGCGCGGCGGGCCGCGGGCGTGGACGATCCTGCGACCGAGCTGGTTCATGCAGGTCCTCACCGACCCCCGCTTCTACCGCGGACCGATCCTCGACGGGGGAGAGCTGCCGTTCCCCAGCGGCGGGGCGGGGGTCGCCTGGATCGACGCCCGCGACATCGCCGCTGTGGCCGAGCGGGCCCTGCTGGAGGACGGGCACAAGGGGAAGACCTATGAGCTGACCGGCCCGGACGCCGTCTCGCTGCCGCACACGGCCGACCTGCTCTCGCATGCGGTCGGGCATACGGTCACGCACCGCGACAGCAGCATCGAGGAGGCGGTGGCGGGAACGACGGGCTTCGAGCGCGACCTCTCGGTGGTGACCTTCGAACGCGTCCGCGACGGACGGTTCGCCGAGGTGACCGACGACGTCGAGCGGGTGCTCGGGGTCCCTCCGCGGAGCCTGGCGGCGTTCCTCGCCGACGCCGGGACGACCCTCGGTGCCGACTGACAGGCCCCGCGCGGGCGACGTGGCCGAGAACACGGGCAGCACGATCACGACCCTAACCCCCCGGGGGGTTAGGGTCGAGCTGTTCGTCCAGCGAAGGAGAAGACCATGTGCTCACCCAAGACCTGCCGCCAGTGCGGCAAGACCACCTGGCGCGGCTGCGGCCAGCACATCGCCCAGGTGAAGGCCCAGGTCCCGGCCGGCCAGTGGTGCGAGGGTCACGTCGATGCCACGCCCGCGGCCGGTGGAGGGTTCTTCCGCAAGCTCCTGGGGCGCTGAGGCCGCGCTGCCGCCCACCGGTTGAACGCACCACCCGCCCGCAGGCGGTATGGGGCGCGTCCCTAGGATCGCCCGCGTCGTGTCCACCTCGGGGAACGGGACTCTCACGCTCATGACGGACACGCGCAAGCGGCTCGACATCCAGGGCCTGCGGGCCGTCGCGGTGGGCCTGGTGGTCGCCGGGCACGTGTTCGGCCAGCCGGCCGGCGGGTTCGTCGGCGTCGACGTCTTCTTCGTCATCTCCGGCTTCCTCATCACCGGCCTGCTGCTGCGCGAGGCCGAGCGGGACGGACGGATCTCGCTCACCGGCTTCTACCGTCGTCGCGCCCGGCGGATCCTGCCCGTGGCGCTGCTCGCGCTGGCCGTCACCGTCACGGCGTCGTACGTCGTGCTGCTCGAGGACCGGTTCACCCGCACGGCCACGGACGCCGGCTGGGCTGCCGGGTTCCTCGCGAACTGGCGCTTCGCCGCCGCGGACGCCGACTACTTCGGCTCGGCGCTGCCACCCTCGCCGCTCCAGCACTACTGGTCGCTGGGGGTGGAGGAGCAGTTCTACGTCGTCTGGCCGCTGCTCGTGCTGGCGGTGGTCGCCCTCCTCCGGCGGAGCGGGCGGCGCGCACCCCTGCCCGACCTGCGTGCCACGGTCGCCGGCCTCGCCGGTGCCGTGGTCGTGGGGTCGTTCGCGTGGGGATGGGTGCAGGCGGTCCAGGAGCCGACCCTCGCCTACTACTCCTCGTTCACCCGGGCCTGGGAGGTCGCGGCGGGGGCGCTGCTCGCCGCGCTCGCCCCGCGGCTCGCCGCCCTCTCGGCGCCGCTGCGCAACGTGCTCGGCGCCCTCGGCCTGGCCGGCATCGCCGCCAGCTCCCTCCTGCTGAGCGGCGCGAGCACGTTCCCGGCCCCGTCGGGGGTGCTGCCGGTCCTCGCCACGGTGCTGGTCCTGGCCGCCGGGATCGACGCGCCCCAGGTCGGCGCCACCCGGGTGCTGCGCGCCGCGCCGCTGGTCTACCTGGGCGCCCTGTCGTTCTCGATCTACCTGTGGCACTGGCCGGTGCTGGTCCTCGGCGACGTCCTCGTCACCGAGCGGAACCTGGTCTTCCAGCTGGCGGTGCTGGCGCTGACGCTCGCCCTCGCGGCCGCGTCGTACCACCTCGTCGAGCGCCCGGTCCTCGACTCCGATTTCCTGCGCCCCGGTCACCGGATCGACTGGGGCACGAGCCGCCACGTCGCCCTCGGCGCCCTGGCGGTGAGCGCCGTGCTTCTCGTCGTGGCCGTCGCCGTCCCGCGCGGCATGACACCCACCGCGCCAGCAGACCGGGCGTCGGAGCCCGCGCCCGTGCAGACGACCCCGGGCGCGTCGCCGAAGCGGGTCGCCGAGGACGAGGTGGCCGGGGCGCTGGTGGGCGGCCTGACCGCGACGGAGTTCCCGGTGCTGTCGCCGCCGCTCGACGACGTGGTCGAGCAGGGCATCAACCCCGAGATGGAGCCGGGTGCGGAGTGCCTCAACCCGAGCAGCCTGACCGACCCGGACCTGTGCTGGCACGGCACGGGGCCGCGCCGGGCCATGCTCGTCGGGGACTCCGTGGCCATCTCCTGGATGCCGGCGCTCCGGGAGGCGCTGGGCACCCGGTGGTCGGTGCGCGGATACGCGCTGTCGAACTGCCCCTACGTCGCCGCCACCATCGAGATCGACTACGACCCCGAGGGCGCGGCGCGCTGCAACGAGTCCCGCGCGACGATGCACGAGCAGGTACGTCGCGAGCGCCCGGACCTGCTGGTGCTCTCGACCTTCGAGGTCGGCGTGCTCTGGCTGGGGGAGTCGCCGCTGCCGCGCGCCCAGCAGGCCTGGCAGGACGCGGCGGTCCGTGCGATCCGCGAGATGGCGGCCGCCGGCACCCGGGTGGTGATCCTGGCCCCGCCGCCGGCCGGGCACGCGGTCGAAGGGTGCGTGAGCCGCTTCTCGGTGCCCCAGGACTGCCAGGGCTCGCCCAGCGACGCGTGGCAGGCGCAGTCCGCCGCCGAGCGGGCTGCGGCCCGCGAGACCGGGGCGACGTACGTCGACACGCTGCGCTGGTTCTGCCTCGACGACCAGTGCCCGATCTTCGCCGGCGACACGGTGGTGCGCTGGGACATCGTCCACCTCACCCGCCAGTACGCCGCCTCGCTCGCGGACGTCCTGCGCTTCGCCCTGCGCCCGGCCATCCGGCCGGCGAAGGGGACGACGCCTGCCGACGGCTGATCAACGATCCACGTCGGGCAGCTCGACCAGGTGGTCCGAGATGCCGGCGAGGAAGGCGGCGCCGAGAGGGGTGAGCGAGAGGTGCTTGCGCTTCGCGCCCGTGCGCGGGGCGTCCACGTCGTCGCTCGCGAGGAGCCCGGAGTCCGCCAGCCTCTTCAGGGTGCGGTACAGCCCCCGCTCGGTGACCTGCCAGCCGGTCGCCGCCGTGATGCCGGTGGCCACCTGGGCGATGCTCGCCGGCTGGTGGCGCGCCACGAGCGCGAGGACGACCGGCGTGAGCATCGACTTCTTGTAGGTCTCCACCCACGACTCGACCCGGTCGGCGACCCACTCCTCGCTCTCGCTCGGGCGAGATGCGGGCATCGTCAGTGCTCCCAGCCCCGGCCGAGGACCGAGCCGGTGAGATGGATGAGGAGGCCGAGGCCCCACGCCGCGCTCATGAGCAGGGTCGCCCCGAACCACGGGGTCGACAGAAGGTCGTGGGCCGCCGCCTCGAAGCCGTCGGCCCCGGCGCCGAGAATGCTGACGCGGAGCACGGCATGGACGTTGAACGAGGTCGTCACCACCGCGAAGGCGATCGCATGGGCGATCGCGAGGCCGAACCGCACGTGCGTGAGCTGCCGGTAGTGCCGCCAGAGCCACGCCACCACACCGGCTCCCACGACTGCGGTCAGCGCGCCCGCCAGGACGGTGATCGCGCCGCCGGTCAGCGCGATCAGGACCTGGATGACCGCCGTGCCCGCGACGAGCGCCAGTGTGTAGGGCAGCAGCAGCGTCCGGGCGTTGACTGTGCTCGTCACCGGCGCTTCGAGCGCCTCACCGTGGGTTGTCATGCAGGTACCGTACCAATGGTTCACAGCCAGTCAAGGGGTGCTGGCGAGCACGGCAGCGACCCGCGGGCTCAGCCCCGCGCGAGCAGCTCGTCGGCGATCGTCGCCGCCCACGCGTCGATGGCCCGCCAGTCGCGGAAGTCGCCGTACCGCGCGCCGGTCAGACGCATCACCAGCCGGCTCATCCGGGGGAACTGCTCCTTGCGCACCACCCCGGAGAACAGTCGGGTGTCGCGCGGTCGCACCGTGTCGAGGAAGGGCGCCACCGAGAGCGGGCCCTCCTTGACCGCCAGGCGCCGCGCCGGCCGGGGCAGCGCATCGGCCATCCCGACGCTGAACAGCCACACCGGACGGGCGGCGAGGTCGGCGGCGTGGAGGTTCACGAAGCCCGCCGCCTCGGGGGTCCAGGCCCGGTCGTGAAGCGCGCTGCCCATGACCACAGCGTCGTACGACGCGATCGCGGGGAACCGCTCGATCGGTACGCAGTCGACGCGCAGCCCGCGCTCGCGCAGGCGCGAGGCGATCCGCTCGGCGATGCTGCGGGTGGCGCCGTGCGGGCTCGCGTAGGTGAGGAGGACGCGCGGCATCGTCGCCACCTCCGCGGCGAGGTGCTCACCCGGTCGCCACGTGGCGACCCGGCGCGGGGAGGTTGACGTCGGCCTCGATGATGACCGGGCACGCGGACTCGCGCAGCACGACCCGGGTCACCGGGCCGAGGTGGGAGCCGAGCGGAAGGCGCGGGTGGTGGCGCCCGACGACCAGCGCACGGGCGTCCTCGGAGGCCGCGATGAGCGCCTCGGCCGGCCGCGCGTGGACGATGACGAGCGGGGTGTCGATGTGGGGGAAGTCAGCCAGGAGCGGTCCGAGCTCGCTCTCGAGGCGCTCGCGCTGGCGCCGGGTCTCCTCCTCGCCGGCCTCGCCCGCGAAGGCCAGGTTGTCGAAGGCGTCGGAGTACCACCACGCGTGCACCAGCTCCACCACGTTGTCGGGCTCTCGCGTCCGGTCGAGCACGGCGCGCACGATCTCTCCGGACTCCTCGGCACCCTCGACGCCGACGACGACGGGAGCCGACGCGCGGTCGGCTCCCCACTCCCGCGGGACCACTGCCACCGCGCAGTGCCCGCGGGCGGCCACGCCGTGGACGACCGACATCGCGCTGAGGACCGGCGTCGGCCGTGGGTGCCGGCGCACCAGCACGATCAGCGCCACGTCGCGGCTGGCCTCGACCAGCGTGGGGACCACCCGGCCGTGCAGCACCTCGCCGGTCACCGGGAGATCGGCGCCGTCGAGCGCCTCGCGGACGGCCTCGGTGGCGTGCTCGACCGCAGCGCTGCCGAGGAGGCGCATCTCCTCACCGTCCAGCCCGACGTCGGAGGTGACCGGCAGGCCGGGGAAGGCCGGGGGGACGACGTGTACGACGTGGATGCCGGCCTCGCGGCGCCGCGCCTCCTGGGTGGCGAACGCGACGCCGGGCCCGTGGTCGTCGATGCCGTCGACCGGAAGGAGGATCTGGGGGGACTGGCTCATGGCGGCTCCTCTCCGTGGGCCAATCTGGCGTGGACCGGTGAGACCGAACAGGGCCCTATGGCCCGGCGTCCTGGCCCGGACGGCAGGGAACGGGCCATTCGCCCCTGACATGGGCGCGAGCCGCGGTGCACCCTGGGCGGACCCGGCCGGACCGGGGTGGTCGGCCCGTCGCTCGAAGGAGTCCTGAGATGTCGTTGCTCGACACGTGCGCCGAGGCGGTGGTGGTCGGCATCGACGGCTCGGACACCGCCGAGCAGGCGCTGGACTGGGCCACCACCCAGGCGGCGCTGGAGAAGCGTCCACTGACGATCGTGCACGCGGCGAGCCTGGCCACGCTGACCGGCGACGACGTCGACCCCGCGACGCTGATGGCCGCGATGCGGGCCGAGGGGCGCGCGCTGGTGCAGGGAAGTGCCGCCCGCGTCGCCGAGCGGGAACCGGACCTCGAGGTGCGTTCCGAGCTGGTGCTCACCGACGCGCGGGTGGCCCTGCTCGAGGCCGCGGAGGCCGCGCACCTGATCGTGGTCGGGTCCCGCGGCCGGGGCCCGGTCAGCAGCCTGTTGCTGGGCTCCGTCGGGGTGGCGCTGTCCCAGCACGCCCGCTGTCCCGTGGTCGTGCGGCGACCGCACCCGCCGGAGTCCGCCGGGGAGGGGATCGTGGTCGGCACCGACGCGACCCCGCACTCCGACCCGGCCGTGGAGTGGGCGTTCGGTCAGGCGGCGCTGCGGCGTACCGCGCTGACGGTCGTCCGCACGTTCTTCGAGGCCGGTCCGGAGGGCGAGGTCGCCGAGTCCGAGGGCGGGTACGACGAGCTGTGGGCGCAGCTGCGCGAGGTCGCCGACCGGTTCGGCCCGCGCTTCCCCGACGTCGAGGTGCACCTGCGGCTGCGCCGCGGGCTCGCCGACGAGGCGCTCACCCAGGCGGCCGAGACGGTGGAGATGGTGGTGCTCGGCAGCCACGTGCGGCGCTCGATCTTCGGGCTGCTCGACCTCGACGTCCCCCACGGCGTACTCGTGCATGCGCCGCGGTACGTCGCGGTGGTGCCCGACCCCGAGCCGTGAGGCCGGTCCCGCGCGGGCGGGTCGGTCACTCGCTCGGCATCAGGATCCACAGCACGGGGTAGATCAGGAACTGGCTGCCCGGGACGACCATCAGCACCAGCACGAACAGCAGGCGGGTGACCCACGGGCTCAGCCCGAAGCGGCGTCCGAGCCCGGAGCAGACGCCGGCGACGACCCGGTCCTGGCGGGGGCGGAGGAGGCCCTGGCGGGCGAGGCTGGCACGGATGTCGCTCATGGCTGGTTCCTTGGTTCGTGGGCTGGTGCGACCAGCCTGCCGCACCGCGGCGCCGGCTCGCATCGGGAACAGCCCTGGTCCCACCCTGACGCGCGCGGCCGGATGCTCAGGTGTGCGGCGGGAACGACGTCGTCCCGCCCGGGTCGGCCCAGCCGTCGGCGCCGGGCCCGGCGGGCGGCGCGGGCTCGTCCTCCCGGCCACCCTGGTCCAGGCGGAACGGCGGGTAGACGTCGGTCATCAGCGCGGCGTACCCCGCGACCCGCAGGGACCATCGGTTCAGGCCGACGACGAGGTCGAACAGCGGCTGGGGGTAGCGGCCGGTGAACAACAAGATGACCCCGGCGAAGAAGACCAGGACGCTCGACAGCCCGGGCGTCGAGGCGGTCACCTCACCGGTGGCGGTGCTCGTGACGTACGACGTCCCGGTGACGATCAGCCCGACCACGATGTAGTGCGGGATCGCCAGCAGCCACCACTTCACGAGCACCAGTCCGCGCGAGAGGCGCTCGGGGTAGTCGATCTCGAGGTGGGCGGGGTAGTCCGGCACGTCGCGCAGCGTGAACGGCGGGTAGCGGTCGGTGCCCAGCGCCGAGTAGGTGTAGAAGCTGACCCGCCAGCTCCAGCGCATCACCCCGACGTTGAAGGTGAAGATGCCGCGCGGGTAGCGCGCGGTGATCAGGATCGCGAAGAACGCGACGATGCTCAGCACCAGGAAGGCGAGGTACAAGAAGAACAGCACGACCAGATGCGGGATGGCCAGCAGCCACTTCACCAGCCACAGCCAGCGGCTCAGCGGCTCGTCGAGCTCGCCCGTCACGTGCACCGGGTAGCGGTAGCTGGTCATGGCGCGCTCCTCGTCAGTCGTCGGCTCATGGTGGTCGGGCGCCGCAGTGACCGGGTAGGGCCGAAGGGACCCACCCGGCCGGGACCGTTGCCCTCGGCAACGGGACGTTCGCGCCTGTCCGCGCGCGCGGACTGGGCGGTCGAATGGCGGCGGGAGGGTGATGGGCAGTGGAGACCGACCGGAGTGTCGCGGGCGTCGACCTGTACTGGCTGCCCCTCGGCGCCGGCGACAACACCGGGTGCGTGCGGGTGAGCGGCCGGCTCTATGAGTCCCTCGCGGCTCGGCGCGAGCACCGCGCACCGGTGCCGCTGTTCCACTCCGCCCTCGAGGTGCAGTACGCCGGGGAGACCTACGCCCTGGAGATGGCGCCGGTGTGGACCGGATCGGCCGCCGGGCACGGCGTGGTGTGCGAGGGACCGGTGGGGCTGGCCTGCCTCGGCCGCTCCCGGCTGTTCCGCTACGAGGTGCGCTGCTGGCGCGGCGGCGCGATCCCCGACCTCGAGGAGGCGGTGGGCGGTGCGCAGCGCCTGAGCACGGACCCGCTCCGGGCGGAGCGGCTGCTCGCTGTGGTGTCGGACTTCCCTGCCGCCACGTGGGGTCGCGACGAGCTGGGCGCGGGGGAGATGTGGAACTCCAACTCGCTGGTCGCCTGGCTGCTGGCGCGCAGCGGGCACCATCCAGAGGCGCTCACGCCCCCGCGGCACGGACGTGCACCGGGTTGGGCGGCAGGGTTGGCGGTGGCAGCGAGGGAGGAGCAGGGACGTGCGGACCCGCAGGACTGAGACGGGCGGCAATCTCGCCGCGTGGCAGGCACGGCTCCTCACGCCCCCGCCGCCGGCGGTGTTCGGGGCCGAGGAGCTCGACGGCCTGCCCGAGCCGGTACGCCGCCACCTGAGCGCCGCGATCGCGCCCGGGACACCGCTCGCGCGCGGTGCCACGCTGACCATGCGCGGCAGCCTGCGGCTGGGCCCGCGGTGGCTGCCGTTCCGCGCCGTGGAGGTGCTCGACCCACACGTCGGCTTCGTGTGGGGCGCGCGGGTGGGCGGCCTGATCGCCGGCTCCGATCAGTACGTCGACGGCGCGGGGGCGATGCGCTGGCGGCTCGCGGGGCTGCTCACCGTGGCGCAGGCCGAGGGCCCCGACGTCTCCCGCAGCGCTGCGGGGCGCGGCGGTGCGGAGGGGGTGTGGGTCCCGACCGCACTGCTGCCGCGCTACGGCGTGCGGTGGTCGGCCGAGGACGACACCCACGTCACCGTCCACCACCGCCTCGGGGACAACCCGGTCGACGTCCGCTGCACCCTCGGCGACGACGGTCTGCTCCGCTCCTTCGTGCTCGAGCGCTGGGGCGACCCCGACGACACCGGCAGCTGGGGGTGGCACCCCTTCGGCGGCGAGATCACCGAGCACCGCACGTTCGGCGGTCTCACGATCCCGGCCCGCGGCACGGTCGGCTGGCACCACGGGACCGACCGCTGGGCCGAGGGTGAGTTCTTCCGCTTCGACGTCGGGTCCCTGCGGGTGCCGTCCCCGGCGTCCCCTGAGGGCCCGGCCGCGCCCCGTCACGGCCACGGGTGTGAAACGGTGGGAGGCGACATCAGCGAGCGGCGCGGACGAACCGGCGAGAGGCGCCGAGCGACAAGCCCGCAGAGAAGAGCCTCCACATGAAGCCTGTCAAGGTGGTGCTGTCGAACGACTACGAGCTGGTGCTGCGCGGGTTGGCCGCCATGCTCGCCCCGCACGCCGATCTGATCGAGGTGATCGAGGCGTCCACCGGCACCGACTTCGAGCCCGAGGCCGACGTCATCCTCTTCGACACCTTCGGACGCCTGCCCGGCAAGGACGAGAAGCTGCGCACGGTGGTCACGGCGAACCCCAAGGCGAAGATCGTCGTCTACAGCTGGGATACCTACCCGCCCGAGGTGGCGCACGAGCACGGCGCGGTCGGCTGGATCGGCAAGGGGGTGTCAGGACAGGAGCTGGCCGAGCGCCTGGTCGAGGTCCACCAGGCCGAGGGCGGCGGCGGGTTCACGGTGAACGCCGACACCGAGGGCAAGGGTGAGGAGTCGACGATGGCCGACTGGCCGGGACGGGCCCATGGGCTCAGCCCCCGCGAGGGGGAGATCCTCGGCATGATCTGCCGCGGCCTCACCAACGAGGAGATCGCCGCGCGGTCCTTCCTCAGCATCAACACGATCAAGACCTACATCCGCACGGCCTATCGCAAGATCGGCGCTACGAGCCGCCCGCAGGCGATCTTGTGGGGCATCGACCACGGGCTGCGGGGCGAGGGCTCGATCGAGCCGTAGCCCGGCCGGTGCCGTGCTCGCGCCTCACCCGTCGGAGTGGTGTCGCCGCGCCAGGCGCGGGGTACAAGGCGCGCGGACAGGAGGCCCATGGACGCGCACCCGCTCACCCGCGCCGCTGGCGCCGGCGGCGCTCTGCTCGCTGCGGCGACGAGCGCGCTCTCGGCGGTGCGCCCCGCCCGCAAGCCCCTGCATCCCGAAGGCGACCTGCGCACCGGGCGCCTGCGCCGCACCGGATCCGCGGTGCGCAGCGGGGTCGCCTGGATCGACGAGCCCGGCGAGGACGAGGTCGTCGTACGCCTCTCGCGTGCGATCGGCCTGCCCCCGCGACTGCCCGACATCCACGGCCTGGCGCTGCGGGTGCCGACCCCCGACGGTCCCGGCGACCTGCTCTTCGCGAGCACCGGTTGGGGACGGCTCACCCGGTTCCTGCTGAGCGGCGGGCGCCGGCTGCGCAGCCGCCCGATGACCACGCTGCTGCCCTACGACGCCCCCGCCGGTCCGGTGCTGCTGGGGCTCCAGGCCGGTGCGGCTGAGACCTACGAGCTGCGCTGGGCACGCGCGGCCGGGCCGTGGCACCCGTTCGCGGTGCTGCACCTGCTCCCCGACTCCAGCGACGACGGGCCTGTCTCCTTCGACCCGGTGCGCCACCAGATCCCGGGCCTGCGCCAGTACGACGTCGTACGACGTCTGCGCGAGCCCGCCTATCGCCGTGCGCGAGCCTCGCGCGCGGACGACCCGTCACCCACCACCGAGGAGTCTCCCCGTGTCCACTGACGCCATCGTGATGCTCAAGGACGACCACAAGCTGATCCTGAAGGCCTTCCGCGACTTCGAGGCCGCCGGCGAGGACGCCCACAAGACCAAGGGCAAGGTGGTGGACCGGATCATCGAGCTGCTCACCGTGCACACCTACATCGAGAACGAGGTGATGTACCCCCGGGTCCGCGAGCTCGTCCCGGAGCTCGAGGACGACGTGCTGGAGTCCTACGAGGAGCACCACGTGGCCGACGTGCTGGTGATGGAGCTCGCGGGCATGCAGCCGACCGACGAGCGGTTCAGCGCCAAGACCACCGTCCTCATCGAGAACGTGCGCCACCACATCGAGGAGGAGGAGCAGGAGTGGTTCCCCGAGGTGCGTGAGGCGCTCGGGCGCAAGGTCCTGCAGGAGATCGGCGCCGAGATGGCCGAGGCCCGGGAGCGCGCGCCGCGACGCCCGTCCCAGCCGAGCGCGCTGAAGAAGGCGGTCGACGCCGTCATCGCCTGAGGCGTTCGCCCGGCGCCGCGGCCGATGAGCTCGGCGGGCGCGGGGCGCGGGGAGGGATCCGTCACGGCCCGGCGTGGCGGACCCGGGTGCCGGGCGGGGGAGTCGCAGTCTGGTTGAATCCGGTGGTCCAGTTCCGCTGGTCATGCTGATCGCCATCGGGACGAACGGACAACGACGTGAGCCAGGCCCCCACGCCCTCCACCCACCGCGGCGACATCCAGGGCCTGCGCGCGCTGGCCGTGCTCGCGGTGGTCGCCTACCACGCCGG
Organism: Nocardioides sp. dk884; assembly: GCF_009557055.1. Taxonomy (NCBI): domain Bacteria; kingdom Bacillati; phylum Actinomycetota; class Actinomycetes; order Propionibacteriales; family Nocardioidaceae; genus Nocardioides; species Nocardioides sp. dk884. The sequence continues at coordinate 2,339,713 of NZ_CP045649.1, read as the reverse complement.
GATGCCCGGCATCAGTGGCGGCTTCGTGGGCGTCGACCTGTTCTTCGTGCTCTCCGGGTTCCTCATCACCGGGCTGCTGCTGGCCGAGCACGGCCGCACCGGGACGGTCTCGCTGCGCGGGTTCTGGGCGCGGCGCGCCCGCCGCCTGCTGCCGGCCTCGACCCTCGTGCTGGTGGCCACCGGCCTGGCGGCCGCGGTGTGGATGCCGGTCCTCGACCGGCGCACGGTCGCCCACGACATCGGCTGGTCCGCGCTCTTCTCGGCCAACTGGCGCTTCGCCCAGCAGGAGACCGACTACCTCGCCCAGGACCGCACCGCGAGCCCGGTGCTGCACTTCTGGTCCCTCGGCGTGGAGGAGCAGTTCTACGTCGTGTGGCCGCTGCTGGTGGTGGGACTCGGCCTGCTCGTGGCGCGCGCCGGGCTGCGCCGTCACCTGCGCACGGCGTACCTCCTGATATTCGCTCTCGTGGTCGTGGTGTCCTTCGCCTGGTGCCTGCACCAGACCGGCGTCAGCCAGCCCTACGCCTTCTTCGGCACCCCCGCGCGCGCCTGGCAGCTGGGCCTCGGCGCCCTGCTGGCCGCCGCGGTCCCGCTGCTTCGCCTGGGTCGACGCACCTGCGCGGCCCTCGGCCTGCTCGGCCTGGCCGGGTACGCCGTGGCGCTGGTCGTGCTCCAGGAGAGCGGCGCCGGCGGCTTCGCCTATCCCGGCTTCCTGGCGATGCTCCCGTCGCTGGCCGCGGTCGCGCTGATCGCCGCCGGCACCGGCACTGCGGGCCAGGCGACCCTGCTGAGCCGCGCGCTCTCGGTGCGCCCGCTGCAGTGGCTCGGCGACCTGTCCTACTCGTGGTACCTGTGGCACTGGCCGGTCCTGGTGATCCTGCCGTACGCCGTCGGCAGCGACTCCTGGCCGTGGCGGGTGCTCGCCGTCGGGCTGTCGCTGCTCGCCGCGTGGGGGTCCTATGTGCTGGTGGAGCAGCCGGTGCGCCGGGCACGCTTCCTCGCTGTCCGTCCCTGGCGCTCGATCGCGTTCGGCGGGGCACTCGTCGCGCTGGTCGCCGTACCGGTGACGGTGCTGGCGGGCACGGCGCGCACCGACGGCGTCGTCGAGCTGCGCGACGGCCGGACGGTCGCCCTCACCCCGAACCCCGCGGTCGCGGCGAGCGACGTGTTCTCGATGCGTCAGCGCGGTTGCGACCTGGGTTATGAGGAGAGCGCGCTCGACGACCTCGACGGGTGCGGCTTCGGCGACCCGGAGGGCCGGCGCGACGTCGTGCTGCTCGGTGACAGCCACGCGGTCCAGGTGTTCCCCGGCCTGGACGTCGCGGCGAAGGCCGAGGGGTGGCGGCTGTGGGCGTGGTCGAAGAGCGCCTGCCCGATCGCCGACGTCACCAAGTTCGACGGGGCCCTCGACCGCGCCTTCGAGGAGTGCGACACGTTCCGCGCCGCGATCATCGACGAGGTGATCGCCGTCGATCCCGAGCTCGTCGTGCTGGGGATGGCCAGCGACGGCGTCCGGGTCATCGACCGCGACAGCGGCGACCTGCTCGACGCCCGCGACTCGCGACCGGTGCTGGTCGAGGGGCTGCGGCGCACGGTGGATCGGCTCACCGACGCCGGGATCCGGGTGGTGGTGGTCGCCGACCTGCCGACCGCCAAGGTGAGCCCGCCGTCCTGCCTGGTGGAGACCGGCCGGGTCGAGGAGTGCCTGGTCACCGCCCGCCGCGGCGTACGCGTGGAGCAGGCGGCGCTCGCCGGCCTCTCCGGCGTCGAGCTCTTCGACCTGCGTGACGGCGTGTGCCGCCAGCGCGTCTGCACGCCGGTGCAGGGCGGGACGCTGGTGTACCGCGACACCAACCACATCACCCGCACCTACGCGCTCACGCTGGCGCCGCGGTTCCGCGAGGTGCTGGCGGGGCGGGCCACCGACCGCCAGGACTGAGCGCGCGGCGGGGGGTGCGAGGCTGGGCTCATGCAACCGCTCAGCGCGCAGGAGATCCGCGGCTCGTTCGTCAACTGCACCAAGGGCGAGGCCACCCGGCTGCCGCTGCCCAAGGCGATCGCCCCGTCGCGCTGGGAGCAGCTGGACTTCCTCGGCTGGCGCGACGCCGGCGCCCCGGACAGTGCCTACCTGGTCGTCCCGGGCGACAGCGGCCCGGTCGGGCTGGTGCTGCGGATCAGCAACGGCGCCGGGCGCGGCGGGCGCAAGAACATGTGCGCGTTCTGCCTCACCACCCACTCCAGCACCGACATGGCGCTGATGGTTGCGCCCCGCGCCGGCGCCGCCGGACGCGCCGGCAACACCGTCGGCACCTACCTGTGCGCCGACCTGGCCTGCTCGCTCTACGCACGCGGCATCAAGCGCCCCGACCGCGCCCAGCCGCACGAGACGCTCACCCCCGAGCAGCGCGTCGAGCGGCTGTGCGCCAACGTGGACACGTTCGTACGTCGGGTGCTCACGCCGCGCTGACGGTGGTCGCCGCGGGGGCGCGTAGCGCCGAGCGCGCGGGCCCGCGATCGACCGTCTGACCGGGCCGCGGAATGCGGCACAACCGGTCGTGTCAGTGACGTGCCGTGACAAGGAGCCGGTCCGGAGAGCGCCGCCCCCCTGGCGGCACAGAGGGACCCACTCGGTGAGCGGACTTTGTCAGGGCGCGCCGGGCGGGTGTGCGCTGAGGAGCGCGGTGGTGCCACGGTCCTTGATCAGGTGCAACCCGTGCGGTGATCGCCAGAGGTAGGTGGCGGCGTCGATCTTGTCGTAGCGCCAGCCGGTGTGGGTCTTTGCCCGATGGTGTCGCCGGCACAGCGGAGCCAGGTTGCACGAGCACGTCGGCCCGCCGGCGGCGTGGGCGACGACGTGGTCGCAGTCGCAGCGGGTGGCGCGGCGCTCGCACCACGGAAACGCGCACGTCGGCTGGGTGAGACGGGTCTGCTCGACCATGCGGTCAGGGATCGCGTAGGCCTCGGTGTGGTGGTGGGCGTCGAGGTCGATGACCGGCTTGATGACGACCTGCGTCTGCGGGTTGGCGCACCAGTCGCGGACCTGCTCGGTCGACACTATCGACCGGGTCTCCTCGACCTGTGCGACCCCAGCCTCGTCCCGCGAGATCGCCGCGTCGGAGAGGTGCACGTGGATGACGACCCGGCGGGGCTTCACCGCCGACGCGACGCCCTCACCAGCGCTGCCGGCTTCGGCGCGCAGGTCCAAGGCCAGCTGGCGTCGGGCAAGCTCACCGGCCGCCAGCGAGCGGCGTACGTCGAGGGACTCCGCGCAGCCCAGCGCAGCCAGTTCCTCCGCGCCGTGGCCGATCGCTGTGTCGAGGTCCATGGCATCGGCCAGGTCGAGCTCGCCCTCCACCCGGACGGTGCCGTCGTGGGTGGCCTCGCGGGTGTGGACGTCGAAGCGCCGCCGGTCCGCGGCCTCGCGCCGCTGCTTCTCCGCGGCCTCGGGGTCGAACAGCACCCGGGCCTGGTCGACGAGCCGCTCGGTCATCGCCCAGCCGACCTTGCCGACCGTCCCGGCCAGCTGGCGGTCCACGAAGTCGGCTCCCTCGGGCGGGAGCTTCGTCGTGAGCTCGGCGAGCCGGCGGGCCTTCCAGACCGGCACCGCGCCCGCCTTGAGCTGCTTCCAGGTGCGCGGCAGTCGATGCGCCAGCTCGAGCGAAGCCCCCATCAGGCCCCGGGCCGCGTCAGTGGACATGCCCAGCGCGGCTCCCAGCTCCAGGGGTGCGAACTCTGCGACCAGCGGCGTCCCCTCGCCCCCGAGCGGCACCGCGACCTCGGCGAAGAGCCACCCGCCGCTCGAGCCTGTCGAGACCGACTCCTCCGGATGCATCGCCGCCCACAGCAGAGCGCCCTCCAGGACCAGCGCCTCGGCTCGCTGGGCCGCCGCCCGCTGCTCCTGCACGAACGCCAGCACGGCGGCGGGAGAGCCGCTGTCGGGGAGTTCGGGGGAGGCCATGCGTCATTCTAGTCGAACGTGCGTTCGATGACAAGAAGTTTGCCACACGGATGATCCGGGGTGCTCGGGGTAGCGGACGATTCGACCCGCGCAGGTCCGCTGACCCAGTCCGTCAGCGGCCGAACCTCGCCCACCCCTGGGCAGTGACCCCGCCGACCCTCGAGAACTCCCCGCCGACGATGACCGCGTCGGGTGTGGCGGTGATGGCGCGGACGCCCCAGAAGGAGTCCACGGTGGGACGGAAGTCGGGGTCGAGGTCGCCGGTGCTGACCCGGGCGGCGAGCACCTTGAGGTCGGTGTTCCCGCCGAACCCCTCGTGGAATCCGAAGTAGACCCGGTCGCCCTGCACGTCGAGCGCCTGGACGTCGCCCATCGCGGTGTGCCGGAACAGTTGCGCGCCGGCCCTCGCGTCCCAGGCGACCAGTGCGTTGGCGTACTCCCCGGCCGCGACCAGCACCCGGCTGCGGTCCTCCGAGACGTCGACGCCGTACGACGGCGAGACCGACCCGTCGTACGACGGGCCGCGGAGCGCGCCGGTGGTCTTCGCGACGGCGCCGACGCCGCGGCGGGTCGTCCCGCCGACGCGGGCGAAGTCGCCGGCGAGGTAGAGCAGTCGCCCCGCGGCCGCCAGGGAGTGGACCGGGCCGTCCACGGCGGGGCGGAACCGTGGCGAGGCGGCCGGTGGCGCCGCGCACCCGTGCCAGCCGGGGTCTCTCGGCGCCACCGACCGAGGTGAACCAGCCGCCGACGAAGAGCGCCCCGCCCGCCGGCTCGACGGCGAGGACCGGCCCGCCGGCCACGCCGGCACGGAAGGAGCGGTCCACGACGCCCCACTGCGCCCACATCTTCGCCAGCCTCGGACGCGCGACGCCGCTGATGCGGGTGAAGCTGCCGCCGACCCACAGCGACCGGCCGTCGGTGGCCAGGGCGCGGACGGCGCCGTTCGCGTCGGCGCGCCAGCCGGTCAGCAGCGCCCCGGTGCGCAGCGAGAACGCCGCGAGGTTGGCGCGGGGCACCCGGGCCCCCGACGGGCTCACCGCCGCGGAGAAGGTGCCGCCGACGATGACGACGTCGCCCGCGACGGCGGTGGCGAGGACCGGCCCGTCGACGCCCCAGCTCGCCTCGGGGGCGGACGGGTCGGGTGCGGCGTGAGCGGGCCGGGGGAGCAGTGCGGAGAGGGCGAGCGCCAGCACCAGGGTGAGCGCCGCGCACGCGACCTGGCGAGGCGCGGCGTACATGGCGCGAGTATGCGGGGGCCGCGCGAGGAGCGCATCGCCGCAAGTGGGGACCGGCGGGAGCGAAACCGATGCGACCCGCGGGCGCGCTGCTCGATACGATCGGCGTGGACGCCCGGGGGGCGCCCGCATCGTCCTGAGCCGCGAGGCCGACCCGAACCCATGCCGATCCAAGGGAGCACCCACGTGTCCGACAAGAAGATCGTCCTCGTCCGCGCCGACGCGCGTGAGGACCAGACGGTCACGGCGGGCACCAAGGCCTGGCAGCTGTTCACCGAGACCCCCGAGGTCATCGCCGCCCGGGTCAACGGCGAGCTGAAGGACCTCTCCTACGAGCTCGCCGACGGCGACGAGGTCGAGGGTGTCGAGATGTCCTCCAAGGACGGCCGCGACATCCTGCGCCACTCCACCGCGCACGTACTGGCCCAGGCCGTGCAGCAGCTCTACCCGGAGGCCAAGCTCGGCATCGGTCCGCCGGTGACCGACGGGTTCTACTACGACTTCGACGTCGAGACCCCGTTCGTGCCCGAGGACCTGGTCAAGATCGAGTCCGCGATGCGCAAGATCATCAAGGAGAACCAGCGCTTCGAGCGCCGGGTCACCACCGACGCCGATGCGCTCGTCGAGCTCGCCGACGAGCCCTACAAGGTCGAGCTGATCGGCCTCAAGGGCTCGGGCAACGCGGAGAACGCCGCCGAGGGTGCCTCGGCCGAGGTCGGCGCGGGCGAGCTGACGATCTACGACAACATCAACCGCAAGGGCGAGGTGGCCTGGTCCGACCTCTGCCGCGGTCCGCACCTGCCCACCACCAAGCGGATCCCGGCCTTCAAGCTGATGCGCAGCGCCGCGGCGTACTGGCGCGGCGACGAGAAGAACAAGATGCTCCAGCGCATCTACGGCACCGCGTGGGAGTCCAAGGAGGCCCTCGAGGAGCACCTGCACCGCATCGAGGAGGCCGAGCGCCGCGACCACCGCAAGCTGGGTCGCGAGCTCGACCTGTTCAGCTTCCCCGACGAGCTCGGCTCGGGCCTGCCGGTCTTCCACCCCAAGGGCGGCGTGCTCAAGCGGGTCATGGAGGACTATGTCCGGGCCCGCCACATCGAGGAGGGCTTCGAGTACGTCGGCACCCCGCACATCTCCAAGGACGGGCTGTTCCACACCTCGGGGCACCTGCCGCACTACGCCGACACGATGTTCCCGCCGATGGAGTTCGAGGGGTCGAACTACCAGCTCAAGGCGATGAACTGCCCGATGCACAACCTGATCTACAAGAGCCGCGGGCGCTCCTACCGCGAGCTGCCGCTGCGGCTCTTCGAGTTCGGCTCGGTCTACCGCTACGAGAAGTCCGGCGTGATCCACGGCCTGACTCGCGTGCGCGGCTTCGCCCAGGACGACTCGCACTCCTACTGCACCCCTGAGCAGGCGCCCGAGGAGGTCAAGCACCTGCTCAGCTTCATGCTGAGCGTGCTGCGCGACTTCGGTCTCGACGACTTCTACCTCGAGCTGTCCACCCGCGACCCCGAGAGCGACAAGTTCATCGGCACCGAGGAGCAGTGGGCGGTCGCGACCAAGGTGCTCGAGGACGTCGCCAGCGAGACCGGCCTCGACCTGGTCCCCGACCCGGGCGGTGCCGCGTTCTACGGCCCCAAGATCTCGGTGCAGGCCAAGGACGCGATCGGGCGCACCTGGCAGATGGGCACAGTGCAGTACGACTTCAACCAGCCGCACCGCTTCGAGCTCGCCTACCAGGCCGCCGACGGCTCGCGCCAGGAGCCGGTGATGATCCACTCGGCGAAGTTCGGCTCGATCGAACGGTTCATCGGCGTACTGGTGGAGCACTACGCCGGCGCCTTCCCGCCCTGGCTCGCGCCGGTCCAGGCCGTGGCGATCCCGATCGCCGAGCGTCACGACGACTACCTCAAGGACATCGTGGCCCAGCTCAAGGCCGCCGGGCTGCGCGCCGAGGTCGACCTGAGCGACGACCGGATGCAGAAGAAGATCCGCAACGCCCAGCTGCAGAAGGTGCCGTTCATGCTGATCGCCGGCGACGACGACGTGGAGGCGGGCGCCGTGTCGTTCCGCTACCGCGACGGTCGGCAGGACAACGGCGTCCCGGTCGCCGAGGCGATCGCGCGGATCGCGGCGGCCGTCGAGGCGCGCGAGCAGGTCTGAGTCGGCCTCTGCCTCTGGGCTCTGGCTCATCCTCGGGTGGTGCTTTTCGGCGCAATTGCGCGGAAAGGCACCACCCGAGGCGGTTTCTCGGTGCGCGACCCGGCGGTGCGATCACACCAACCCCAACCGCCACATCGCGGCGACGTTTGGTCCCCAACGACAACGATCCGGGCCGTTGGGGTGCCGTTCGTGACCAATCGTTGGCCGGCTGGCGACAAGCTCGGCCTCGGGCCTCGCCTCGGCCTCGGGTGGTGCTTCTCCCCGCAATTGCGCGGAAAAGCACCGCGATCGGCGGATTCCCGGTGCTTTTCCCAGCAATTGCGCAGTTACGCGCAACCCCCCGGCACGCCCCGGACACCCCGCCCCCGCGCACCCCCGGGAGACCTCCTGACTCCCGCCGACCCTCGGGTGAGCGACCTACGCTGGACGCCATGTCGGTGCTCCGCACGATGCTCGCGCTCGTCATGGCGATGGTGCTCCTCCTCAGCTGTGGGAGGGACGGCGACGAGCCGGCGGAGCGCGACGCGGCGGCGTCCAAGGCGCCGTCGCAGGACTCCGGCGCGGACCGCGGCCGGGGCGCCCCGGGTGACGCGAACCGCCCGGATCCGGAGGAGCTGGAATCCCTCGCCAAGCACGCCGAGCAGCAGGCGGTCAGGGAGTCCAAGGCGCGCCGCCCGCTGCTGGGCGCGGACGCCTCCTGGCCGCAGTGCCGCAAGGGGCTGGGCATCCCCTCGCGTCCCACCCAGGGCCAGCCGATGCCGCTGCCGCAGGCCCGGTACGTGATCCTCGGGCTGACCAACGGCCCGGGATTCACCCGCAACCCCTGCCTGCCCTGGCAGGTCCGCTGGGTGCGTCAGCGCGGGATGCTCCTCGGGGCCTACGCCGTGGTCAGCTATCCCTCGAGGGCCCAGCTGGCCAAGCACCGCGACGCAGGGCCGTACGCCGGGGGCACCCGGATCGGCGGGCTGCGCAACGTCGGCTACCAGCAGAGCCGTGCCAACCTCACCACGATGAAGCGCGCCAAGCTCAAGGTCCCCGCGGTGTGGCTCGACGTGGAGCCGGTGACGATCTGGGAGTGGAGCCCGGACCGCCGGGCGAACGCCGCGGTCGTCCAGGGCGCCGCCCGTGCCTACCGCGAGGCGGGCTACAAGATCGGCGTCTACTCGACCGCCCACCTGTGGGAGCTCATCGTCGGCGGCTTCAGCCTCGGGGTGCCCGAGTGGCGCGCGGCGGGGGAGACCTCGCGGGCCGAGGCGCTGAACCGCTGCGGCAAGTCGCACTCCATCCAGGGCGGCCCGGCGGTGCTCAGCCAGTGGGTCGCACTCGACCGCGACCAGAACGTCACCTGCCCCGGGGTCAACGCGCTGCCGTGGTTCGGCAAGCCCTGATCCCGGCGCCCCGTACCGGCCGCCCCGGTGTCGGCGCCTCGCCCTAGGATCGGGTGTCATGAGCCAGTCCGAGGAGACCCTGACCCAGGACGGGATCGGCCGCCCCGACGACCTGGAGCGGCTCTGGACGCCGCACCGGATGGCCTACATCCGCGGCGAGAACAAGCCGAGCGACGCCTCCGTCGGCGAGTGCCCGTTCTGCCGGATCCCGCGCGGGGAGGACGCCGACGGGCTCATCGTGCACCGCGGTGAGCACTCCTTCGTGGTGCTCAACCTCTACCCCTACGCCCCGGGCCACCTGATGGTCTGCCCCTACCGCCACATCGCCGACTACACCCAGACCACCCCCGAGGAGATGGTGGAGATCGGCGAGCTGACCAAGCGCGCGATGACCGTGCTCCGCTCCCGCTCGGGCGCCGAGGGGTTCAACATCGGCATGAACCAGGGCCACATCGCCGGCGCCGGCATCGCCGCGCACCTGCACCAGCACGTCGTCCCGCGCTGGGCCGGCGACCAGAACTTCATGCCCGTCATCGGGCGCACCAAGACCGTGCCGCAGCTGCTCGCCGACACCCGCGCCCTGCTCGCCGAGGCCTGGGACGCGTGAGCGGGGCCGACGACCGGCCCAGCGACCGGCCCAGCGACGCCGAGCTCGCCGTACGCCTGGTGACCGCGGGAGGCCAGCTGGCCCAGCGGATGCGCGCCGAGGGCCTGGACGCCGAGCAGAAGACCTCGGTCTCCGACCTGGTCACCGCCGCCGACCGTGCGGCCGAGCGGGCGATCGTGGACGCCCTCGCCGCCGAGCGACCCGCCGACGGCGTCCTTGGCGAGGAGGGCTCCGTCCACGACGGCACCAGCGGACGCACCTGGGTGATCGACCCCGTCGACGGCACCTACAACTTCGTGGCCGGCCTGGACTGGTGGTGCTCCGCGCTCGCGCTGCGCGACGGCGAGGACCTGCTGCTCGGAGCGGTCCACCACCCCGCGAGCGGGACGACGTACGTCGGCGGACCGGGCCTCCCGGCGACGGCCGACGGCGTGCCGCTGGCGCCGCTGGTCGACCGCCCGCTGGCGCAGTCGTGCCTGGCGACCTACCTGCACCCGCCGTTCCTGGGCACCCCCGTCGAGGACGCCTTCGCCCGCGCCGCCCGCAGGGCCGCCACCCTGCGGATGCTCGGCTCGGGCTCGATGGACGCGATGGCCGTCGCGAGCGGGATGCTGCACGTCGTGTGCCAGCACTCCGTACCGCCGTGGGACGAGCTCCCGGGCGCCGCGATCATCCGTGCGCTCGGTGGGGAGACCCGGCACGTCGAGGCCGCCGGCAAGCGCTGGTACGTCGCGGGCGTGCCCACCGCCGTCGCCGAGGTCTGCGCCGCGCTCACCGAGGGGTAGCCTGCTCGGGCCATGATGGACCATTTCCGCGCTTTCTGGACCAAGATCGTCGCCGCGCCGATCGCCGCCCTCCTCGTCCGGATGGGGGTGAGCCCCGACGCGGTCACGCTGGTCGGCACCCTCGGCGTCTGCGCCGGTGCGCTGGTGTTCTTCCCGCAGGGCAAGCTGCTCACCGGCGTCCTGGTGATCACTGCCTTCGTGTTCAGCGACCTCATCGACGGCACCATGGCCCGCTCGACCGGCCGGGTCAGCAAGTTCGGCGCGTTCTGGGACTCCACCCTGGACCGGATCGCCGACGGCGCGATCTTCATCGGCCTGGCGCTGTACTTCGCCTGGGAGGAGCCCAGCCGGCTCTACCTCGTGCTCTCGCTGGTCTGCCTGCTGATGGGCGCGGTGACCTCCTACGCCCGCTCGCGCGGTGAGACCCTCGGCTACGACGTCAAGGTCGGCATCGCCGAGCGCGCCGACCGCCTGGTCGCGATCCTGGTGATGACCGGCCTCGGCGCGATCTTCGACCAGCCCTGGATGATGTACGCCGCCCTGTGGTTCCTCGCGGTGGCCAGCACGATCACCGTCGGCCAGCGGATCTGGGTGGTCCGCAAGCAGGCCCTGGCCGAGGCCGCCGCCGGCTGAGACCCACGACGCGGGGTGTGCCGTGGTCCTACGATCGCTGCATGTCGCACCCCGAGCAGTCCGCGCCCACGACCGGCACCGGCACCGCTCGCGCCTGCGCCCCCGCGGTCGCGCCGGCTCGCCGAGCGCAGCCGGCCATCGGCGCCTGAGCGGACTGACGGGCCGTGTCCGACCTGGCGGTCGACGTCGCCCGGGTCCTGGGCGTGCTGGTCCTGCTGGCCCTGGCGGCGGGGTGGTTGCGCTGGCTACACCGCCGGCTCGCGGTGGTCACCGGCTGGCCGGTGTGGGCGCGCCGCGCCTCGTTGGTGGTGCTCGGCGGGGGAGCTCTGCTGTGCGCGGCCGCCAACCTCGCCTACCGCACCATCGACCCGGCGCCGTGGCGCCCGCTGGTGTGGCTGGGCCTGGCCTGGTTCGCGCTCGCCTGGTACCTCACCCTCGGCTGTGTGCTGCTCGCCGTCCTCGTGCTGGTGACGAGCCTGGTGCGGGGCCCCGCGGCCGGGCAGTGGATGCTCCGGTGGGGGACACCGGCGGTGGTGCTGGCCACGGTGGCGGTGGTCGCCGTGGGCGCCGTGGTGGCCCAGCGCCCCCACGTCACCTCGTATGAGGTGGTGGACCCGGCGCTGCCGCCGGGCTGGGACGGCACCCGGGTCGTGCTGCTCACCGACCTGCACGTCGGGGCGGTGCGCGGACGGGCCTGGGTGGAGCGAGCGGTCGAGATGGTGAACGCCGAGGACCCCGACCTGGTCGTGCTCGGCGGCGACCTCGTCGACGGTCGCGAGCGGTACACCGGCCCGGACCTGGCGCCGCTGGCCGACCTCGACGCGCCGCTCGGGGTGCTCGCGGTCTCGGGCAACCACGAGATGGAGACCGGCGACGCCGCGGCCTACCTCGAGCGCTGGGAGGACCTGGGCATCACCGTGCTGCGCAACGAGCGGGTGGTGCTCACCCGGGACGGCGACGAGATCAGCGTCGCGGGCATCCACGACGAGGTGGGCACCGGCGACCTGGCACCGGACCCGCGCGCCGCGCTGGCCGGGACCGACCCGGGCGACTTCACGGTGCTGGTCGCGCACGAGCCGCGCCAGCTGGTCGCCGACGCAGGGGTGGACCTCCAGCTGTCCGGGCACACCCACGGGGGCCAGCTGTGGCCGTTCGGCTGGCTGGTGACGCTGCAGCAGCCGACGCTGGCCGGCGTCGACGAGGTCGACGGGGTCACGGTCGTGACCTCGCGGGGCTTCGGCACCTCGGGGCCGCCGGTGCGCACCGGCGCCGCACCGGAGATCACCGTGGTCACGCTCCACGCGGGTTGAGACGTCGTACGGCCGGGGCGCCCACGTGCGTTTCGGGGCACGTCCTACGACGTCGGTCACAGACGCGAGTAGGATCGACAACCGATTCGGCGAGCAGAAGAGGGACGCATGTCTGGGCACTCCAAGTGGGCCACCACCAAGCACAAGAAGGCGGCCATCGACGCCAAGCGCGGCAAGATGTTCGCCAAGCTGATCAAGAACATCGAGGTCGCGGCCCGCATGGGCGGCGGTGACCCCACCGGCAACCCGACGCTGTTCGACGCGATCCAGAAGGCGAAGAAGTCGTCGGTCCCCAACGACAACATCGACCGGGCGGTCAAGCGCGGCTCCGGCGCCGAGGCCGGCGGCGCCGACTACTCCACGATCATGTACGAGGTCTACGGCCCGCAGGGCGTGGCCTTCCTGGTGGAGTGCCTCACCGACAACAAGAACCGCGCCGCGATGGAGGTGCGCACCGCCGTCACCCGCAACGGCGGCACGCTCGCCGACCCCGGCTCGGTCTCGCGCCTGTTCAACCGCAAGGGCGTCGTGATGGTGCCCAAGCACCACGAGGACAGCGAGGTCAGCGAGGACGACATCCTCGAGGCGACCCTCGACGCCGGCGCCGAGGACGTCATCGACCTGGGGGAGTCCTTCCAGGTGCAGTCCGAGGCCACCGACGTGGTCGCGGTCCGCACGGCGCTGCAGGCCGCCGGCATCGAGTACGACTCCGCCGACGTGCAGTTCGTCGCCAGCCTGGAGATCCCGGTGGACGCCGAGGCAGCCGGCAAGGTCTTCCGCCTCGTCGACGCCCTCGAGGACCTCGACGACGTGCAGGACGTCTTCACCAACGTCGACGTCCCCGACGACGTGATGGCCCAGCTGGAGGAGTGAGCCCGCACGCGTGAGGCCCTGCGGGCGTGTCGGTGTCGGCGCGCCCGGGGCGGCCGGATAGCGTGGTCCCCGAACAGACGTTCGAGGAGAGGTTGGTCGTCCATGCGCGTGCTCGGGATCGATCCCGGTCTGACCCGCTGCGGTGTCGGCGTGGTCGAGGGTGAGGTCGGGCGACCGCTCACGCTGATCGACGTCAATGTCGTGCGCACCTCCGCGCACCTCGCGGTCCCGGAGCGGCTGGTGAGCATCGAGAAGGGCATCGACGCCTGGCTCGATGAGCACCGCCCCGACGCGGTGGCGATCGAGCGGGTCTTCGCCCGCTCCGACGTCAGCACCGTCATGGGCACCGCCCAGGCCAGCGGCATCGCGATGGTGTGCGCGGCTCGCCGCGGCCTGCCGGTCGCGCTGCACACCCCCAGCGAGGTCAAGGCCGCGGTCTCGGGCAACGGTCGCGCCGACAAGGCCCAGGTCGGCGCGATGGTCACCCGCATCCTGCGCCTCGACGCGCTGCCCAAGCCTGCCGACGCCGCCGACGCGCTGGCGCTGGCCATCACCCACATCTGGCGCGGCGGGGCGCAGGCGCGCATCGACGCCGCGCTCGCCACGGCCCAGCGCCAGACCCAGCGCCAGGCCCCTGTCCGACCTGCGAGGAGCAGAGCATGATCGCGTTCGTCAGTGGCGAGGTCGCCGCGGTGACCCCCACCAGTGCGGTGCTGGAGGTGGGCGGCATCGGTGTGGAGCTGATCTGCACCCCCGGCACCCTCGCCACCCTGTCGCCGCGGGTGGGCTCGCGGGAGCGGGCCACGCTGTCGGCCAGCATGGTCGTGCGCGAGGACTCCCTCACGCTCTTCGGCTTCCTCGACGACGACGAGAAGGCCGTCTTCGAGCTCGTGCAGACCGCCTCGGGCGTCGGCCCCAAGCTGGCCCAGGCGATCCTCGCGGTGCTGACCCCCGACGACCTGCGCCGCGCGATCGGTTCCGACGACGTCAAGACCCTCACCCGGGTGCCCGGCATCGGCCAGAAGGGCGCCCAGCGGATCATCCTGGAGCTCAAGGACCGCATCGGCGCCCCCGTCGGCGGCCGCGCGGCGGGTGCCGTGCCGGCCGTCGACCCCTGGCGCGAGCAGGTGCTCCAGGGCCTGGTCGGGCTCGGCTGGTCGGCCAAGGACGCCGACCAGGCGGTCGAGGCGGTCGCCCCCGAGGCCGGTCCCAGCCCCGACGTGGCGACCCTGCTGCGCTCGGCCCTGCGCGCCCTGAGCAAGGCCTGAGGCCGTGCCGTTCCACGAGGACGAGCTCGAGGAGGCCGAGCACAGCCACCTGCGCTCGCTGACCACCGCCGAGGCCGATGGTGACGAGCGGGCGATCGAGGCCGCGCTGCGCCCGCGCACCCTCGACGAGGTCGTCGGCCAGACCCGGGTCCGCGACCAGCTCGGCCTGGTGCTCGAGGCCGCCCGCCAGCGCGGGCGCGCCCCCGACCACGTGCTGCTCTCCGGTCCGCCCGGGCTCGGCAAGACCACGCTGGCGATGATCGTGGCCGCGGAGATGTCCGCGCCGCTGCGCCTGACCAGCGGCCCGGCGATCACCCACGCCGGCGACCTCGCCGCGATCCTGTCCGGGATGAACGAGGGCGACGTGCTGTTCGTCGACGAGATCCACCGCATGTCCCGGCCGGCCGAGGAGATGCTCTACATGGCGATGGAGGACTTCCGCGTCGACGTCGTCATCGGCAAGGGCCCGGGCGCGACGGCGATCCCGCTGGAGATCCCCCCGTTCACCCTGGTCGGCGCGACCACCCGCGCCGGCCTGCTGCCCGGTCCGCTGCGCGACCGGTTCGGCTTCACCGCCCACCTGGAGTTCTACGAGCCCCACGAGCTGGACCGGATCGTGCACCGCTCCGCCGGGCTCCTCGACGTACGACTGGAGGCGGAGGGGGCCGCGGAGATCGCCTCGCGCTCGCGCGGCACGCCCCGCATCGCCAACCGGCTGCTGCGCCGGGTGCGCGACTATGCCGAGGTGCGCGCCGACGGGCTGGTGACCCTCGAGGTCGCCCGCGCCGCGCTCGACCTCTACGAGGTCGACGCGCTGGGCCTGGACCGGCTCGACCGCGCGGTCCTCGACGTCCTGTGCCGGCGTTTCGGCGGCGGGCCGGTCGGCGTCTCGACGCTGGCGGTGGCCGTGGGGGAGGAGCGCGAGACCGTCGAGGAGGTCGCCGAGCCCTTCCTGGTGCGCATGGGTTTCCTGGCCCGCACGCCCCGCGGCCGGGTCGCCACGGCGGGTGCTTGGCGGCACCTGGGTCTCGCCGCACCCGCCCACCTGGGCGACGTACCGTTGCCGGAGGAGTGAGGCACGCGCCGAACTGGTGTGTCCCGCTTCCGCAGGGATGCCCCCGGGCCGGCGACGCCACCGTTACACTTTGCCGTCGGCCCCGCGCGCCCCTCCGCGACCGCGGGCCCCCTCCCACACTCGTTCGAGAGGTTTCGTCTTGGAGTTTCTGCCCATCGTCGCGGTCGCGCTGATCTTCTGGCTCCTGATCATCCGCCCGGCCAGCCGGCGCCAGAAGGAGCTCTCGCGCATGCAGGGATCTCTCACGGTGGGTGACGAGGTGATGCTGACGTCCGGCATCCTCGGCACCGTCGAGGAGCTCGCCGACGATCACATCCTGGTCCAGGTCGCCGACGGCGTGTGCGTCAAGGTCGTCCGCGGCGCGATCGGCTCGATCATGCAGCCCGCCGCCCGCGAGGAAGGGCCCGTCGAGGACGGGCCGGAGGAGAACTGACATGGCTCGGCCCATGAACCGTCCCGGCCGCGTGCTGGTGACGTTCTTCGCGACGATCGCGATCCTCTTCGGGTTGGTGGCCATCGGCGGCGACTGGAAGCCCGCGCTCGGCCTCGACCTGCAGGGCGGCACCCGCATCACGCTGACCGCCGAGGGTGATCCCGAGGAGGGCAGCCTCGAGGAGGCCCGCGGCATCATCGACCGCCGCGTCAACGGCTCCGGTGTCGCCGAGGCCGACGTGACCACCCAGAGCGGTCAGTACGTCCAGGTCGAGATCCCCGGTGACACCCGCCGCGACCTCGTCGAGGTCGTCCAGCGCCAGGCGCAGCTGCGCTTCCGCCTGGTCGGCTGCAGCGAGCTCGACGGCCTCTGCGGCACCCAGGACCCGGTCATCCAGCAGACCCCGCAGGACCCGACCGCCGGTGACCAGCAGGGCAACCAGCAGCCCGGTAACAAGCAGCAGAACAAGGGCAACCAGCAGAACCAGGCGCCCAAGAACCGTCCCGCCACCGGCTTCGCGACCGATGACTCCGCGACCCCGAAGCCGGAGCCCGCAGCGCCCAGCGAGGAGGCCAGCGAGGCCCCCGGTGGCGGCGCCAGTGCGCCCGCGAGCGAGACGCCGGAGCCGAAGGACGAGACCGAGCGGGTCCAGCAGCTGCTGAACTGGCAGAACAACCCGCCGGCCGCCGACGTACAGGCCTACAACGCCTTCACCTGCCCGCCCGGCAACGACCCGGACGCACTGATCCCCGTCGATGACGTGGCCGACAAGCCGCTGGTCACCTGCGGCTGGGTCGAGGGCGAGAACGAGGGCGAGGGCTCGTGGGTCAAGTTCCTGCTCAGCGCCACCGTCGTCGAGGGCACCGAGCTCAAGTCCGCCTCGGCCGGGATCCCGCCGGACAGCGTGGGCTGGGCCGTGCAGCTCGAGATCGGCGGCCAGGGCGAGGACGCCTTCGAGCAGATCTCCCGCGCCCTCGTGCAGAGCGACCGGCAGTTCGCCATCGTCCTGGACGGTCAGGTCATCTCGTTTCCCGGCTTCACCAGCCCGATCACCAACGGTCAGGCCCAGATCACCGGTGACTTCAGCGAGACCGAGGCCAACGACCTCGCGACCAGCCTGAAGTTCGGCGCGCTGCCGATCTCCTTCGAGGACGACGCGACCGTCGAGACCATCGGCCCCTCGCTCGCCGGCAACCAGCTCACCGCCGGCATCTGGGCGGGCGCCATCGGCCTGCTCCTGGTGATGCTCTACTGCCTCTTCTACTACCGCGGCCTGGGCATCGTCGTGCTGGCCTCGCTGGTGGTGGCGGCTGCGATCACCTACGCCCTGGTGCTGCTCCTGGCCAAGACGGCCGGGTTCACGCTCACCCTCCCTGGCATCGCCGGGCTGATCATCGCCGTCGGTGTCACCGCGGACTCCTTCATCCTGCTCTTCGAGCGCATCCGCGATGAGATGCGCGAGGGCAAGTCGATGCGGGTCGCGGTGGAGAGCGGCTGGCGCCGGGCCCGGGTCACGCGGCTCGCGGCCAACACGGTCTCGCTGCTCTCGGCCCTGGTGCTCTACATCTTCGCGACGGGCGCGGTGAAGGGCTTCGGCTTCGCGCTCGGCCTGTCCACGCTCATCGACCTCGCCGTGCTGTTCTGGTTCACCCGCCCGATGGTGGTCCTGCTCTCGCGGTACAGGTTCTTCAACGGCGGCGGCCGCTGGTCCGGGCTCAGCCCCGAGACTCTCGGGGTCGACCGCGTCCCGGTAGGAGGCAAGGCCTGATGGGCAAGTTCTCACGGCTCGGCAACGACCTCTACACAGGTCGTCGCTCGCTCGACTTCGTCGGGCGCCGTCCCCTCTGGTACGGCGTGTCGATCCTGCTGGTCGCCCTGGCGATCGCCGCGGTGCTCGTCAAGGGGCTCAACTTCGGTGTCGAGTTCACCGGCGGCACCCAGTACAAGGCCTCGCTCACCCAGAGCGTGTCCCAGGACGACGCCGACGCCGTACGCGACGCGATCGCCGATGCCGAGATCGAGGGCGCGGAGTCGCCCTCCGTCGTCACCGCCGGGTCCGACTCGCTCACGATCAAGGTCAGCGAGCTCGACCCGGAGGCCACCGAGCAGATCGCGGACATCGTTGGTGACACCGTCGATCTGTCCTCGGCCATCTCCATCGAGGAGATCGGCGCCAGCTGGGGTCAGGAGGTCGCCGAGCGCGCCCTCCTGGGCGTCGGGGTGTTCCTGGTCCTGGTCATGCTCTTCATCTGGGGCTACTTCCGCGAGTGGAAGATGTCGGTCGCCGCGCTGGTCGCGCTGGTCCACGACATCATCCTGACCGTCGGCGTCTACGCCCTGTCGGGCTTCCAGGTGACGCCGTCCGCGGTCACGGGTCTGCTCGCGATCCTCGGCTTCTCCCTCTACGACACCGTCGTCGTCTTCGACAAGGTCCGCGAGAACACCCACGGGCTGCGGCGTACCGGCCAGACCTACGCCGACGCCACCAACCTCGCGGTCAACCAGACCCTGGTCCGCTCGATCAACACCAGCATCGTGGCGCTGATCCCGATCGGCGCGATCTTGTGGGTCAGCGCGGTCCAGCTGGGTGCGAGCTCGCTGCAGGACCTCGCCCTCGCGCAGTTCGTCGGCACCGCCGTCGGCGTCTACTCCTCCGTGGTGCTGGCGCCGCGCCTGCTGGTGCAGCTGAAGTCGCGTGAGTCCGAGGTGCAGACGGCCGACCGCCGCGCCCGCGCGGCCGCGAAGCGCAACGTCGACCCGTACGCCTCGGTCCCGGCCTTCGTCGAGGACATGCCCGTCCACGACGAGCCCGGGATGGCGCTCGGCGACCCGGACGACGAGGACGACGCGCCCCGCCCCGCGGCCCAGGCGCCGCGTCCCGCGATGGGTGCCACCGGGCGTGGCCGCGTGGTCCCGAAGCCGAAGAGCGAGACCCGCTCGACCGGCGCCTCGGGTCGGGCCCAGCCGGCCCGGCAGCCGCGATCCAAGCGGGGGCGCAAGTGAGCAGCACCACCGAGGAGCGGATGGCGGCGGCCAGGGAGGCGATGACGCGCCTGGTGCGCGACATCCACGACTTCCCCGAGCCGGGCATCGTCTTCAAGGACATCATGCCGCTGCTCGCCGACCACGACGGGTTCCACGCGGTCGTCACCGCGCTCGCCGAGAGCGGACGCGACGAGAACGGCGAGGTCGTCGTCGACAAGGTGATCGGCATGGAGGCCCGCGGCTTCCTGGTCGGTGCCCCGGTGGCGCTCGCCCTGGGCGCCGGGTTCGCGCCGGTGCGCAAGGCCGGCAAGCTGCCCGGCCCGACCCACGCGGTGACCTACGACCTCGAGTACGGCACGGCCACCTTGGAGATGCACCAGGACGCCATCACGCCGGGCGACCGGGTGCTGCTCGTGGACGACGTGCTGGCCACCGGCGGCACCGCCCGCGCGACGGCCGACCTGGTGCGCCGCTGCGGCGGCACCGTCGTCGGTGTCGCGGTGCTGATGGAGCTCGGCTTCCTCTCCGGCCGCGCCCAGCTGGACGGCCTGCCGGTCGACAGCCTGGCCGTGGTGTGACGGACCTAGACTGACCACGTGACCGAGGACCGCACGACCCCGCCGCGCCGAGAGCGGGCCCCGGAGCGCTCCGAGGGTGCTCCGACGGCCCGCAGCATGCGCGCCCGCCTGGCGCGGATGGGCACCCGCAACCAGACGGCCAACCCGGTCCTGGAGCCGCTGTTCCGCGCCGTACGCGCGAATCATCCGAAGGCCGACCTGGCGCTGATCGAGCGGGCCTACAAGACCGCCGAGGCCCAGCACGGCGCGCAGATGCGCAAGAGCGGTGACCCCTACATCACCCACCCGCTCGCGGTCACCACGATCCTGGCCGGCATCGGCATGACCGAGCCGACCCTGGTCGCCTCGCTGCTGCACGACACGGTCGAGGACACGCCGTACACCCTCGACCAGCTGCGCGCGGACTTCGGCGAGGAGGTGGCGCGCCTGGTCGACGGCGTGACCAAGCTCGACAAGGTCCAGTACGGCGAGACCGCCGAGGCCGAGACGATCCGCAAGATGATCGTCGCGATGTCGCGCGACATCCGGGTGCTGGTCATCAAGCTCGCGGACCGCCTGCACAACATGCGGACCCTGCGCTACGTCAAGCAGGAGACCCAGGAGCGCAAGGCCCGCGAGACCCTCGACATCTACGCGCCGCTGGCCCACCGCCTCGGCATGAACACGATCAAGTGGGAGCTGGAGGACCTCGCGTTTGCGACCCTGCACCCCAAGATCTACGACGAGATCGTGCGTCTGGTCGCCGAGCGGGCGCCCTCGCGCGATCAGTTCCTGGCCGAGGTGATCAAGCAGGTCGAGCACGACCTGCGCGAGGCGAAGATCAAGGCGACCGTCACCGGGCGCCCGAAGCACTACTACTCGATCTATCAGAAGATGATCGTCGGGGGCCGCGACTTCTCCGACATCTACGACCTGGTCGGCATCCGGATCCTCGTCGAGGACGACCGTGACTGCTACAGCGTCCTCGGCGTACTGCACTCGCGCTGGAACCCGGTCCTGGGCCGGTTCAAGGACTACGTCGCGATGCCGAAGTTCAACATGTACCAGTCGCTGCACACCACCGTGATCGGCCCGCAGGGCAAGCCGGTGGAGCTGCAGATCCGCACCTATGCGATGCACCGGCGTGCGGAGTACGGCGTGGCGGCGCACTGGAAGTACAAGGAGAACAACCGCGCCGGCGTCGACACCGACCGTGCCGGCGACATGGACGACATGACCTGGGTGCGCACCCTGCTCGACTGGCAGAGCGAGGTCGAGGACCCGGGGGAGTTCCTGGAGTCGCTGCGCTTCGAGATGAACCGCGCGGAGGTCTACGTCTTCACCCCGCGCGGCGACGTGATGGCGCTGCCGGCCGGCGCGACGCCGGTGGACTTCGCCTACGCCGTGCACACCGAGGTCGGGCACCACACGATCGGCGCACGGGTCAACGGGCGCCTGGTGCCGCTGGAGTCGACCCTCGACAACGGCGACGTGGTGGAGGTCTTCACCTCCAAGTCGGCCAACGCCGGCCCCTCGC
This sequence comes from Nocardioides sp. dk884, assembly GCF_009557055.1. NCBI lineage: Bacteria > Bacillati > Actinomycetota > Actinomycetes > Propionibacteriales > Nocardioidaceae > Nocardioides > Nocardioides sp. dk884. The sequence continues at coordinate 2,318,897 of NZ_CP045649.1, read as the reverse complement.
GTGACTGGCTGACCTTCGTGAAGTCGCCGCGGGCGCGCTCGAAGATCCGCCAGTGGTTCACCAAGGAGCGCCGCGAGGAGGCGATCGAGCGCGGCAAGGAGCAGATCGCCAAGCTCATGCGCAAGGAGGGGCTGCCCCTCAAGCGGCTGATGTCGCACGAGTCGCTGACCCTGGCCGCCGCGCACTTCAACATCGCCGACGTCTCCGCGCTGTACGCCGCGGTCGGCGAGGGCAACCTGTCGGCCCAGGCGGTCGTCAAGCGCGTCATCGAGGAGCACGGCGGCAACGACGGGGCCCAGGAGGACCTCGCCGAGGCCGTCACGATCACCGGGCGGCGCAGTCGTCCGCAGGTCGCCGGCGGCAGCCACGCGGGCGTCATCGTCAAGGGCACCTCGGAGGTGTGGGTCAAGCTCGCCAAGTGCTGCACCCCGGTGCCGCCCGACGAGATCCTCGGCTTCGTCACCAAGGGCGGGGGCGTCTCGGTGCACCGCACCGACTGCACCAACGCCTCGGCGCTCCAGGCGCAGCCGGAGAAGCTCGTCGAGGTCGAGTGGGCACCCACCTCGGACTCGACGTTCCTGGTCAACATCCAGGTCGAGGCGCTGGACCGGGCCCGGCTACTGTCCGACATCACCATGGCGCTCTCGGACGCCCACGTGAACATCCTCAGCGCCAGCCTCTCCACCACCCACGACCGGGTCGCGAAGAGCCGGTTCAGCTTCGAGATGGCCGAGGCCAAGCACCTCGACGACGTGATCAAGGCGGTCCGCGGCGTACCCGGCGTCTTCGACGCCTACCGCGTCACCCAGTAGCCCCGCCCTTCCCGCGAGTCGGCGCCAATGGTTGCGCGAGTCGGCGCCAGTGGTGCGCCGAGTCGGCGCTGGTGGCGGCGTACGTCTCGACTCGAGTGGTCAGAACTCTCGATTCGACCGTCACAACTCTCGATTCAACGACGGAACCCCCGACCCTCAGGGCCGGGGGTTCTTTCGTCGAGGGGGTCAGCCGGAGTAGTCGGCGCTGGCGCGGCGGGCCATCTCCAGGAAGGACTGGCGCGAGGCGAGGTTCTCCTCGAGGTCGCGGACCTTCTTGTCCTGCCCGGCGCTGCGTGCCTTCTCCAGGTCGGCCTCGACCTGGGCGATGGCGGCCTCGAGCTTGGAGACGAGGTCCTCGGCACGCGCGGACTTCTCCGGGTCCGAACGGCGCCACTGCTCGTCCTCGACGGCGCGCAGGGCCTGCTCGACCTTGCGGAAGCGACCCTCGAGGTCCTTCATCCGGTCGCGCGGCACCTTGCCGGCAGCGTCCCAGCGGTCGGCGAGGTCGCGGAAGGCCCGCTTGGCGGCGTCGAGGTCCTGGATCGGGAGCAGCTGCTCGGCCTCGACCAGCAGCTCCTCCTTGACGACGGCGTTGGCGGCGAACTCCTCGTCGAGCGCGGCGTTCGCGGCGTCACGAGCGCCGAAGAAGTGGTCCTGCGCGGCGCGGAACCGCTTCCACAGGGCGTCGTCGACGTCCTTGGGCGCGGGGCCGGCGGCCTTCCAGTCGCGCATCAGGTCGCGGTAGCGGCCCGCGGTGAGACCCCAGTCGGTGGAGTCCTGCACCGCCTCGGCCTCCACGACCAGGCGCTCCTTGATCGCCCGGGCGCTCTCGCGCTTCTCGTTCTGCTCGGCGAAGTGCGCCTTGCGCCGCCGGGTGTACGCCGTGCGCGCGGTCGAGAACCGTCGCCACAGGGCGTCATCGGAGCTGCGGTCGATGCGCGGCAGCGCCTTCCACTCCTCGAGCAGGTCGCGCAGCCGGTTCGCACCATTGCGCCAGTCGCTGCTCTCGGCGAGACGCTCGGCCTCGACGACGACCTTCTCCTTGGCCGCGCGGGTCTCGGCCGCCTTCTGCGCCTTCTCCTTGCGGCGGACCTCGCGCTGCGCGGCGATCACCGGCCCGAGGGCGTCCAGGCGCGCGCCGAGCGTGGCGAGGTCGCCGACGGCGTTGGCGTCGGTGACCTGGGCACGGACGGTCTTCACCGACTCGACCGCCTCCTCGGGGGAGAGCACGCCGGACTGCACGCGCTTCTCGAGGAGCTCGACCTCGAAGGCGAGCGCGGCGTAGCGCTCGGTGAAGAACGCCAGGGCCTCCTCCGGGGTGCCCTCGGGGTACTGACCGACCGACCGCTCGCCGTCGGCGGTCCTGACGTAGACGGTGCCGTCGTCGTCGACGCGGCCCCACTCATGGCTCGTCACTGGTGTTCCTCTTCGCTGGTGTCGGACACGCAGGCGCCATGCTAGTCGTCACAGCCACCTTGCGGGGCCCCTCGGTCGTGGCCGAACAGCCGATGAGGCGCGGATGCGCCTGCCTCGATAGTGTGGCGGGGTGTTGATCGCCGGCTTCCCCGCGGGTCCGTGGGGCACGAACTGCTATGTCGCCGCGACCGGTCCCGGCACCGAGTGCGTGGTCATCGACCCGGGCAAGGACGCCGCCGACGGCGTGGCGGAGGTCGTGCGCGAGCACCGCCTCAAGCCCGTCGCGGTGCTGGTCACCCACGGCCACGTCGACCACATGTGGTGCGTCGCCCCGGTCGCGGGCACCTACGACGCCACCGCGTGGATCCATCCCTCGGACCGCCACCTGCTCACCGACCCGATGGCGGGCATGTCGCGCGAGACCACCCAGATGCTGCTGGGTGCCAAGCACGAGTGGGCCGAGCCCGACGACGTGCGCGAGCTCGGCGACGGCCAGGAGCTCGAGCTGGCCGGACTGCGCTTCGTGGTCGACCACACCCCGGGACACACCCAGGGCTCGGTCACCTTCCGCACGCCGTACGACGCGCAGCCGGAGATCTCCGAGGTGATGTTCTCCGGGGACCTGCTCTTCGCGGGCTCCATCGGGCGCACCGACCTGCCCGGCGGCGATCACCCCACCATCCTGCGCAGCCTCGCCGACAAGGTGCTGACCCTGCCCGACGACATCGTCGTGCTGCCGGGTCATGGCGAGCAGACGTCCATCGGTCGCGAGCGTGCGACCAACCCCTACCTGCGCGACCTCCTCGAGAGTGGCGACGCGGGACGAGTCACCCGAGGTCTGTGAACAGATGTCCGACACCCTCTCGGCGCCCAAGGGCGTCCCGGAGTACCTCCCGCCCGAGTCCGGCGCCTGGCTCGCCGTGCGCGAGGCGCTCACCCGACCCGCCGTCCTGGCCGGCTACGGCTACATCGAGCTGCCGATCTTCGAGGACACCGCGCTCTACGTGCGCGGCGTGGGCGAGTCCACCGACGTGGTCTCCAAGGAGATGTACACCTTCACCGATCGCGGTGACCGCTCCCTGACGCTGCGTCCCGAGGGCACCGCCGGCGTGATGCGCAGCGTCATCGAGCACCGCCTCGACCGCGGCCAGCTGCCGGTGAAGCTCTGGTACACCGGCCCGTTCTTCCGCGCCGAGCGTCCCCAGCACGGCCGCTACCGCCAGCTGCAGCAGTTCGGCGTGGAGGCGATCGGCTCCGACGACCCCGCGCTCGACGCCGAGGTCGTCTCCATCGCCGACGAGGGCTACCGCTCGCTCGGCCTGACCGGCTACCGGCTGGAGCTCACGTCGCTGGGCTGTCGGGAGTGCCGCCCGCCGTACCGCGAGACGCTGGTGGCCTTCCTCGAGGGCCTCGACCTCGACGAGGCGACCCGCGAGCGCGCCCGGATCAACCCGCTGCGCGTGCTCGACGACAAGCGCCCCGAGGTGATCGCCCAGCTCGCCGATGCCCCGCTCATGCTCGACCACCTGTGCGAGGCCTGCGCCGAGCACTTCGCCGCCGTACGCCGCCTGCTCGACGGGCACGGCACCCGCTACGTCGTGAACCCGCGCATGGTGCGCGGGCTGGACTACTACACGCGCACCACCTTCGAGTTCGTCCACGACGGCCTCGGCGCCCAGTCGGGCATCGGCGGCGGCGGGCGCTACGACGGCCTGATGGCCGACCTCGGCGGCCAGGAGCTCTCCGGCATCGGCTTCGGCCTGGGCCTGGACCGCACCTACCTCGCCTGCCAGGCCGAGGGCCTCCAGGTCGGCCCGCCCTCCGCGCTCGACGTGTACGTCGTCCCGCTCGGCGCCGCGGGACGCACCGCGGCCCCGGCGCTGGTTGCCCAGCTGCGCCGCGCCGGGCTGCGCACCGACCAGGTGTTCGGCGAGCGCGGCCTCAAGGGCGCGATGAAGTCCGCTGACCGCTCCGGCGCCCCCGCCGTGGTGGTCCTCGGCGAGCGCGACCTCGAGGCCGGGGTCGCGCAGGTCAAGACCATGGCGAGCGGGGAGCAGGTCGCCGTACCGCTCGCCGAGCTCGTCACCCACCTCACCCAGCAGCACCACACCAAGGAGTCCCTCTCGTGATCCGCACCCATGACGCCGGCGCCCTGCGCGCCGAGCACGTCGGCCAGACCGTCACCCTCGCCGGGTGGGTGGCGCGCCGTCGCGATCACGGGGGCGTGGCGTTCCTCGACCTGCGTGAGGCCAGCGGCGTCGTCCAGGTGGTCGTCCGCGACGAGGCGGTCGCCCACAGCCTGCGCAACGAGTACTGCCTCAAGATCACCGGCGAGGTGACCGCCCGCCTGGCCGGCAACGAGAACCCCAACCTCGCGACCGGCGAGATCGAGGTCGTCGCCACCGACGTCGAGGTGCTCAGCACCGCCGCGCCGCTGCCGTTCCCGATCGACGACGCGGCGAGCTCCAAGGGCGGCGAGGTGGGGGAGGAGACCCGCCTCAAGTACCGCTACCTCGACCTGCGCCGCAGCGAGCCGAACCGGATCCTGCGCCTGCGCAGCAAGATCAACAAGGCCGCCCGCGACGTGCTCGACCGCCACGACTTCGTCGAGATCGAGACCCCGACGCTGACCCGCTCCACCCCCGAGGGCGCCCGCGACTTCCTGGTGCCGGCTCGCCTGCACCCGGGCAGCTGGTACGCCCTGCCGCAGAGCCCGCAGCTGTTCAAGCAGCTGCTGATGGTCGGCGGCATGGAGCGCTACTACCAGATCGCGCGCTGCTACCGCGACGAGGACTTCCGCGCCGACCGCCAGCCGGAGTTCACCCAGCTCGACATCGAGATGAGCTTCGTGGACCAGGACGACGTCATCGCGCTGATGGAGGAGGTCCTCGCGGCGATCTGGGCCCTGGAGGGCCACGAGATCCCGCGACCGATCCCGCGGATCACCTACGCCGACGCGATGGCTCGCTTCGGTTCCGACAAGCCGGACCTGCGGATGGGCCAGGAGCTCGTCGATTGCACGGCGTACTTCGCCGACACGACGTTCCGCGTCTTCCAGGCGCCGTACGTCGGGGCCGTGGTCATGCCCGGCGGCGCCAGCCAGCCGCGCCGGCAGTTCGACGCCTGGCAGGAGTGGGCCAAGCAGCGCGGTGCCAAGGGCCTCGCCTACGTCACGATCTCCGCCGAGGGCGAGCTCGGCGGGCCGGTGGCCAAGAACCTCTCCGAGGAGGAGAAGGCCGGCCTGGCCGCCCACACCGGCGCCCAGCCGGGCGACTGCATCTTCTTCGCCGCCGGCACCCCCAAGTCCAGCCGGGCGCTCCTGGGCGCCGCGCGCCTGGAGATCGGCCAGCGCTGCGGGCTCATCGACGAGAGCCAGTTCGCCTTCACCTGGGTCGTCGACGCGCCGCTGTTCGAGCCCGCCGACGACGCGGTCGCCAGCGGTGACGTGGCCGTCGGCGCGGGCGCCTGGACGGCTGTGCACCATGCGTTCACCAGCCCGAAGCCGGAGTTCCTCGACAACCTCGAGGCCGACCCGGGTGCGGCGCTGGCCTTCGCCTACGACATCGTCTGCAACGGGTCCGAGCTGGGCGGCGGCTCCATCCGTATCCACCGCGAGGACGTGCAGAAGCGCGTCTTCGAGGTGATGGGCATCGGCCCGGAGGAGGCCCAGGAGAAGTTCGGCTTCCTCCTCGACGCCTTCAAGTTCGGCGCGCCGCCGCACGGCGGCATCGCGGTCGGCATGGACCGGATCGTGGCGATCCTGTCGGGTGCGGACTCGATCCGCGACGTGATCGCGTTCCCGAAGTCCGGAGCGGGATTCGACCCGTTGACCGCGGCCCCGGCCCCGATCACGCCGCAGCAGCGCAAGGAGGCCGGGGTGGACGCCGCCCCGGCGAAGGAAGTCCCGGCCGGGGGCTGATCCGCCGCAGACTCGCCCGCTGGTCGAGACCAGATCGTTACTCGCGGGTGATCATCGTGGCAGAGCAAGTCACATAGAGTCACGGGCGGCGCGTCTTCTGACGCGCCGTCCGTGTTCGTTTTTCCAGCACCCAGATGGGGAGAGAATGTCGCTGCCTCCGGTTTCCACCGAGACGCTGGGTCATCTCAGCGACGAGCCGGTGGACGGTGGCCCGGCGGGTGGCGGTAAGGCTAAGAGCTCGATCGTCGGCAAGTCGCCGCTACAGATCGCCTTCAGCCGGCTGCTGCACGACAAGGTCGCCGTCCTGTGCCTGATCGTGGTGATCATCTTCGCGCTGATCGCGATCTTCGCGGACGCGCTGATGAAGCTCTTCGGCGTCACCACCGACACGGTCCGCCCCATCGGCCTGATCGACCCGTTCGGCGGCGGTCTGCCACTCGTGGGCCCGCCGAACAACGGCTTCGACCCCGAGCACCCCTTCGGCATCGCGCCGAGCACGGCGACCGACAACCTGGCCTACTGGCTCGCGGGTGCGCAGACCTCGATGATGATCGCGGCTCTCGCGACGGTGTTCTCCGCGGTCGTCGGCGTGACCCTGGGCCTGCTGGCGGGCTACGCCGGCGGCATGGTGGACCGGGTCATCTCCTTCTTCATCGACTTCTTCCTGACCGTCCCGTTCCTGCTGGCCGCGTTGACGATCGCGCCGATCATCAACGAGCGCTTCGGTGACGATCCGAACTACGCCACGATCCAGCGCTGGACGCTGATCGCCGTGCTGGCGATGTTCGGCTGGATGTCGATCGCCCGGCTGATCCGCGGCGAGGTGCTCTCGCTGCGTGAGCGCGACTTCATCCAGGCCGCGCGGGTGCTGGGTATGCCGACGCACCGGATCCTGGTGCGCGAGCTGCTGCCCAACCTGGTCGCCCCGATCGTCGTGTCGGTCTCGCTGATGCTCCCCACCTTCGTCGCCGCCGAGGCCGGTCTGTCCTATCTCGGCATCGGTGTGACGGACGGCAAGTCGTGGGGCCAGATCATCTCCGCGGCCACCGACTACTTCCAGACCTACCCGCTCTACCTCTACGAGCCTCTGCTGGGCATCGTGCTGCTCGTGGTCGCCCTGAACCTTCTCGGTGACGCGATCCGTGACGCGCTCGATCCGAAGACCCGGCGCTGACCGGCTCCCGCAACGTCGTCGACCGTGATCCCTCGGTGACGCGATCAAGGAAGAAAGGCTGAATCAATGAGGCGAAGCAAGCCCCTTGCGCTGCTCGTCGGGGCCTCCATGCTCACTCTCGCTGCCTGTGGTGGCGGCGACGGTGGGGACAACAACGGTGGCGCTGCCCAGGACGACCGCGAGTACGCGGCGGCCGACGAGGTCGTCAAGAACCCCGACCGTGCCGAAGGCCCGGCGTACGAGATCAAGGACGCCACCGAGGGCGGGGACATCACCGTCTACCTCCCCGGTGACCCCGGCCCGAGCACCCTCGAGCCCGCCGAGGGCTGGTCGGTGACCGGCAACTCGATCCAGCAGGCGCTGACCAACCGCTCGCTGACCCAGTACGCGCGCAATCCCGAGACCGGCGGGATGGAGCTCATCCCCGACCTCGCCACCGACCTCGGCCGTCCGAACGAGGACTTCACCGAGTGGACCTTCACGCTGCGTGACGGTGTGAAGTGGGAGAACGGCAAGGACATCACCCCGGAGGAGCTCGCCTTCGGCATCTCCCGCACGCTCGACGCCGAGGCGTTCCCGAGCGGCCCCGGCACCGAGTACTCCCGCCACTACTTCCTCGACGGTGAGACCTACAAGGGTCCCTACACCTCCGGCCAGGAGTACAAGGGCGTCGAGGTCAACGGCCGCGACGTGACCATCAAGATGTCCGAGCCGTTCCCGGACATGGACTGGTGGGGCGCCTTCATGGCGATCGGCCCGGCCCCGCTGGGCGACGCCGCTGCGCCGCCGAAGTATGGCCGCGACCCGCTCGCGACCGGTCCCTACAAGATCGAGTCCTTCACCCCGACCGACGAGCTGGTCCTGGTGAAGAACGAGCAGTGGGACCCCGCGACCGACCCGGGCCGCCACCAGTACCCGGACAGCTACACCTTCAAGTTCAACGCCGACCCGGCGCAGACCGACCAGATCCTGCTGAGCGGCAACGCCGCCTCGGAGACCGTCATCTCGACGGACCTGGACTCGGTGAACTACAAGAAGGCCACCGAGGAGCTCGGTGACCGCATGGTCCAGCAGTCCTCGCAGTGCACGAGCTTCCAGTACCCGGTCTACGACAAGACCACGAAGGGCGTGCGCCAGGCGATGGCGCTGGCCATCGACTACGAAGCCACCTGGCTCGCCGGTGGTCAGGTCCCCGGTGTGACCCGCGTGCCCGCGAACTCGATCATGCCCCCCGGCATGGCCGGCAAGCCCGACTACAACGCGCTGGGCGAGCCCACCGAGTTCAACCCGGAGAAGGCCAAGGAGCTCCTCGCTGAAGAGGGCTACGACGAGTCGAACCCGTTCAAGATCGTGATGATCTACTACGAACCCGACCCGCTGGCGGTCAAGACCAACGACCAGCTGGTCCGCGGCTTCGAGGAGGCCGGCTTCGAGGTCCAGGCGATCCCGGTGCAGGTCGACCCGTACGACATCTGGCTCGACCCGGACAACGCCACCAACAAGAAGCTCACCCTGCGTGGCGTCAACTGGTGCTCGGACTGGCCCTCGGGTCTCACCATGCTCCCGTCGCTCCTGCGCACCGGTGCGGCCTACAACACCGGTGGCTACTCCAACCCGGAGATGGACAAGGAGATGGACAAGATCTCCCTGCTGCCGGCTGAGGAGCAGGCCGAGGCCTGGGGCGCGCTCGACGAGTTGATCCAGACCACGGACTTCCCGATCATCCCCACGGCGTACCGCAACGACCTGTTCACCCACGGCTCCCGGATCGGGAACTTCTACGGTGACGGTTCCATCGGTGCCCCGAACTACAAGGACCTGTACGTCATCTCCGAGTGAGGCTTCGCCTCATGAGGTGCTGAGTGCAGAGCGTCACGTCCATGTGACGTCCTGAGCACACCGAGCAAGATTGCAAGACCCCGTCGGGTGGGGGACTCTGGGCCGCAAGGCCGGAGCCCCCACCCGACACCCGTGCCCGCCTCACAACCGTCGTGCTGCCGAGCGGGGTCCGAGACCCGGACCTCCCCGTGCGACGAACCACCAGAATCAGGAGATGGTGCTGCGATGTTCGCCTATGTGGTGAAGCGTCTGATCGCAGGGTTCTTCGTCGTCATCCTCGTCTCGATGTCGATCTTCGCCCTGTTCTGGTACGGGCCCGAGGAGCCGGCACGACCGCTGTGCAACCTCGAGACCAGCCAGCGCTGCACGCCCGAGCGGCTGGAGGCCTACACCGAGTCGATGGGCTACAACAATCCCATCCACACCGAGTACCTCAAGTTCATGAAGGGGATCGTGGCCGGCCGTGACATCACGATCGCCGGGCGCACCCAGGAGTGCCCCGCCCCCTGCTTCGGCTTCTCCTACGCCACCGACCGCCCGGTCTGGGGCGAGATGAAGGACCGGCTGCCCGCGACCGTGTCGGTCGCGTTCGGCGGCGCCGCCCTCTACGTCATCTTCGGCGTGCCCATCGGCATCGCCGCAGCGCGACGGCGAGGCTCCCTGACCGACAAGGTGCTCGTCTCGACCTTCCTCGTCATCAGCTCGGTGCCGTACTACCTGTTCGCGCTGATGCTGTGGCTCTACGTCACGCTCATCTGGCAGGTCCCCGGACTGAGCGACACCGGCTACGTGCCGCTGAGCGAGAACCCCGCCAAGTGGGCCGGCGGGCTGTTGCTGCCGTGGCTGGCGCTGGGCATCTTCGGCTCGACGCAGTACACCCGATTCGCGCGGGGCTCGATGATCGAGGCGCTGAGCGAGGACTACATCCGTACCGCGCGGGCGAAGGGCCTGCCCACCCGCGCCGTGGTGTACCGCCACGGCCTGCGCGCCGCGCTGGTGCCGATCGTGACGATCTTCGGCATCGACCTGGGCACGCTGCTTGTGGGCACGATCTTCACCGAGCAGATCTTCGACATCCAGGGCATCGGCTTCTGGGCCCTGAGGGCCGTCGGTGACAAGGACCTCCCGGTCGTCCAGGCGACCGCGCTGTTCGGCGCCGTGGTGATGGTCGTGTGCAACCTGCTCGTCGACCTCGTCTACAGCGCCCTCGACCCGCGGGTGAGGCTGTCGTGAGCCACATCCCGACCCCCCAGTCCACCTCCGAGACGGAGTCCCGCGTGAGCACGTCCGATCCGTTCCTGGTCGTCGACGACCTGACGGTCAAGTTCCCGACCGAGGAAGGGCAGATCACCGCGGTCAGCGGCCTCAGCTACAGCGTCCGGCGCGGCCAGACCCTCGGCATCGTCGGTGAGTCCGGCTCCGGCAAGTCCGTGTCCAGCCTCGCGGTCCTGGGCCTGCACGACGCCAAGCGCTCCGAGATCACCGGCTCGATCAAGGTGGGCGGGCAGGAGATCGTCGGCGCGTCCGAGTCGACCATGCGCTCGCTGCGCGGCAACCAGGTCTCGATGATCTTCCAGGACGCCCTCGCCGCGCTGCACCCCTTCTACAAGGTCGGCGCCCAGCTGGCGGAGGCCTACCGCGCCCACCACCCGTCGGCCTCCAAGCGCGACGCACGCCGCAAGGCGATCGAGATGCTCGACCGGGTCGGCATCCCGCAGCCCGACAGCCGCGTCGACGACTACCCCCACCAGTTCTCCGGCGGCATGCGGCAGCGCGCGATGATCGCGATGGGCCTGATCAACGACCCGTCGCTGCTGATCGCCGACGAGCCGACCACCGCGCTCGACGTGACGGTGCAGGCACAGATCCTGGACCTGCTCCAGGAGCTGCAGGCCGAGTTCAACTCCGCGGTCATCATCATCACCCACGACCTCGGCGTGATCGCCGAGATGGCTGACGAGGTGCTGGTGATGTACGCCGGTCGCGCGGTCGAGCACGGCACGACCAAGCAGCTGCTCACCCACCCGGAGATGCCCTACACGTGGGGCCTGCTCTCCAGCGTCCCCGACGTCACGGCCGACACCGACGCGCGGCTGATCCCGATCCCGGGGAACCCGCCGAGCCTGGTGAACCCGCCCTCGGGCTGTGCCTTCCACCCGCGGTGCACCCACCGCGACAAGGTGCCCGGCGACCTGTGCCGCACCGAGATGCCCGCCCTGCTGCCCGCGACCATCGGCGTAGGCCACCTCAAGCGCTGCCACCTGGCCGACCCCGAAGCGATCTACCAGCAGGAGGTCCTGCCGGAGATCGCCCCTGAACTGGTCGAGGAGAACTGATGTCCGACGACAAGACCCCTGCGGTGTCCGACCCGATCCTCGAGGCCGAGCGTCCCCGGTCCGAGACCTTCGCCGAGGCGGCCGCCCACGGTCACAGCGCCACGCCCCTGGACGCCACGGCGCGTCCGGTGCTCGAGGTCGACGACCTGCGCATGTGGTTCCCGGTGAAGTCCTCGGGCCTGGTGCGCCGCACCGTCGGCCACGTGCAGGCCGTCGACGGCATCTCCTTCCAGGTGCCCGAGGGCGGCGCGCTCGGCCTGGTGGGGGAGTCCGGGTGCGGCAAGTCCACCACCGGACGACTCATCACGCGGCTCTACAAGCCGACCGGCGGCGCGATCAACTTCGAGGGCCAGGACATCGCCCAGCTGTCCAACCGCTCGTTGAAGCCGCTGCGCCGCAACGTGCAGATGATCTTCCAGGACCCCTACACCTCGCTGAACCCGCGCCACACGGTCGGCGCGATCGTCGGTGCGCCGCTCGCGGTGCACAACATCGTGCCGAAGAACCAGATCAAGGACCGGGTCAAGGAGCTGCTCGAGGTCGTCGGCCTCAACCCCGAGCACTACAACCGCTACCCCAACGAGTTCTCCGGCGGCCAGCGCCAGCGCATCGGCATCGCCCGTGCGCTGACCCTGAACCCCAAGGTGCTCGTCGCGGACGAGCCGGTGTCGGCCCTCGACGTGTCGATCCAGGCGCAGGTCGTCAACCTGCTCCAGGACCTGCAGCGCGAGTTCAACATCGCGTTCCTCTTCATCGCCCACGACCTGGCGGTGGTCCGGCACTTCTGCCCCGAGGTCGCGGTGATGTACCTCGGCAAGATCGTCGAGATCGCGGATCGCGAGACGCTCTACTCCCGCCCGCACCACCCCTACACCCAGGCGCTGCTCTCCGCGGTGCCGGACGTGAAGCAGGCCGCGATCGGCGGTCGTCGCGAGCGGATCCGCCTGCAGGGCGACGTCCCCTCGCCGATCAACCCGCCCTCGGGCTGCCGGTTCCGGACCCGCTGCCACCTGGCGCAGGAGATCTGCGCCAAGGTCGAGCCGCCGCTGCTGCAGATCGGTCCGCGCCACAAGGTCGCCTGCCACTTCCCGGCTCCGCTCGGGCAGGCGCCGACGACCCCGTCGACGGCCGGCCTGCTGGGCGTCGACAACCAGGGCAACCCGGAGCCCGGGGCCACCCCCGTGGCGGACCTGGGTACCGGCCCGGGCTTCAACCAGCACTGGTTCGACGTCGAGCGCCGCACGATGGTGGGCGCCTGACCCACCGCGACGCGGGGGCGTACGACGTACGCCCCCGCCTCGGTGCGTAGGCTCGTGACGTGGACGGCCTCTTCGACGTGCCCCGCTCCGGCGGGCCCACCGGTGGGGGATCGCTGACGGCGAACACCCACGCCTCCGCTCCGCTCGCGGTGCGGATGCGCCCGCGCACCCTCGACGAGCTGGTCGGCCAGGAGCAGCTGCGTGCCCCCGGGGCGCCGCTGCGGCAGCTGATCGAGAACGAGCAGTCGATGGCGCTGCTGCTGTGGGGCCCGCCCGGCACCGGCAAGACCACGATTGCGTCGATCGTCAGCCAGCAGACCGACCGCCGGTTCGTGGAGGTCTCCGCGGTCTCGGCCGGGGTCAAGGAGGTCCGCGCGGCCATCGACTCGGCGCGCGCCGAGCTGGTCGCGACCGGCCGGGAGACGGTGCTGTTCGTCGACGAGGTGCACCGGTTCAGCAAGGCCCAGCAGGACGCGCTGCTGCCGGGCGTGGAGAACCGGTGGGTCACCCTGGTGGCCGCGACGACGGAGAACCCGTTCTTCTCGGTGATCTCGCCGTTGCTCTCGCGCAGCCTGCTGCTGCGCCTGGAGTCGCTGACCGACGACGACATCCGCGCGGTCATGCGCCAGGCGCTCGCCGACGAGCGAGGGCTCGCCGGCCGCTTCGTCCTCGAGGACGACGCGCTCGAGCACCTGGTGCGTCTCGCCGGCGGTGACGCGCGCCGGTCGCTGACCTACCTCGAGGCGGCGACCCGGGCAGCGGTCTCGACTCGCTCGACCAACGGCTCCAACGGCTCCGGCGAGCCGATCGTGGTCGATCTCGCCACCGCGGAGCTGGCGGTGGACCAGGCGGCGGTGCGCTACGACCGGCAGGGCGACCAGCACTACGACGTCACCAGCGCGTTCATCAAGTCGGTGCGCGGCTCGGACGCCGACGCCGCGCTGCACTACCTCGCCCGGATGATCGTGGCGGGGGAGGACCCGCGGTTCATCGCCCGACGGTTGCTGATCCTGGCCTCGGAGGACATCGGTCTCGCCGATCCCCAGGCCCTGCAGACGGCGGTCGCGGCGGCCCAGACCGTGCAGCTGATCGGGATGCCCGAGGCCCAGCTCACCCTCGCGCACGCCACCATCGCGCTGGCGGTGGCGCCGAAGTCCAACGCGGTCACGACCGCGGTCTTCGAGGCGATCGCCGACGTCAAGGCCGGCAAGGTCGGACCGGTGCCCGCGCACCTGCGCGACGCCCACTACGGCGGCGCCAAGGACCTCGGGCACGGCAAGGGCTACAAGTACAGCCACGACGAGCCGTACGGCATTGCCGAGCAGCAGTACGCCCCCGACGTGGTCGCGGACGCGGCGTACTACCGCCCGACCGCGCTGGGTGCCGAGGGGCCGATCAAGGAGCGCTGGGAGCGGGTGCGGCGGATGATCCGGGGCAGGCACCGTGGCTGAAGCACGCGAGTCCGTGCGCGATAGGGTCCTCCACTGTGACTGAGCAGTGGAACGCCCCGGCCGGGGCCGTCGTGGCCATGGTCGTCGTGGTCGTGGTGCTGCTCGTCGGTCTGCTCCTCACCCTCGTGCGGGGGCGCCGGCGCACGGCGGCAGACCTGGCAGCGGCGCGCGCCGAGACCGAGGCGCTGCGCGCCGAGGTCGAGGCCCTGGCCCGCGCGGCCGCGCCGCAGCACGTCACCCGCGACGACCACGAGTTCGTGATCACCCGGCTCGGTGACGAGCCGGCCGGGGACGCGGGTGACGGGACGGCGGTCGAGCGGATCCAGCCCGCGCCGACGGTGCCCGCCCGGATGTTCGCCGACCTGGTGCTGCGCGAGAGCGTCGTACGCGGCGCGACGCTGGCCGCCGGCGTACGCCGCGCACTGGCGCCCGAGACACGCAACCGGATCCGCTTCGAGTACAAGCGCGAGGTCAAGCGCTCGCGCAAGCAGCGCCGCGTCGAGGCCCGCGAGGCGATCGCGTTCTATCGCGCCCACCAACGCGCCGCGCTCGCCGACCAGGCCGACGACGTCGAGGTAGCCTCGTGAGTCGCGGCCTGTGGTTCGTCGCCGGCGCCGGCGCGGGTCTGTACGCCGCGGTGCGCGGGCGCCGCGCCGCCGAGGCGCTGAGCCCCGACGGCATGCGCGACCGCGTCAACGGTCTGGTGGCCGGGGCGCGCCTGCTGCGCCAGGAGGTCGCGCAGGGCGCCGCCGAGGCCGAGCCCGTCGTCCGGGAGCGGCTCGGCCTGACCGACACCGGCCCGCGCGCGCTGGCCCCTCCCCGTCCGAGCGCCCAGCCGGCCGCACCGACACCCCAATCCCTGGACACCCGTCCCGAGACAGCAGAGCTAGAGAGAGGCACCCCCTGATGGAGACCGCGGAGATCCGACGGCGGTTCGTCGCCCACTTCGAGCGGCACGCCCACACCGTGGTCCCGTCCGCCTCGCTGCTGCTCGACGACCCCAACCTGCTGTTCGTCAACGCCGGCATGGTGCCGTTCAAGCCGTACTTCCTCGGCCAGGAGACCGCGCCGTACGACCGCGCGGTGAGCGTGCAGAAGTGCGTGCGGACCCTCGACATCGAGGAGGTCGGCAAGACCACCCGCCACGGCACGTTCTTCCAGATGTGCGGCAACTTCTCCTTCGGCGACTACTTCAAGGAAGGCGCGATCCGCTTCGCCTGGGAGCTGATCACCGGCTCCGTCGCCGACGGCGGCCTCGGCTTCGACCCGGAGAAGATCTGGGTCACCGTGCTGCCCTCCGACACCGAGGCCAAGCAGCTGTGGCGCGAGGTCGCGGGTCTGCCCGACGAGCGGATCCAGGAGCGCGGCCTCAAGGACAACTACTGGAACATGGGGGTGCCCGGTCCCGGTGGCCCGTGCTCGGAGATCTACGTCGACCGCGGCCCGGAGTACGGCCCCGACGGCGGCCCGAACGCCGACGAGGACCGGTTCCTGGAGATCTGGAACCTGGTCTTCATGCAGGAGTCGCTCAGCGCGGTGCGCGCGAAGGACGACTTCGACGTCGAGGGCCCGCTGCCCGCGCAGAACATCGACACCGGCATGGGCCTGGAGCGGGTGGCCTACCTGCTGCAGGGCAAGCAGAACATGTACGAGATCGACGAGGTCTTCCCCGTCATCCAGCGCGCCAGCGAGCTCACCGGGCGCGCGTACGGCGCCGACGAGCAGGACGACGTCCGCTTCCGCGTGGTCGCCGACCACGTGCGCAGCGCGCTGATGCTGATCGGCGACGGCGTCACCCCTGGCAACGAGGGCCGCGGCTACGTGCTGCGTCGCCTGCTGCGTCGCGCGGTCCGCTCGATGCGCCTGCTCGGCTTCGAGGACCGGGCGCTTCCCGAGCTGCTGCCGGTGAGCATGAGCAAGATGAAGGTGTCCTACCCCGAGCTGGAGAGCGGCTTCGAGCGGATCTCGCGGGTCGCGTACGCCGAGGAGGACGCGTTCCGCAAGACGCTCGCGGCCGGCACCCAGATCTTCGACCAGGCCGCGCAGGAGGTCCGCAGCAGCGGGTCGACCACGCTGGCCGGCGCGAAGGCGTTCGCCCTGCACGACACCTACGGCTTCCCGATCGACCTGACCCTGGAGATGGCCTCCGAGGCCGGTCTCCAGGTCGACGAGTCCGGCTTCCGCGCCCTGATGGCCGAGCAGCGCGAGCGGGCCAAGGCCGACGCCCGCGCGAAGAAGGGCCAGCACGCCGACACCGGTGTCTACCGCGGCATCCTCGACGCGCACGGCCCGACCGAGTGGCTCGCCTACGAGACCCTCGAGACCGAGTCGCGCGCGCTCGCGGTGCTGCGCGGCGGTGAGCGCGCCGGCGCGCTCACCGAGGGCGAGGTCGGCGAGCTGGTGCTCGACCGCACCCCGTTCTACGCCGAGTCCGGCGGCCAGGCCGCCGACGCCGGCGTCATCGAGTTCGACGGCGGCAAGCTCGAGGTGCTCGACGTGCAGCGCCCGGTGCGCGGTCTGGTGGTCCACCAGGTGCGCGTGCTCGAGGGCGAGCTCGACCCCGAGCGCGCCCTGCATGCCAAGGTCGACCCCGAGTGGCGCACCGGCGCGCGCCAGGCCCACTCCGGCACCCACGTCGTGCACGCCGCGCTGCGCCAGGTGCTCGGCCCCAGCGCCCTGCAGTCCGGCTCCTACAACCGCCCGGGCTACCTGCGCCTCGACTTCGGCTGGACCCAGGGCCTCACCCCGGCCCAGGTGCGCGACATCGAGCAGGTCTCCAACGAGGCGCTGCGTGCGGACCTCCCGGTCGGCTGGCAGTACATGACCCTGGCCGAGGCCAAGGAGTGGGGCGCGATCGCGCTCTTCGGCGAGACCTACGACGACACCAAGGTTCGCGTCGTCGAGATCGGCGGCCCCTGGTCGCGCGAGCTCTGCGGCGGCACCCACGTCGACCACTCCTCCCAGATCGGCACCCTCGTGGTGACCGGTGAGTCCTCGGTCGGCTCGGGCAACCGCCGCATCGAGGCCTTCACCGGCCTGGAGGGCTTCGCCTACCTCGCCCGCGAGCGCGACGTCGTCGGCCAGCTCACCGGCCTGCTCAAGGCCCAGCCCGACGACCTCGTCGGCCGCGTCTCCGAGCTCGTCGAGCGCCTCAAGAGCGCCGAGAAGGAGGTCGAGAAGGCCCGCCTGTCCCAGATCCTCGCCGCGGCGGGCGAGCTCGCCGCCGGTGCGCAGGACGTCGACGGTGTCGCGGTCGTCGCGCACCGCGTCGACGGCGCCGGGGGCGGCGACGTCCGCACCCTGGCCATGGACATCCGCAGCCGGCTCGGCGCCGGACGCCCGGCCGTGGTCGTGGTGATCGGCGTGGCCGACGGCAAGGTCTCCGTGGTCGCGGCCACCAACGAGGCCGCCCGCGAGCGCGGGCTCAGCGCCAACGGCCTGGTCCGCGCGGTCGGCCCGCTGCTCGGCGGCAAGGGCGGCGGCAAGGACGACGTCGCCCAGGGCGGTGGCACCGACACCAGCCGCGTCGACGAGGCGCTGGGGGTCGTGGCCGCCGACGTCGCCCGGACGGTGAGCGGGGCCTGAGGCGTGCGGCACGGCGTACGCCTCGGCATCGACCCCGGTGACGCGCGCATCGGGGTCGCCCGCAGCGACCCGTCGGGGTTCCTGGCGACCCCCGTCGAGACGGTACGGCGCGGCAAGGGCGACCTCGCCCGGATCCGGCGCCTCCTCGCGGAGATCGCCGAGGACTCCGAGGTCGTCGAGGTCGTGGTCGGCCTGCCCCGCTCGCTCGGTGGCGGCGAGGGCCCGGCGGCGGTGAAGACCCGCGAGTTCGCGGCCACGCTCGCCGCCCGGATCGCGCCGACACCGGTGCGTCTGGTCGACGAACGGCTCACCACGGTGTCCGCGGAGGCTATGCTGCGCGACCGAGGGCGAAGCGGGAGCAAGCGCCGTGCGGTGGTCGACCAGGCCGCCGCTGTCCTGATCCTGCAGCATGCACTGGACACCGAGCGCGCGACGGGGAACGCGCCCGGCGAGATCGTCGAGGAGACGAGATGACCGAGCCGTACGACTCGCGAGACGCTGCGCCCGAGGACAGGGATTCCCTGTTGTCGCTCGACCTGGCCTCTGACGAGCCTGCCCAGACGCCCGGAGCGCGGGTCCACGCCCCCGGCGGCCGCCGGCGCCGCGAGCGCAGCCGGGTGCCCGGCTGCGTCGCCGCACTGGTGGCGCTCGTCGTCGTGGTCGGAGGCCTCTACTGGGGCGTCTCCGCCGGCGTGAGCAAGATCCAGGACCTCTTCGCCGATCCCGAGGACTACCCGGGGCCCGGCAGCGGTCAGGTCCTCTTCGAGGTCGCCCAGGGCGACTCGCTGTCGCAGATGGGCCGCAACCTCAAGGACTCCGGGGTGGTGGCCTCGGTGGACGCCTTCACCGACGCCGCGGACGCCAACCCCGACTCCACCGGCATCCAGGTCGGCTACTTCGAGCTGAAGCGGGAGATGCGGGCCAGCGACGTCGTCGACGTGCTGGTCGACCCCTCCAACATCGTCTCGGCCGCGGTCACCATCCCCGAGGGCCTACGGGTCGTCGACATCGTGAAGATCCTGGCCGACAAGACCGACTTCTCCGCCGACGCCTTCGAGAAGGTCCTCGACCAGCCCGGCAAGATCGGCCTGCCCGACTATGCCGGCGGCAACCCCGAGGGCTACCTGTTCCCGGCGACGTACGCCTTCGGGCCGAAGGACAAGCCGGTCGACATGATCCGCACGATGGTGCGCCGCTGGGAGCAGGCCGCCGAGAGCGCCGGCCTCGTGGACGCCGCCAAGCGGCTCGGCTACACCCCCCACGAGCTGATGACGATCGCCTCGCTGGTCGAGGCGGAGGGCCGTGGCGAGGACATGCCGAAGATCGCCCGGGTGATCTACAACCGCCTGGAGACCGAGGGCTACCCGACCAACGGCAAGCTCGAGATCGACGCCACGGTGAACTACGCCCTGGGTCGCAACCTGGGCGTGGCGATCTCCTCGGAGGACCTCGCCGTCGACTCGCCGTACAACACCCGGCGCTACCCGGGCCTGCCGCCCGGGCCGATCGAGGCGCCCGGTGACGAGGCCATCTCCGCCGCGGCGGCCCCGGCCGAGGGGCCGTGGTTCTTCTACGTCACCGTCGACCTGCGCACCGGCGAGACCAAGTTCACCGAGGACTACGACGAGTTCCTGACCTTCAAGTCGGAGTTCCAGGAGTACTGCAAGACCTCCGACGCGTGCTGATGGCTGCCGGGAGGGGGATGCGCTGCGCGGTGCTCGGCGATCCGGTCGCGCACTCGCTGTCCCCGACGCTGCACCGCGCCGGGTACGCCGCGCTGGGCCTGGACTGGTCCTACGACGCGGTCCGGGTCCCGGCCGGCGGCCTGGCGGGGTTCCTCGCCGGGCTCGACGAGACCTGGCGTGGGCTGTCGCTGACGATGCCGCTCAAGCGCGAGGTCCTCGACCTGGCCGACGAGGTCACCGACCGCGCGCGGCTGGCCGGCGCGGCCAACACCTGGGTGCGCGGCGAGCGCACGCTTGTCGACAACACCGACCTGCCGGGTGCGGTCGCGGCGGTCCGCGAGCGCTACGACGGGCCGGTGCACAGCGCCACGATCCTCGGCGCCGGGGCGACCGCGGCCTCCACCGGCCTGGCGCTGTGCGAGCTCGGCGCGACCCGGGTGACGCTGCTGGCCCGCTCACCGGAGCGCGCGGCCGAGACCGTGGCCGCGATCCGTCGCCACCCCGCCGACCCCGAGGTCGTCGTCGGCTCGCTCGCCGACGGCGTCGCGAGCGGCGAGGTGCTGGTCTCGACGGTGCCGGCCGACGCCCAGACACCGGAGCTGCTCGCTCGCTGCACCGCGCCCGACGCGGTGTTCGAGGCGCTCTACGAGCCCTGGCCGACCCCGCTCGCGGCCGCTGCCCTCGAGTCCGGACGGGCGCTGGTCGGCGGGCTCGACCTGCTCGTGCACCAGGCGGTCCTGCAGTTCGAGATGTTCACCGGCCGGCCCGCCCCGCTGGCGCAGATGCGCGCGGCGGGGGAGCAGGCGCTGGTAGCGCGCGCCGGGGCCTGATCGTGATGGCCGGGCTGGCGGGGCTGCTCGCGGCGGTCCTCGCCGGTCTCGGGGGTCTGCTGGTGCCGGCGCTGATCGCCCGGGTCCCGGAGCCCGCGGGCGCGCCGGAGCCGGGGGACCCGGCGAAGGAGACCTACGCAGCGATCGCGGCGACCCCCGGTCTCGGTGCCCGCGCCGCCGTCGTGTCGGCGCTCGCGGGTGGACTCGTCGGTGCCTGGGTCGGCTGGAGGGTGCCGCTGGTGGGCCTGGTGCCGCTGGTCCCGGTCTGCGTGGCGCTCGCGGTGATCGACTGGCGCACCCGGCTGCTGCCGCGCCTGGTGGTGCTCCCCGCGACGGGCGCGCTGCTGGTGCTGGTCGTCCTCGACGCGCTGGTGCTCGGTGAGCCGTCCGATCTGGTCCGCCCCCTGGCCGGCCTGGTCGCGGCGCGGTCGTTCTTCTGGGTGCTGTGGCGCGTGCACTCCGCCGGGATGGGCTTCGGCGACGTACGCCTGGCCGCCCTGGTCGGGCTCGCGCTGGGCTGGCTGGGCTGGGCCGAGCTCGTCGTCGGGATGTACGCCGGGTTCGTGCTGTTCGCCGTGCCGGGTCTGCTCGTGGCCCTCGTCCGCCGCGACCGGCGGGTGCTGCGTCGCGCCGCGCCGTACGGTCCGTTCCTGGTCGCGGGTGCGCTGGCGGGCGTGCTGGTCGGGCCGCTGGTGCTGCCCGGTCTCGCGAGCGGGTGACGGTGCCGGGGCGGCGCACCCGGCATGAAAGACTGCGCCCATGCTGCGTTGGCTCACCGCGGGCGAGTCCCACGGCCCCTCCCTGGTCGCTGTCCTCGAAGGCCTCCCGGCCCACGTCGAGATCACCAGCGAGGACGTGCGCGACTCCCTGGCCCGGCGTCGCCTCGGCTACGGCCGCGGCGCCCGGATGAAGTTCGAACAAGACGAGGTCACCTTCATCGGCGGCGTGCGTCACGGCCGGACCCAGGGCGGTCCGGTCGCGATCAACGTCGGCAACACCGAGTGGCCCAAGTGGGAGACGGTCATGTCGGCCGACCCGGTCGACCCGGCGCTGCTGGAGGGCTCCGCGCGCAACGCGCCGCTGACCCGGCCGCGGCCCGGCCACGCCGACCTGGCGGGCATGCAGAAGTACGACTTCGACGACGCCCGGCCCGTGCTCGAGCGCGCCTCGGCGCGCGAGACCGCCGCCCGCGTCGCCCTCGGCCGGGTGGCCACCAACTTCCTCGAGCAGGCGCTCGGGGTCCGCGTGGTGTCCCACGTGATCGAGCTCGGCGGTGTGCGCGCCCCGGCCGGTGTGCTCCCCGAGCCCGGCGACGTCGAGCGCCTCGACGCCGACCCGGTGCGCTGCCTCGACCTCGAGACCAGCGCCGCGATGGTCGCGCGCATCGACCAGGCCCACAAGGACGGCGACACCCTCGGCGGCGTCGTCGAGGTCGTCGTCCACGACCTGCCGCCGGGCCTCGGATCCCACGTGCACTGGGACCGCCGCCTCGACTCGCGCCTCGCCGGTGCGCTGATGGGCATCCAGGCGATCAAGGGCGTCGAGGTCGGCGACGGCTTCGAGCTCGCCGCGACCCCCGGCTCGCTGGCCCACGACGAGATCGTCTCGACCGACGAGGGCCTGCGCCGCGTCAGCGGTCGCTCCGGCGGCATCGAGGGCGGCATGACCACCGGTGAGGTGATGCGCGTGCGCGCCGCGATGAAGCCGATCGCGACCGTGCCCCGCGCGCTGCGTACCGTCGACGTCGCCACCGGCGAGGCCACCGCCGCCCACCACCAGCGCTCCGACGTCTGCGCGGTCCCGGCTGCCGGCATCGTCGCCGAGGCGATGGTCGCGCTGGTGCTCGCCGACGCCGTGCTGGAGAAGTTCGGTGGCGACTCGGTGGGCGAGACCCGCCGCAACGCGCAGTCCTACCTCGAGAACCTGCGCTACCGATGAGCCCGCGCGTCGTGCTCGTCGGGCCCATGGGGGCCGGCAAGAGCACCGTCGCCGCGCTGCTCGCCGAGCAGTGGGCGGTCGCCGCGCGCGACACCGATGCCGACGTCGAGGCCACTGAGGGCCGCTCGGTCAGCGACATCTTCGTCGACTCCGGGGAGGCACACTTCCGTGCCCTGGAGCGCGAGGCCGTCGCCACCGCGCTGGCCACCCACGACGGCGTGCTGGCGCTCGGCGGCGGCGCGGTGCTGGACCCCGCGACCCGCGAGCTGCTCGCCGGGCACCGGGTGGTCTTCCTGCGCGTCGGGCTCGCCGACGCGGTCAAGCGGGTCGGACTCGGCGTCGGGCGCCCGCTGCTGCTCGGCAACGTGCGCGCCCGCGTGAAGGCGCTGCTCGACGAGCGCACCCCGATCTATGAATCGGTCGCCACCATCACCGTCGACACCGACGGCCGCACCCCCGAGGACGTCGCGGCCGAGATCCGAGAGGCCCTCGCATGAGCACCACCCCCGACCCCACCTCCGAGACCGTCCTGCACGTCGGCGGCGCCTCGCCGTACGACGTGGTGGTCGGCCACGACCTCGCCGGTCGGTTGCCCGGCATCCTCGGCGAGGGTGTGCAGCGCGTCGCGCTGCTGTACGCCGGCCAGCTCGGCCACCTCGCCGAGCCGATCGCGGACGCGCTGGTGGAGCACTACGACGTGCTCGCGCTCGGCCTGCCCGACGGCGAGGACGCCAAGAGCGCCGCGGTCGCGAACGACTGCTGGGAGGCGCTGGGGGAGAAGGGCTTCACCCGCTCCGACGTGGTGGTGACCGTCGGCGGTGGCGCGACGACCGACCTCGGCGGCTTCGTCGCGGCCTGCTGGCTGCGCGGCGTCCGCGTCGTGCACGTGCCGACCACCCTGCTGGGCATGGTCGACGCCGCGGTCGGCGGCAAGACCGGCGTCAACACCGGTGCCGGCAAGAACCTCGTCGGCGCCTTCCACGAGCCCGCCGGCGTGCTGTGCGACCTCTCGACGCTGCGCAGCCTGCCGCGTGAGGAGCTCGTCGCCGGGCTGGGCGAGGTCATCAAGTGCGGCTTCATCGCCGACCCGGTGATCCTCGACCTGGTCGAGAGCACCGACCCCGCCGAGCTCACCGCTGACTCCCCGGTGCTGCGCGAGCTCGTCGAGCGCGCCATCCGAGTCAAGATCGGCGTGGTCGTCGAGGACCTCAAGGAGACCGGCGGCCGTGACGGCCACCCCGGCCGCGAGGCGCTCAACTACGGCCACACCCTGGCCCACGCGATCGAGCGGGCCTCGGACTACGCGATCCGGCACGGCGAGGCCGTCGCGATCGGCTGCGTGTACGTCGCCGAGCTCGCCCGCGCCGCGGGTCGCATCGACGACGCGCTCGCCGACCGGCACCGTGCCGCCTTCGGGCGCGTCGGGCTGCCCACGACGTACGACGGCGCGCCGTTCGAGGACCTGCACGCGACGATGAAGGTCGACAAGAAGTCGCGTGGCTCGCAGCTGCGCTTCGTCGTGCTCGACGAGCTCGCCCGCCCGACGATCCTCGCCGGGCCCTCGGAGGCCGACCTGCGCACGGCGTACGCCGCGATCGGCGGCGCTGCATGACCGGGGTGACCCGCCGGGTGCTGGTGCTCAACGGTCCCAACCTGGGTCGGCTCGGCCGGCGCCAGCCGGAGATCTACGGCACCACCACCCACGCCGAGCTCGTCGAGCGGTGCGTGGCCTGGGGCGCGGACCTCGGCCTCGAGGTCGAGGTGCGCCAGACCAACCACGAGGGCCTGCTGCTCGACTGGCTCAACGACGCCGCCGACGAGGCCACGCCGGTGGTGCTCAACGCCGCGGCCTGGACGCACTACTCCTGGGCGGTCTTCGACGCCTGCGCCCAGCTCACCGCCCCGCTGGTCGAGGTGCACATCTCCGACCCCCGGACGCGGCCCGAGGAGTTCCGCCACCACTCCGTGGTCACCCCGCACGCCGTCGAGGTGATCGCCGGGCACGGCATCGAGGGCTACCGGATGGCGCTCGAGGTGCTGGCGCGTCTCTGAGAGAGCGTGTCCCTATTCGGCGGCGGCGTGAATGGGCCGTTGGGAAGTGCGTTCGGTGCGCGAGTCGCTCAGCGGGAGATGGGCTCGACGGTCGTCTTGTTCTGCCCGCAGACGATGTAGTGCGCGTACTTGGGCATCTGGCACGCACCATCAACCAGCTCTCTGTCCCCCAGCGGCGCGTCCAGTCGTACGTGGATGTCGTAGGAGACGCCCACGTCGCTGCAAGACATCGCGCGGACGGTCTCCCTGACGGTGATGGTGACCCGTTTCGGGTCCTCGTCAACGTCCGCCCGCGCGCCATCCCTGCACTCGCTGCCGGTGTAGGTCAGCTGCACGACTGCACCGTCTACCCTCGCCGGCTTGTTCCAAGGCGTCGGCTCGGACTGACCGAAGAAGTACCAGGCAGTCACGCTGACGACCCCGATCGCGGAGGCAGTGGCAAGGATGAGCCGCCATGTCACTGCTCCGCGCTGCGCCATCGTCGACATAGAACCGCCTCCGATCTGTCGGTCATCACTATGACGCGTCGGAGTCGCCGGGGGTTCTGAAGGGGGAATCGACCGGCGCCTCCCAGCCCGCTCACGCGGCGAGCTGAGGTGTGCGCCGGTGAGCTCGCGCACGCGACAGGTGGCGCAACGTGGTGGCGATGCAGGCGACCTGTAGCCAACCGGTCGCTGAGGTGGTGGTGTTCTCGAACGATCTCGCCAGGCGACGGGAGCGCCCAAGCCGGCCGTGGGCGACCTCGACTCGCCACGCCCACAGGACCAGGTCCAGCCGGTCGGTGACGCCCTGGTGCTCCACGTGCTCCAGCATCAGCTCGCTAGCCCGGTCCTCGTGGGTCGAGGCGGGCACCACCAACGCGCCGACCGGCAGGCCGGTCACGTCGACTGCGACGACGCGCTTGGTGCCCTCGGTGCGGCCGTAGGGGCCGCCCTTGTCGTGGAAGGTGAACCCACTGTTCGGCGCGCCACGGGCCAGGTGGGTGTCGATGACGACCATCGAGGGCGTCTCCTCGGTCCGCCCGTCGTGTTGGCGCGCGGCCGCGTGCAGCACGGTCAATGCCCGCAACCAGGTGCCGTTGCGCGACCAGCGGCGAAACTGCGACCAGACCCGAGTCCATGGTCCGAAGGACGGGGAGGTAGCGCCATTGGCAGCCGGTCTGGGCGATGCCGCTGGGCGAGCAGCGTGGACAGGCGACGAGTCGCGCTCCACAGTTTTACCTTCGCACCCTTTGCCTCGAACGTGCGTTCGAGTAGGATGAGGCATGGCCTCTCCCGAACTCCCCGACTGCGACACCCCAGCCGCCGTGCTGGCGTTCGCGCAACGCCGCCGGGCGGCAGCCCAGCGGGCGGAGATCGACGTCTTGGAGGCCGCTCTGGTGTGGGCGGCGATGCACCCCGAAGAGTCGGTCGCCGACGCGGCGCCGGCCACCGGTCTGGTCTTCGGCGAGCTCGCGGTGCCGCTCGCTGGCGAGGGGACGCCGCTGGTGGCGGAGTTCGCACCCATGGAGTTCGGCGCGGCGATCGGCATGTCGACCGACTCCGCCCGAGCGCTGGTCGGCGACGCACTGGAGCTCGCGCACCGGTTGAAGCGCACCTGGAAGCTGGTCCGCGCCGGCAAGGTTCCGCTCTGGAAAGCCCGCCGGCTCGCGCAGCTGACCGCCACCCTGCCGCTGGACGGCGCGGACTTCGTGGACCGCCAGCTCGCCGACTTCGTGGGGAAGACCAGCTGGGCGGGGATAGAGCGGCTCGTCGACGAGGCGCGAGTCGCGTTCGACCCTGAGGGCGCGGAGAAGGACCGCCTCGCCGCAGCTGACGGCCGGCGGTTCGATGTCCGCACTGACGAGGCGAACCGCCACGGCAGCGTCCACGTCGAAGGGGTCCTCGACCTCGCCGACGCCATCGACCTCAATACCGCGATCTCCCAGGGCGCCGAGGATCTCGCCGCGCTCGGGTCCACCGAGTCGTTGGACGTACGCCGCTCGATGGCGGCCGGTGAGCTCGCCCGACGCCAGCTCGCTTTCGACCTCCGGGCGGAGGCGGGTGAGGGCGCCGCAGCGGTGGTCAAGCCCCGCCAGGTCGTCATCCACGTGCACCTCTCGCACGCCGCGATCAGTCGCGACGAGTCCGGCATCGCACACGTCGAGGAGACTCGGTCGATCGTGTCGACCGACCAGGTCCGCGACTGGTGCTCCAACCCGCAGACGCAGGTCGTCATCAAGCCGGTCATCGACCTCGAAGCCCATCACCACACCGACGCCTACGCCATTCCCGACCGCCTCGTCGACCAGGCCCGTCTCACGCAGCCGGTCTGCGCCTTCCCGTGGTGTGAACGTCCCGCCCGTCGCTGCGACACCGACCACGTCACCGCCCATGGCGCGGGCCCGAGCGGCGGCCCGACCTGTTCGTGCAATCTGGCTCCGCTCTGCCGGCGTCACCATCGGGCGAAGACCCACACTGGCTGGACCTATGACAAGACCGACGCGGCGACGTACCTCTGGCGATCACCACACGGCCTTCACCTGGTGAAGGACCACGGCACCACCAGCCTCCTCGCCGGCGATCCGCCTGACGACCCGTAGGTCGCGAGCCCTGGAGGTCGATCGAGGTTGTCGGCTGGCGCGGTGACCTCGACGAGCGCCTTGGCGACACCGGTGCTGACCGACGCGATCAGCTCGGCGACGCCCGGTGGCGGGGACGTCAGCGCTGGCGCTGCGTGGGTGCCGCCGAGCCACGCACCATCCGCGTCCAAGGCTGGCCGGCCCCGAGCCGCAGCCGCCGCCTTCGGTAGCGCACGAGGGGGATGCTGCGTCGCGTGCGACCAGGGAGCTGACGCGTCCGAGTCACTCCGCGACGATGCGGATAGTCAGAGGCGCACCGCCATCGGGGAGGAGGGTCGCCCGTCCCGCGGCGGCGTCAGCAGTCCCCAACGTCACGAACTACCCCGAGAACCTCACCCCCCAGACGCTGCAGGGCGCCGGACCTCGCGGTCCGGCGCCCTGCAGGTGATGCGTCAGCGGGGGATCAGTGGAACTTCCCCAGGTCCTCGCGCTCCAGCAGCATGGTCAGGCCGCCGTTCCAGAACGAGAACCCGGCGCCGGTGATCATGGCCAGGTCGAGGTCCTCGGCCGCGGCGACGACGCCCTCGTCGAGCATGATCCGGGCCTCGTCGGCCAGGCCCTTGAGCACCCGGGTGCGGACCTCGGCGGACACGAGCACGACCGGCTCGGCGGGCTTCTCGAGCAGCGCCTCGACCTCGGGGTCCAGGGTGCCGTCGGGGGCGAAGTACGCCGGCTTGCGCGCCGCCACGACCCGCTCGAGGGCGGGGGAGACGTAGAAGCGGTCGGGGAAGGCCCCGGCCAGCGTCTCGGTGTTGTGCAGCGCGATCGCGGGCCCGACCAGGGCGATGAGCGTGAACGGCGACATCGGGGTGACCCCGGCGAACGCGCCGTCCACGACCTGCACCGGCGTGCCCTCGTCGACGATCCGGCTGACGTCGCTCATGAACCGGCCCAGCAGGCGGTTCACGATGAACGACGGGCTGTCCTGCACCAGGATCGTGGTCTTCTTCAGCGCCTTGCCGGTCGCGAACGCGGTGGCCAGCGCGGTGTCGGAGGTCTGCTCCCCGCGCACGATCTCCAGCAGCGGCATCACCGCGACCGGGTTGAAGAAGTGGAAGCCGACGACCCGCTCGGGGTGGGCCAGCTCGGAGGCCATCTCGGTGATCGACAGCGACGAGGTGTTCGTCGCCAGGATGCACTCGGGGGAGACGACCTTCTCGACCTCGGCGAAGACCGACTTCTTCACGCCCATGTCCTCGAAGACCGCCTCGATGACGAAGTCGGCGTCGGCGAACTCGGCCGCCTTGTCCACGGTGCCGGAGACCAGCGCCTTGTGGCGGTTCGCCTTGTCCTGGCCGATGCGGCCCTTGGCGAGCAGCTTGTCGATCTCGGCGTGCACGTAGGCGACGCCCTTGTCGACGCGCTCCTGGTCGAGGTCGTTGAGCACGACCGGGACCTCGAGGCGGCGTACGAAGAGCAGCGCCAGCTGGCTGGCCATCAGGCCGGCACCGACGATGCCCACCTTGGTGACCGGGCGGGCGAGCTTGCGGTCCGGGGCGCCGGCGGGGCGCTTGGCGCGCTTCTGCACCAGGTCGAAGGCGTAGAGCGAGGCGAGCAGCTCGGGGGTGCGCGCCATCGCCTCGAGCGCGTCGTCCTCGGCCGCGAAGCCCTCGTCGCGGGTGCGGTCCTTCGCCGCCGCGATCAGGTCCACGGCCAGGGCGGCCGCGGGGGAGGCGCCGCCGGTGCGGGCCTCGGCGATTGCACGGCCGCGGGCGACCGCGTCGTCCCAGGCGGCACCGCGGTCGACCTCGGGCCGCTCGACGGTGACCTCGCCGCGGAGCACGGAGGCCGCCCACAGCAGCGACTGCTCGAGGAAGTCGGCGCCGGAGAAGCAGGCGTCGGCGAGACCGAGCTTGAAGGCGGCCTTGCCGGAGACGGTGCGGCCGTTGTTGAGCGGGTTCTCGACGATCAGCTTCACGGCGTTCTCGGCGCCGACGAGGTTCGGCACCAGGTAGGCACCGCCCCAGCCGGGCACCAGGCCGAGCATGACCTCGGGCAGGCCCAGCGCCGGGGCGCTGTCCATGACCGTGCGGTAGTCGCAGTGCAGGGCGACCTCGAGGCCGCCGCCGAGCGCGAGGCCGTTGATGAAGCCGAACGACGGCTTGCCGCCGTCGCCGAGCTTGCGGAACACCGCGTGGCCGAGCTCGGCCACGACCCGTACGGCGTCGGGGCCGCCGCCGGCGATCGAGGTGAGGTCGGCGCCGGCCGCGAGGATGAACGGCTTGCCGGTGACACCGAGCGCGGTGATCTCCGGGTCGGCCAGCGCGGCGTCGATCGCGGTGTTGAGCTCGAGCAGCGAGCGCGGGCCGAAGGTGTTGGGCTTGGTGTGGTCCTCGCCGTTGTCCAGCGTGATCAGGCCCAGCACCGGGGCATCGGTGCCGGGCGCGGCCGGCAGCGTCACCTTGCGCAGGTGGGCGCGGGTGACCCGCTCGGCGTCGGAGGAGATCTCCTGGGCGCGGGCCAGCAGGGACGAGATGTCAGTGTCGACACGTCAGGCAACCTCTCCGGTGTAGTGCGGGTTCTCCCAGATCACGGTGCCGCCCATGCCGATGCCGATGCACATGGTGGTCAGGCCGTAGCGGACCTCGGGGCGCTCCTCGAACTGGCGCGCCAGCTGGGTCATCAGGCGCACACCCGAGGACGCGAGCGGGTGGCCCATCGCGATCGCGCCGCCGTACGGGTTGACACGGGCGTCGTCGTCGGCGATGCCGAAGTGCTCGAGGAACGCGAGCACCTGCACGGCGAACGCCTCGTTGACCTCGAAGGCGCCGATGTCGTCGATGGTGAGACCGGCCTGCTTGAGCGCCTTCTCGGTCGACGGGATCGGGCCGGCGCCCATGACCTCGGGCTCGACGCCGACGAAGGAGTACGACACCAGGCGCATCCGGATCGGCAGGCCGAGCTCGCGCGCGGTCTCCTCCTCGGCGAGCAGCGCGGCGGTGGCGCCGTCGTTGATGCCGGCGGCGTTGCCCGCCGTCACACGGCCGTGGGCACGGAACGGCGTCTTGAGGGCCGCGAGCGACTCCACGGTGGTGCCGGGGCGCATCGGCTCGTCGGTCGTGGCCAGGCCCCAGCCCTGCTCGGCGGAGCGGGTGGCGACCGGGACCAGGTCGGGCTGGATCTTGCCGGCCTCGTACGCCGCGGCGGTCTTCTGCTGCGAGCGCACGGCGTAGGCGTCCACGCGCTCCTTGGTGATGGTGGGGAACCGGTCGTGCAGGTTCTCCGCGGTCTTGCCCATCACCAGGGCGTCGGGGTCGACCAGCTTCTCGGAGACGATGCGCGGGTTGGGGTCCACGCCCTCGCCCATCGGGTGGCGGCCCATGTGCTCGACGCCGCCGGCGATGGCCACGTCGTAGGAGCCGAACGCGATGCCGGAGGCGGTGGTGGTCACGGCGGTCATCGCGCCGGCACACATCCGGTCGATCGCGTAGCCGGGCACGCTCTGCGGCAGCCCGGCGAGCAGCGCGGCGGTGCGGCCGATGGTCAGGCCCTGGTCGCCGATCTGGGTGGTGGCTGCCACGGCGACCTCGTCGACCCGCTCCGGGGGCAGCGAGGGGTTGCGGCGCATGAGCTCGCGGATGCACTTGATGACGAGATCGTCGGCACGGGTCTCGGCGTACTGGCCCTTGGCCTTGCCGAAGGGAGTGCGCACGCCGTCGACGAAGACGACCTCTCGCAGCTGTCGGGGCACCTGTTCTCCTGGTCTGCTGGCGGCTGGGAGGTTCAGATTACCCGCGGGTAACAATCGCGGTGACCCCGGGTGGGTGTGGGCGTCCTCACGCGTGTCCGGCAGGCCGATGGTCCCGGTCTTCGAGGGACCTGGGGCCTATCGTGGGGCCGTGACCGAAACCAGGCTCGTGCACATCGTGGACGACGTACCCGAGCTCGACGGGCGTGCGGAGAGCGACCTGACCATGGTCGTCGTGCTCGACGGCTTCCTCGACGCCGGCAAGGCCTCCGGCCGCGCCGCCCAGCACCTCGCCGATCTCTGCGACGGCGGCTCGGTGGTGGCGACCTTCGACGTCGACCAGCTCCACGACTACCGCGCCCGCCGCCCCGCCGTGACCTTCGCCCAGGACCACTACGAGGCCTACGACGCCCCGCGGCTGGTGGTGCGCCTGCTGCGTGACGCCGGCGGTACGCCGTACCTGCTGCTGCACGGCTCGGAGCCCGACACCCGCTGGGAGGGTTTCGCACGCGCGGTGCGCACGGTGATCGAGCGGTTCGGGGTGACCCGCACCGTGCAGATCGCCTCGGTGCCGATGGCGGTCCCGCACACCCGGCCGATCGCGCTGACCCCGCACGCCAACGACCCGTCGCTGGTCGGCGGGCGCAGCCCGTGGACCGGGGAGCTGCGGGTGCCCAGCAGCGCCCAGGCGCTGCTCGAGATCCGGCTCGGCGAGTGGGGCCACCCCGCGGTGGGCTTCGTCGCGCACATCCCGCACTACCTCGGCCAGCTCGAGTACCCCCAGGCCGCCACGGTCCTGCTCGAGCAGGTCGAGCGGGCCGGCCGGCTCACGATCGACCTGTCCGGGCTGCGCGCCGAGGCCGAGGACCGCGAGGCCGAGATCGAGACCTACCTCGCCGCCAACGCCGAGGTCGCCGACGTGGTCGCGGCGCTGGAGCGGCAGTACGACTCCTTCGCCCGCGCCGAGGAGTCCGGCAACAGCCTGCTGGCCGAGGACCAGCCGCTGCCGACCGGCGAGGAGATCGGGCGACAGTTCGAGCAGTTCCTGGCCGGCCTCGACGGCGACGACGACCACCGCGACGACAAGCAGGGCTGATGGCCAAGGACCTCCACGAGCTGCTCGGGCTGCTCGACCTCGAGACGATCGATGACAACCTGTTCCGCGGCGCGGTGGCCGACATGTCGCTGCACCGGGTCTTCGGCGGGCAGGTCGCGGCGCAGGCGCTGGTCGCCGGCACCCGCACCGTCGACCCGGAGTTCGTCGTGCACTCGCTGCACTCCTACTTCCTCCAGCCCGGCGACCCGCGCGCGCCGATCCTCTACGACGTCGACACCTTGCGCGACGGACGCTCCTTCCACACCCGCCGGGTGCTGGCGCGCCAGCACGGGCGGCCGATCTTCGCGCTGACCGCGAGCTTCCAGCGTCCCGAGGACGGGCTCACCCATCAGGACCGGATGCCGCAGGTGCCGGCACCGGACGAGGTCCCCGCGCGCGACCGCGGTCCGGCGCACGCCGACGCCGACGCCGAGTGGGCCGTCGCCGACATCCGCCTGATCGGCACCTCTGCCGCCGGGCTGCCCGCCGACCCCACCCGCCCCGGGCGGCAGCGGTCCTGGCTGCGGATCGCCGAGCGGCTGCCCGAGGACCCGTTCCTGCACCTCGCGGCCTTCACCTACCTCACCGACATGACCGTCATGGGCGCCGCGCTGGCCCCGCACGGGCTGCGGCTGGGCGATCCCCGCGTGCAGCTGGCCTCGCTGGACCACGCGATCTGGTTCCACCGCCCGTTCCGCGCCGACGAGTGGTGGCTCTACGACCAGGTCTCGCCGTCGGCGTCCGGGGGGCGCGGACTGGTCACCGCCAACGTGTTCACCCACGACGGCCAGCTGGCCGCCACGGTGGCGCAGGAGTTCTTGATGCGCCCGGTCCGGGCGAAGGAGGAGTCATGAGCATCCCGACCGCCGACGCGGTGGCCGAGCTGGTGCGCCTGCTCGACCTCGAGCAGCTCGACCCCGACCTGTTCCGTGGCCGCCAGCCCGACTCCGGGCGCGCCCGGGTGTACGGCGGCCAGGTCGCCGCCCAGGCGCTGATCGCGGCCACCCGCACCGTCGACCCGTCGTACGCCGTGCACTCGCTGCACTCCTACTTCCTGCGCGGCGGCGACTACGCGGTGCCGATCGTCTATGACGTGGAGCGCATCCGCGAGGGGCGGTCCTTCCAGACCCGCCGGGTGGTGGCGCGTCAGCACGGGCGCCCGATCTACTACCAGACGCTCGACTTCCAGGTCGTCGAGGACGGCTTCGACCACCACGACGTGATGCCAGAGGTCGCCGGGCCGGACGCCGGGTTCGACCTCGGCGCGGTGATGAGGCGCGGCGGCAACCCGGAGGCTGACGCGCTCGCGCGCGAGTGGGCCTCGATCGACGCGCGCTACCTCGGCAACTCCTCTGCCGGGCTGGCCCCGGACCCGGACCACCCGTCGCGGGCGCAGATGTGGGCCCGCGTGCACGCCGGGCTCCCCGACGACCCGGTCGTGCACCTCGCGGCGTTCACCTACGCCAGCGACATCACGTTGCTCGGCGCGAGCCTCGCCGCGCACCCGGTCACGCCGGCCGACGTGCAGATGGCCTCGCTGGACCACACGATCTGGTTCCACCGGCCCTTCCACGCCGACGAGTGGTGGCTCTACGACCAGGTCTCGCCGGCCGCCCAGGGCGCCCGCGGCCTCTCGCTGGGCCGGATCTTCACCGAGGACGGCCGCCTGGTCGCCACCTGCGCCCAGGAGGGCCTGATCCGCCCGGTGCGCCCCCGGGACTGACCTGCCCCTTCTCCGCCGAGTCGGCGCCAATGGTGCGGCGAGTCGGCGCCAATGGTGCGGCGAGTGGGCGCCCATGGCGACGCCCCCGTGCTCATCGGAGCATCGGGGGCGTCGGCGAGGTGGTGCTCAGCTGCTGCTGGCGGGGACCTGTCCGGTCTCGCGCCACCAGGCGGCGAAGGTCAGCTCCTCGTTGGGGTCCCGGCGGGAGCCGGGCTTGGGCGAGGACGACCGGCGCTGGAGGGCGTCGGCGGAGGCGTTCACGATCTTCTCCTGGTAGGCGAGGAACTGGCTGCGGGGGTAGCGGCGCTGGCGCAGGGCGTCCTGCGCCGCGGCGGTTGAGGTGCTCACCAGATGTGCCTGCCCAGGAAGCGACCGGGTCATGCGTCGGTGTTGTCCTTCTCACCCGAGCTCGCGCGTGCGCAGCCGTGCGCGGCTCCGACCAGGTGCGTCGACGTCCCGTCGGGGGAGGTGAGCGCGAACGCCCAGCCGTCGTCGGTACGCCGGGTGCCGAGCGCGACCGTGCCGGGCAGGAGCACCGGGCGGCGGAAGGAGACGTCGACGCGGGCGGCGCCGGGGATGCGGTTCTCCAGGCTGGCCACGCAGCGGGCCAGCGTCCACATGCCGTGGGCGATGTGGCGCGGGAAGCCGAGGGCACGGGCGCTCAGCGGGTGGAGGTGGATCGGGTTGCGGTCCCCGGAGACCGCGGCGTACCGACGCCCCAGGTCGCCGGGCAGCGGCCAGGTCAGCGACCCGACGCCCACCTCCGGGTACGCCGCGTCGGGCGCGGGCACGCCCGGCACCGACCGGCCGCGGGAGAGGTAGGTCGAGACCTCCTCCCACGCCACCTCGCCGTCCGCGTCGCGCACGGTGGTGGCGAAGGCGAACGCGACGCCCTTGCGGTGCGGCAGCGGCGAGCCTACCGAGACCTCGACGTCCAGACGCTCGCCCACCCGCATCTCGCGGTGGGCGCGCACCGAGTTGTCGATGTGCACGGTGCCGATCGCCGGCGCCGGGAACGCCCGGTCGGCCAGGATCGCCAGCTGCAGGTCGAAGCCGAGCAGGTGCGGGTAGGGCAGCGGCACCGTGTCCTTGCGCGGGAACCCGCACACCCCGGCGTACGCGTCCACGTGCGCCCGCTCGACGACGACGCCCTCGCGGGAGCGGCGCATCCCGGTGAACCCCTCCAACGGCGCCTTGCGCACGCCCGGCAGGGCGCCGATCCCGGGCATCGTCGGCAGCGCGGCGCGCAGCAGCGTCCCGACCCCCGAGCCGCCCATGCTCAGGCGCCCAGCATCATCTGGCCGCAGACCCGGACCACGTTGCCGCTGACGGCGCGTGAGCCCGGGTGGGCGTACCAGGCGATGGTCTCCGCGACGTCGACCGGCAGGCCACCCTGCGCCATCGCGTTGAGCCGCTGGCCGACCTCCCGGGTCGCGAACGGCACCGCGGCCGTCATCTGGGTGATGATGAAGCCCGGGGCGACCGCGTTGATCGTGACGCCGTCGGGACGCTCCGCCAGCTCGTCGGCAAGGGAGTCGACCAGGCCGATCACGCCAGCCTTGGAGGCGGCGTAGTTGGTCTGCCCGACGTTGCCCGCGATGCCGGCGATCGAGGCGACGCCGATGATCGACCCGCCGGCGTTCACGACACCCTGGTCGAGCAGCTCGCGGGTGATCCGCTCCGGCGCGGTGAGGTTGACCGCGATCACGGAGTCCCAGCGGTCCTCGGACATGTTGGCCAGCCGCTTGTCGCGGGTGATGCCGGCGTTGTGCACCACCACGTCGACCCCGCCGTGCTTCTCCCGCAGGTGGTGGGCGATGCGCTGCGGGGCGTCCGGGGCGGTGATGTCGAGGACCAGCCAGTCCCCGTCGAGCTCGCCCATCACCGTCTGCAGCTCGCTCGCGGCCTGCGGTACGTCCAGCCCCACGACGCGCGCGCCGTCGCGGTGCAGCACCCGTGCGATCGCCTCGCCGATGCCCCGGCTGGCGCCGGTCACCAGGGCGACCTTGCCGGCGAGCGGGCGGTCCCGGTCGGTGACCTCGCCGGCCACGCCGACGCCGCCGTGCGTGCCGATCCGCACGACCTGCCCGGAGACGTACGCCGACTTGGGGGAGAGCAGGAACGCCAGCGTCGAGGTGAGCTCGTCCTCGGCCCCGGGGGCGACCTGCACGAGCTGGACGGTGCCGCCCTGGCCGATCTCCTTGCCGAGGCTGCGGGTGAAGCCCTCGAGCGCGCGCTGGGCGACCCGCTCGGGACCGGAGACCTGGTCCGGCGGCGTACCGATGACCACGACGCGGGGGTTGGTGTCCAGGCTGCGCAGCCGCGGGGTGAAGAAGTCGCGCAGGGCGCCGAGCTGGTCGCTGGAGGTCAAACCGGTGGCGTCGAAGACCAGGCCGCGCAGGCGCGCGCCGTCGGCGGGCGGCTCGGTGGTGGTCTCGATGTCGAGGTCGCCGAGGAGCCCGGGCAGGGAGTCGACCAGTCGCCCGCGGCCGCCGACGAGCACGGTGCCGGTGACCAGCGGCGCGCCCTCGACGTGGCGGGTCAGCGGGGTCGGGCGGGGCAGGCCGAGGTTCTTGACGAGGATCCGGCCGACGGGGGAGGAGGCGAACTCCTGGTAGCGGTCGCTCATGAGACTCCATGCAACTAGTGGTGTAACTCGATGTCCAGATTTCGTGATGTGGCCCTCACTGGGTTTAGCCGTACCCACTCGGGCGGCAAGACTGTGTCCCATGACCGGCCTCGATCCCGCCACCACCGTCCGCCGCGTCGCCATCGTCGGCGGCAACCGCATCCCGTTCGCGCGCTCCAACACCGCGTACGCCGAGGTCTCCAACCAGGAGATGCTCACCGCCGCGATCGACGGACTGGTGAAGCGCTTCGGCCTCGAGGGCGAGCGCGTCGGGGAGGTGGTGGCCGGGGCGGTGCTCAAGCACTCGCGCGACTTCAACCTCACCCGGGAGTCCGTGCTCGGCTCGCGCCTGGCGCCCGAGACGCCCGCGACCGACATCCAGCAGGCGTGCGGCACCGGTCTGCAGGCGGCGATCCAGGTCGCCAACAAGATCGCGCTCGGCCAGATCGAGGTCGGCATCGCCGGCGGCACCGACACCACCTCCGACGCCCCGATCGCGGTCGGCGAGCGGCTGCGCAAGATCCTGCTCGAGCTCAATCGCGCCAAGGACCTCAAGGGTCGTCTCGCCGCGCTCGCCAAGGTCCGTCCCGGCGACGTGGTCCCCTCGATCCCGCAGAACGGCGAGCCGCGGACGCGGCTCTCGATGGGCGAGCACGCCGCGCTCACCGCGCTGGAGTGGCAGATCGGGCGCGAGGAGCAGGACGAGCTGGCCGCCGCCTCCCACCAGCACCTCGCCGCGGCGTACGACCGGGGCTTCCTCGACGACCAGGTCACGCCGTTCCGGGGGCTGGAGCGCGACCAGAACCTGCGCCCCGACTCCACGCCCGAGAAGCTCGCCCGGCTCAAGCCGGTGTTCGGCCGAGGCGCGGCGGCGACGATGACGGCCGGCAACTCCACGCCGCTGACCGACGGCGCCTCGGTGGTGCTGCTGGCCTCCGAGGAGTGGGCCGCCGCGCGCGGGCTGCCGGTGCTGGCCTATCTCACCGACTACGAGACCGCGGCGGTCGACTACGTGCACGGCCACGAGGGGCTGCTGATGGCGCCGGCCTATGCGATGCCGCGGATGCTGGCGCGCCAGGGGCTGACGCTGCAGGACTTCGACTTCTATGAGATCCACGAGGCGTTCGCCTCCCAGGTGCTGGCGACGCTCAAGGCCTGGGAGGACCCGGTGTTCTGCGCCGAGCGGCTCGGCCTCGACGCCCCGCTCGGGTCGATCGACCGGACCCGGCTCAACGTCACCGGCTCCTCGCTGGCCGCGGGTCACCCGTTCGCGGCCACCGGCGGGCGGATCCTCACCGTGCTCGCCAAGCTGCTCGCCGAGAACGGCTCCGGGCGGGGCGTGGTCTCGGTGTGCGCGGCCGGCGGTCAGGGGATCACCGCGATCCTCGAGCGTCCCTGACGGTGGCGCCGGCCGTGCGCCGTCCGCTCAGGAGCGGTGCGTGGCCAGCGCGAGCGCCGAGGTGACCAGGTAGACCCGCACCTGGTCGGCGGAGATCTCGCCGAGCGTCGGGATGCCGGGGGCGGCCTCCTTGACCAGGATGCCGACCCGGGCGAGCTGGAGCGCGCCGAGGCCGCTGGCGTAGAGGGTGTTGGCGAGCAGGTGCGGGTCCTGCACGTGGAAGTCGCCGGCCGCGACGCCGTCCTCCAGCACGCCGGTGAGGATGACCAGGCACGAGGAGATCGCTCGGCCGAGCCGGAACAGCGCGCCCTCGGAGATCTCGTCGAGCAGCTCGGGGCCGGAGCGGCGCATCAGCGCCTGCGCGCAGTCGACGAAGGCCGGGTGCGCCACGCCGTACTCCACGAAGGCGGTGACGATCGCCTCGAGGCGTACGGCGGGGGCCGCGTCGGAGGCGCCCGCGGCCTCGAGGGCGTCGCGCAGCTCCTCGAGGTAGCCGACCAGGGTGAGCGCGAAGAGCTCCTCCTTGCCGGTGAAGTGGCGGTAGACGATCGCCCGGTTGATGCCGACCGCCTTGGCGATGTCGTCGATCTGGGCGTCACGCACGCCGCGCTGGTCGAACAGTGCGCGGGTGGCGGCGATGATCTCGGCCTCGCGCTTGCGGCGCCGGACGGCTGCGGCTGACCGACGGCCGTCGGTCTCGGAGGCACTGGTGGGCATGCGGCTGATGCTAACCACCCCGGCGCGGTGATCTGCACGTTCGGGCGCAGCGCTGCCTCGGTCGCCGGGGACGGCCGGGCCCCGCCGAGTCGGCGTCAATGGTTGCGCGAGTCGGCGCCGATGGCGCGCTGTCTCTCGATTCGAGTGGTTGAAAGTCTCGACTCGACCGTCAGAGGTCTCGACTCGACCTGTCAGCGGGGGGCGGGCGGCCTCGGTCGCGGGAGGTGGCGCGGCGACGACTACGATCCACAGCGTGACTGCCACCCTCGTCGCGAAGGGCCTGGCCGGCGGCCACGGCCATCGCGTGCTTTTTGAGTCCCTCGACCTGACGGTCGCCCCCGGTGACGTGGTCGGCGTCGTGGGCGCCAACGGTGCCGGTAAGTCGACGCTGCTGCGCCTGCTGGCCGGCGTCGACGCCCCGCTGGCCGGCAGCGTGTCGCTGGCGCCCGCGGACGCGTTCGTCGGCTGGCTGCCGCAGGAGCACGACCGGTTGCCGGGGGAGACGGTGGCCGGCTACGTCGCCCGTCGTACCGGTGCCACGGCCGCGACCGAGGCGATGGAGTGGACCGCGGCCGCGCTCGGTACGGACATGCCTGGCGCCGACGACGCGTACGCCGTCGCCTTCGACCACTGGATGGCCTCGGGCGCCTCCGACCTCGAGGACCGGCTGCCGCCGGTGCTCGCCGACCTCGGGCTGGACGTCGGCCCGGACGCGCTGATGACCTCGCTGTCCGGCGGGCAGGCGGCGCGGGCCGCGCTGGCCGCGTTGCTGGTGAGCCGCTTCGACGTCGTACTGCTCGACGAGCCGACCAACGACCTCGACCTCGACGGCCTGGAGCGGCTGGAGGCGTTCGTGCGCGGGCTGCGCGGGGGAGTCGTGCTGGTCTCGCACGACCGCGAGTTCCTGGCCCGCTGCGTGACGCGGGTGGTCGAGCTCGACCTGGCCCAGCACCAGGTGGCGGTCTACGACGGCGGGTACGACGCGTTCCTCGCCGACCGCGCCGTGGCGAAGCGCCACGCCCGCGAGGCCTACGAGGAGTTCGCGGACAAGAAGGCCGACCTGGTCTCGCGCGCGAAGGTGCAGCGCGAGTGGAGCTCCCAGGGCGTGCGCAACGCGATGAAGAAGTCGCCCGACAACGACAAGATCCGGCGCCGTGCGCAGACCGAGTCCTCGGAGAAGCAGGCGCAGAAGGTGCGCCAGATGGAGTCGCGGATCGCGCGGCTCGACGAGGTCGAGGAGCCGCGGAAGGAGTGGGTGCTGCAGTTCAGCATCGCCGCCGCGCCGCGCTCCTCGGCGGTGGTCGCCACGCTCAACGAAGCCACACTGACCCAGGGCGACTTCACCTTCGGGCCCGCCTCGCTGCAGGTCAACGCGCGCGACCGGATCGGCATCACCGGGCCCAACGGCGCGGGCAAGACCACGCTGCTGCGGCTGCTCCTGGGCGAGGTCGCGCCGGACTCCGGCTCGGCGTCGCTGGGTGCCTCGGTGGCGGTCGGCGTGATCGACCAGGCCCGCACCGGGCTGGCCGAGGACCAGCCGCTCGGCACCGCCGTCGAGCTCGCGGTCCCCGAGTGGACGCCGGCCGAGGTCCGCACCCTGCTCGCGAAGTTCGGCCTCAAGGCCGACCAGGTCTCCAGCCTCGTCGGCCGGCTCTCGCCCGGTGAGCGGACCCGCGCCGCGATGGCGCTGCTGCAGGCCCGCGGCGTCAACCTGCTGGTGCTCGACGAGCCCACCAACCACCTCGACCTGCCCGCGATCGAGCAGCTCGAGGAGGCGCTCGCGTCGTACGACGGCGCGCTGCTGCTGGTCTCCCACGACCGCCGGCTGCTCGCGAATGTCGCGCTTGACCAGCGCTGGCGGGTGGAGGACGGCCGGGTCCAGGTCGGCTGAGGCCCGCCTGGCTGAAGCACGTTGCCGGTTGGTGGCGCGGCTCAGGCGATCCAGCGGCGCAGCTCGCCGGCGAGAACGCGGCCGAACTGCAGCTCGGGGAAGTGCGATCCGGCGCCGATGACGTGCTCGGCCTCGAGCTCGCGGAACAGCCGTTCACGTACCTGTGCGGCGAGGGCAGGGTCGACATCTCCGATGGATTGCCAGGTGGGCTCGTCCAGCTGGATCGGGCACACGATGGCGTCCCCGAGGAGCAGCGCGCGCTGGACGCCGGAGGACACCACGACGGACAGGTGGCCGGGTGTGTGCCCGGGCGTCATAACGAGGTCGGCCCCGGGAGCTACGGGGGTGTCCTCGCTGACCAAGTGGAGTCGTGCGCCGTCGGCCTCGTGGAACCCGTGGCGGATGTGGTCGAACATCCAGACGTCGGGGTCCGCGACGAAGTGGTGCCAGTCGTGCTCCCCGAACCAGATGTCGGCGTGGGGGAACGTGGGCGCCCCCGTGAAGTCGAACAGCCAGCCGCAGTGATCGGCGTGCAGGTGGGTGCAGATGACGGTGTCGATGTCGGTGGGCCACACACCGAGGGCACGAAGCCCGAGGGGGAGCTGCCCACCGATGAGGAGCCGTCGGTCGCCGTCGTCGCGCATCGCCGGACCCATGCCGGCGTCGACGAGGATCGTGCGGGTCCCGGCCCGGCGCGGAACGTGCCGTCGGTGAGCGCCAGAAGGTCGATGTCGCCGATGCGCACGGGAGCGCTCCGTGTCAGCACCAACCGGGCCCGACCGGCGTTGGTCGACTGCATGAGCAGCGCCCCCGACGTTCGGATAACAGACGCAACCGGGAGCGGTTCACCGGACACAAGGAGCCACGCCACTCGCCGTCCCAGACAGGCAGCAACGACGATGGGCACCCGGGGGAGTACGCGTCCCTGACCTGGGATGACGGTCGCCCAGGACTGTCGGTGGTCGATGGTTGAGTAGGTCCATGGAACCCTCGTTCGCACCCCGATCCGGCCACTCGGTGGCCGTGGCGGTGGCGTGCGTGCACGAGGCGCTGGACGCGGTCGCGGATGCGCCGGTGTGGTCGCTGAGCGAGGCCGAGGCCGGGGCGACGCTGCTGGAGCTGACGTCCGAGATCGCCCGGTTGCAGGAGCTGCGGCTGCGGGTCGCGGCCCATGCCCACAGTGTCGAGGTGGGCGACGCGGTGGGTGCGACGAGCACCGCGAACTGGTGGGCCCACCAGTCCCGTCTGACCCGCCCCGAGGCGCACCGGTTGATGCGCCTGGCCCGCGCCCTCGACACCGGGCACCACGACGGCGTCCGCGAGGCCCTGGGGGCTGGGCGGATCCACCTCGACCAGGCGCAGGTCATCACCGACGCCGTCGACGACCTGCCCGCCGACCTGGTCGACGAGGACACCCGGGCCCGGGCCGAGGAGTTCCTCCTCGAGCAGGCCGGCGAGCACGACGCGATCACCCTGCGCCGCCTCGCCAAGAGACTCATCGAGGTCGCCGCCCCCGAGCAGGCCGACGCCGCCGAGGCCGCCCGCCTGGAGCGGGAGGAAGCCGCCGCCCGCGCCGCC
This sequence comes from Nocardioides sp. dk884, assembly GCF_009557055.1. Taxonomy (NCBI): domain Bacteria; kingdom Bacillati; phylum Actinomycetota; class Actinomycetes; order Propionibacteriales; family Nocardioidaceae; genus Nocardioides; species Nocardioides sp. dk884. The sequence continues at coordinate 2,277,260 of NZ_CP045649.1, read as the reverse complement.
GCCCGGCTGACCATGTCCGACGACGGGCACGGCAAGTCCCACGGTCGGTTCACCATCCCCACCCACCACGCGGCGATGCTGCGCGCCGCGCTGCTCGCGATTGCGGCCCCGAAGCACCAGCACGCCGTCAACGGCGCCGGAGCTGCGGGGGCTGAGCGGCGGCCGGGGCCGGAGCGGATGGGGCAGGCGTTCTGTGACTACCTCGAGCGCTACCCCGCCGACCGCCTCCCCGACGCCGGCGGGGTGGCCGCGACCATCGTGGTCACGATGACCCTCGAGTCGCTGCTCGGTGGGCTTCGCGCCGCACACCTGCACACCGGCGAGACGATCTCCGCCACCGAGGCCCGGCGGCTGGCGTGTGAGGCGGGGATCGTGCCGGCCGTCCTCGACGGCCAGGGCCGGCCCCTCGACGTCGGCCGCAAGCGCCGGTTCCACACCAAGACCCACCGCGTTGCCCTGGCGCTGCGCGACGGCGGCTGCACCGCCGAAGGGTGTGACTGGCCACCCGGGCTGTGCCACGCGCACCACGACGTTCCGTGGTCGCGCGGCGGGACCACCAGCGTCGCCACCGGCCGGCTCCTCTGCCCCCGCCACCACGCCCGCGCGCACGACCCCGGCTACGAGGCCAAGCCCCTACCCGGAGGGAAGCTGACCTTCCACCGACGCTGCTAGACCAACCCCGGCATGGTGGGTCCTGCAACCCCGATCCGGCCTGGGAACGACGCGGGGCCCGAGCACGACGGAGAACCCATGACGCCTGCCTCGCTGGCGACCGACCCGATCGGAGCCGAGGAGCAGCGGCGCCTCTACCGGCGCACCCTCACCGTCGTCGTCATCTCCCAGGTGTTCGGCGGCGCCGGCCTGGCCGCCGGCGTCACGGTCGGCGGCCTGCTCGCCCAGGACCTGGTCGGGGGCGAGAGCGTCGCCGGTCTGCCGGCTGCGCTGTTCACCCTCGGCGCGGCACTCGCGGCGTTCACCGTGGGTCGGGTGTCCCAGCGTTCGGGGCGTCGACTCGGTCTCGCCGCCGTCTGAGGCCGGCAACTCGGTTGCCGTGCCGCCGAGGGGCCGGTCAGGCTGCGCCGATGGATCGCTCCTCGCTCCCGACGACGCCGACCTGGGCCTCGGACCTCCTCGCCGCCGTAGACCGGGCCTTCGCCGTCATCGGTGCCGACACGCCCGGTTGGCCGGACCCACATGGGGATCGCGAGCCAGACGAGGCGGAGTACTCCCGCTACACCGATCCGGGCAAGTACCGCATCCTCGTCCGGCGGGTCGAGGCGTGGGTCGAGGTCCTGGCGGACCGCGGCCTCGCCACCACGAGCGTCGGGCCGCCGACCGGCGCTACCTGGCTCGGCGGACGGCGGTCGACGGACCAGATCGTGCGCGTCTACCGGATCGCGCCGCGCGTCCCCGGCGGTTCCGAACTGCTCTGCGGGGTCGTGACGATCGACGGCGATGAGTTCGGCCTCGACGTCGGCGTCCGTGCCGCCGACGCCTCGCCCGCGTCAGCCGCGCCCGTCACCTCCATCCCGTACTGCGGGTGCGACGCCTGCGACGACGGCTCCGAGATGCTGCTCGAGGAGCTGGACCGGTGCTTCGTCGCGCTCGCCCATGGCGATCCCGTCATTTCGCCCTGACCGCGAGCGGGAGGTGCCAGGATGCGCCGGTGAGCCTCGACGGGAAGACCACCCAGCCAGTGGCGGCACCGCCGCTGCCGATGTCGATCTGGGTGGTCGCCTGGGCCTCGCTGGCGGGCCAGGCGCCGGCGTGATCCGCGCGCGGACCGTGCGGCTGGTGGTCGCGTGGATCGTGCTCGTGCTGAGCTTCTTCGTGGAGCTCGTCGGCATCGTCGATCTCGACGACCTGGGTCAGGCGACGCTGCACGTGCTCGGCCTGACGACCTCGGTCCTGGCGCTGGTCGCGCTGGCGCGGTTCCACGGGTCTCAGTGGTTCGCCTGGCAGCGGGCGAACCCGTCGGCGGGCGCCGGCATCCCGATCGGCAAACTGCTCACGATCGCCGTGCTCGTCGGCGTGCTGGGCGGTCTGGTCGCACCGGCCGACGACGGGCTCGACGGGCGCGTCGATGTCGTCGGCCCCTGAGGGCGCGGCGATGAGTTCCCTCCGTCGACGCGGTCGGTAGTCGGCAGACGGACCGACCCGATGGAGGCTGACCACGTGCGCAAGCTGAGCTACATGATGAACGCGAGCCTGGACGGCTACATCGCCGCGCCCGGCGACGACATCGGGTGGAGCGTGCCGAGCCCCGAGCTGCACCAGTGGTTCAACGACCGCGCCCGGGAGATCGGACTCTCGCTGTACGGCCGCAGGCTGTGGGAGCTGATGAGCGCGCACTGGCCGACCGCCGACCAGCAGCCGGACGCGACGCCCGTGGAGGTCGAGTTCGCCCATCTCTGGCAGCGGACGCCGAAGGTGGTGTTCTCCACGACCCTCGACGAGGTCGACGGCAACGCGCGCCTCGTCACCGGTGACGCCGTGACCGAGATCAGCCGCCTGAAGGCCGAGGACGGCGCCCCGATGGAGATCGGTGGCGCCGGCCTCGCCGGTACGGCGATGCGCGCCGGCCTGATCGACGAGTACCAGGTGGTCACGCACCCGGTCCTGGTCGGCGGCGGTACGCCGTTCTTCAGCGCCCTGGACAGCTGGGTGGACCTACGGCACGTGGGGACGCAGGACCTCCCGGACGGCGTGACGGTGGCCCACTACGAGGTCCGGCGCTGACCGGCCGACCCGGTCCTCAGCCGTCGAGGACGCTCGTCGCGAGGGTGAGGTCGGGGACGAGCTCGCGGAGCAGGTCGCGCACGCGGGTGTCCAGGTCGGCGACGATGCGGCGCACCGTGGCGTCGTCCTGGCCGCCCGGGTCGTCGACCGGCCAGTCGCGGTAGGTCACGCCGGGGACGTAGGGGCATTCCTCGCCACAGCCCAGCGTGATGGCGAGGTCGCTGGCGGCCACCATCTCCGTGGTGAGGCGCTGGGGGCGCTCGCGGGAGGTGTCGAGGCCGAGCAGCTCGAGCGCGCGGGCGACCTCGGGGTGGATGTGCTCCCCGGGCTGGGTGCCGGCCGACACCGCGACGACGCGGCCCGCGGCGTACTGCTCGGTGAGCACCCGGGCGATCACCGAGCGCCCGCCGTTGCGAACACAGGCGAAGACCACCTGCGGGATCCGCTCGGCCGTCATCGTGCGACTCCCTGGGCCTGGTCGGGGAAGAAGCGGCGCGCCCAGAGGCTGACGTACACCAGGCCCACCAGGACCGGGACCTCGATGAGCGGACCGACGACCCCGGCGAGCGCCTGGCCGCTGGTGACGCCGAACACCGCGATGGCGACCGCGATCGCGAGCTCGAAGTTGTTGCCCGCGGCGGTGAAGGCGACGGTGGTGGCGCGGGCGTACCCCAGGCCGGCACGGCGGGCGAGCAGCAGCGAGCCTGCCCACATGAGCGCGAAGTAGATGACCAGCGGTACGGCGATGCGCGCCACGTCGAGGGGCTGGTCGGTGATCGACTCGCCCTGGAGGGCGAACAGCACGACGATCGTGAACAGCAGCCCGTACAGCGCCCACGGGCCCAGGCGCGGCAGGAAGCGCTCCTCGTACCACTCGCGGCCGCGTCGCGCCTCCCCGATGCGTCGGGTGAGGTAGCCGGCGGCCAGCGGGATCCCGAGGAAGACGAGGACGCTCCAGGCGATCTCCCAGGGGGAGACGTCGAGGCCGGTGGTGGACAGGCCCAGCCAGCCGGGCAGCAGGTCGAGGTAGAACCAGCCGAGCAGGGCGAAGGCGAGGACCTGGAAGACGGAGTTCACCGCGACGAGTACGGCGGCGGCCTCGCGGTCGCCGCAGGCCAGGTCGTTCCAGATGATGACCATCGCGATGCAGCGGGCCAGGCCGACGATGATGAGGCCGGTGCGGTACTCGGGCAGGTCGGGCAGGAACAGCCAGGCCAGGGCGAACATCAGCGCCGGGCCGAGGACCCAGTTCAGGACCAGGGAGAGCGCCATCATCCGCCGGTCGCGAACGACGTGGCCGACCTCGTGATAGCGGACCTTGGCCAGCACCGGGTACATCATCACCAGCAGGCCGAGCGCGATCGGCAACGAGATCGACCCGACGGTGACGGCGTCCAGGGCGTCGGCGATCCCGGGCACCCAGCGGCCGGCGAGCAGCCCGGCGACCATCGCGACCCCGATCCACACCGGGAGGTAGCGGTCGAGGGTGGACAGCCGCGGACCGGCTGCCGCGTCGGTGGGCGAGGTGATGGTGCTGCTCATGCGGTCGGCTTGGTGGCGCGGACGATGGCGCCGTGCATGCCGGGGGCCGCCTCGTGGGTGAACTCGACGTCCGCGTCGACGAACCCGGCGGCCCGGAGCCCGTCGAGGTACTCGCTGCGCGACAGGGCGCCGGCGATGCAGCCGACGTACGAGCCCCGCTCGGCGCGGTCCTCGGGCGTGAGGTGGTCCTCGGCGACGACGTCGGAGATCCCGATCCGTCCGCCCGGAACGAGCACCCGGTGCATCTCGGCGATGACCCGGGGCTTGTCGACGGAGAGGTTGATGACGCAGTTGGAGATGACGACGTCCACGGCGGCGTCGGGGAGCGGGATGTCCTCGATGGTGCCCTTGAGGAACTCGACGTTGGTCGCGCCGGCCTTGGCAGCGTTGGTGCGCGCCAGGTCGAGCATCTCGTCGGTCATGTCGACGCCGTAGGCGAACCCGGTCTCGCCGACCCGCCGAGCGGAGAGGAGCACGTCGATGCCGCCGCCCGAGCCGAGGTCGAGCACCTTCTCGCCGGCACGCAGGTCGGCGACCGCGGTCGGGTTGCCACAGCCCAGGCTGGCCGCGACCGCCTCGGCGGGAAGGTCCTGCTGGTCGTCGCTGCTGTAGAGCGTCGCGCCGAACGACTCGTCGACCGCGACCTCACCGCTGCAGCACGAGGTCCCGCAGTCGTCCTCGACCACCTGGAGCGCCTCGTTGAGCTCGGCGTTGCCGGTGCCGCCGACGACGGCGGTCGCAGCCTGGGCGTAGCGGCTCCGGACCTCCTCGCGCAGCTGGTCCGAGGCCGCGGTGTTGGTCTCGTCGGGGGTGGGGGTCGTGGTGGTCATGACCGCCTGCCTTTCGCGTCGTATCGGCGTGTGTCGATGCATCGAGGATCTTCTATCTATCGACGGTTGTCAATGTGTCTGGCACACTCGAGCCATGACCACCAGCACCTCCCTCCCCGTCGTCGACGCCCCGACCTCGGTCTGCTGCTCGACCGTCACCGGCGGCGTGCTGGACGCGGAGGAGGCACAGCGACTGGCGCGGACGTTCAAGGCGCTCGGCGACCCCACGCGCGTCCGGCTGCTGTCCCTGATCGCCGCGCAGCCCGAGCGCGAGGCCTGCATCTGCGACCTGACCGAGCCGGTGGGGCTCTCGCAGCCGACGGTCTCGCACCACATGAAGCAGCTGGTGGACGCGGGACTCGTCATCCGCGAGCAGCGCGGCCGTTGGGCGTTCTACCGCCTCGTCGAGGACACGCTGAGCGCGCTGAGTGGTGCGCTGAGGCCCTGAGGCTCCGAGCCGTTCGTGCCTTCGGCCGGTGGCCGGGTCAGACTTTCGGCCGGTCCCCTGGCGGCGCTCCATCCCTACGCTGAGGGGGTGAGCAATCCGCTGCGGTCCCTGCTGGAGGAGCCCCGGCCCTCGGCCCCGCCAGTTCGGGTGTGGCGGGACTGGGCGCTGCTGGCGCTCGTGACGGTCTCGGGGGTGCTGGAGGGCGTCTTGCGTGAGGACATGCCGCTACCGGGGCTGTCGGTGGTGTTGACGGTCGGGCTGGCGCCGCTGTTGCTGTGGCGACGTACCCACCCGCTCGCCGTGGTCGCGACCGCCTTCGGCGTGGTCGTGGTCGTGGACATCGCCCTGATCGCATCCGACGCACCGGCGCTCGACGTGTACACGATGCTCTACTTCCTGCTGCTGCCCTACGCACTCTTCCGGTGGGGTTCCGGGCGAGAGGCGGTCGCGGGTCTGGCGATCATCCTCTTCGCGGCCACCATGTCGTTCGTCGTCAGCTGGACCGGGCTCGCGGACGCCATCGGCGGGGTCGCTGTGCTGATGTCCGCTTTTGCCCTGGGTTGGGCCGTGCGCTCCCAGCACGGCGCCCGGGAGCGAAGCCTGGAGCAGGTGAAGTCGGAGGAGCGGGTCCTGCTGGCACGCGAGCTGCACGACACGGTCGCCCACCACGTCTCGGCCATCGCCGTCCAGGCGCAGGCCGGGCGCGCCCTTGCTGCGACCAGCCCGTCGTCGCCGCTCGAGGCGCTGGAGGTGATCGAGGTGGAGGCAACGCGCACGCTGGCCGAGATGCGGGCGATGGTCCGCGTGCTGCGCAACGAGGCACCCGTCGACTACGCCCCGCAGCCCGGTGTGGCCGACCTCGAGCGGCTGTCCGGGGCCTCGCCTGCCGGGCCGCGGGTGGAGGTGACGGTCTCGGGAGACCTGGCCGCCCTCCCGGCGGCGATCGACGCCGCTGTCTTCCGGATCGCTCAGGAGGCGGTCACCAATGCCATGCGGCATGCCCGGAACGCCACCCTGATCGACGTGCGCGTCGCCGGCGACCAGTCGACGGTCAGCCTCGTCGTCCGCGACGACGGTGACCCGGGCGCGGCCGACCCCGCCCACGAATCGGGCTTCGGGATCACCGGGATGGTGGAACGCGCACTGCTCCTGGGTGGCGTGTGCCAGGCAGGTCCCTGCCCCGGTCACGGCTGGGCCGTCAGCGCGACACTGCCGCGGCAGGTGCCGGCGTGAGCATCCGGGTGCTGGTCGCCGACGACCAGGACCTCGTGCGGACCGGACTGCGGCTGATCCTGGGCACCCTGGACGGCATCGAGGTCGTGGGGGAGGCGCGCGACGGGCAGGAGGCGGTGCGGCTGGGCCGCGAGCTCCGTCCCGACGTGTGCCTGATGGACATCCGGATGCCCGTCCTCGACGGGGTCGAAGCGACCCGGCTGCTGGCTGGGCCGGGCGTCGAGGACCCGGTCGCGGTCGTCGTGATCACCACCTTCGACCTCGACGAGTACGTGCACGGTGCGCTGTCGGCCGGCGCCACCGGCTTCCTCCTGAAGGACGCCGGACCCGAGCTGCTCGGCGAGGCGATCCGGGCGGCCACCCGAGGTGACTCGCTGATCTCGCCCAGCATCACCCGCCGGCTGCTGTCGACGTTCGCGGGCACGGGTCGGGCAGCGCCTCCCGCCCAGCCCCTCGACCCGCTCACCGAACGTGAGGAGCAGGTGCTGCTCACCGTCGCGCGGGGTCGTACCAACGCAGAGATCGCCGCCGAGCTGCACATCAGCCTCAGCACGGTGAAGACCCACATCGGCAGCCTCATGGCCAAGCTCGGCGCCCGTAACCGGGTGGAGGTCGCGATGTGGGGCTACGAGACCGGCCGGGTCCGGGAGTAGAGGCCGGCCCGCTCCGCCGGCACGAGGTCCAGAGGCGGCGAACGCCCCACCGTGCCCGGCGGGGACACGTTCACCGGTCGTGACCTGCGGCTCGTGGGCACGTGCAGGGATGCGTCAGGTTCCTGAGATCGACCGAAAGCACGATCTCGGCCCCGTGCTTTCGGTGAGGACAAGACCGGCCTTTGAGCCGAGGCGCGCACGACCCGACGCCGCGAGGGTTGAGCCCATGATCACTGTTGAGCTCCTGACCCGGAGGTACGCCGGCTTCACGGCCGTCGACAACGTCTCCTTCACTGCCAAGCCCGGCCGCGTGACCGGCTTCCTCGGTCCGAACGGTGCCGGCAAGTCCACCACGTTGCGCGTCATGGTGGGTCTGACCGCCCCGACGTCCGGCTCGGCCACCATCGACGGCGTCCGGTTCGCCGACCTCCCCAACCCCGGCCTCGAGGTCGGCGTCCTCCTCGACGCCTCGGCCCAGCACGCCGGCCGCACGGGCCGCGAGATCCTCACCATCGCCTCCGACACCATGGGCCTGCCCCGCACCCGGGTCGACGAGATGATCGAGCTGGTGAGCCTGACCCCCACTGAGGCCAAGCGCCGCGTGCGCAACTACTCGCTCGGGATGCGTCAACGCCTCGGCATCGCCACCGCGCTGCTCGGCGACCCGAGGGTGCTGATCCTCGACGAACCCGCCAACGGGCTCGACCCCGCGGGGATCCGGTGGATGCGCGACCTCCTGACGGGCTTCGCCAGCCAGGGCGGCACGGTGCTGCTGTCCTCGCACCTGCTGCACGAGATCGAGGTCATCGCCGATGACCTGGTCGTGATCGGCAACGGCAAGATCGTCGCGTCCGGCACCAAGGAAGAGCTCCTCGCGGACGCCGGGACGCTGGCCCGTTCGACGTCACCGCGCGACCTGGTCCACGCGCTCGAGCAGGCCGGGATCCCCAGCACGCTCGCCAGGGACGGCTCGGTCCGCACGGATGCCGATCCCGCTCGGGTCGGGGCCGTGGCCCAGACCGCCGGCATCGCCCTCGCCGAGCTCCGGTCCGCCGAGGGCGCCGGGCTCGAAGACATGTTCTTGTCGCTCACTGCCGACACCCAACGCGAAGGAGTTGCGGCATGACCGCCACGATCGTCCCGCCGGCCTCCACCACACAGGCCGCACCGGTCCGCCTGACCGCCCGTCCGATCCCGACCACTCGGCTCGTCAAGGTCGAGCTGCGCAAGATGTTCAACACCCGATCGGGATTCTGGATGCTCATCAGCATCGGCCTCCTGTCGGTCATCGCGACCGGGGCGGTCATCATCTTCGCTCCCGACAGCGCCGTCACCTACGAGAGCTTCGCGACTGCGATCGGTTTCCCCATGTCGGTGATCCTGCCGATGATCGCGATCCTTTCCGTCACGAGCGAGTGGAGCCAGCGCAGCGGACTCGCCACGTTCACCCTGATGCCGAGCCGCGGACGCGTGATCGGCGCCAAGGCGATCGCGACCGCCTTGGTGGGCCTCGGCTCGATGGCCGTCGCCTTCGCGGTGGGGGCCGTCGGCAACCTGGTCGGCTCCGCGCTCGCCGGCGTCGACACCGTCTGGAACGTCTCGCTGTCCACCGCACCCCAGATCGTGCTCGGCAACCTGGTCGGCATGGCGATCGGTTTCACGCTCGGCGTGGTGCTGAGGGCCTCGGCCGCGGCGATCGTCGGGTACTTCGTGGTCTCCCTCGTCCTGCCCGGCATCCTCGAGCTGCTCGCGTTGGTGCGGGAGTGGTTCTTGGACGTGCAGCCGTGGATCGACTGGAACTACACGCAGGTGCAGCTCTTCGAGGGCGCCACGAACACCGGTGAGGAGTGGGCGATGCTCGCCTCGACCACGATGATCTGGATCGTCATTCCCCTCGTCGTCGGGCTGCTGTCGCTGCGCCGCTCCGAGGTCAAGTAGCCAGATACGTGGACCGGCGGTATCCGGAACGTGTGCGTTCGGATACCGCCGTTTCGTGGTGGATCGCCTCAGGCAAGTCCCCGCACGGTCTCGATCGTGTCGGCCTCGGCTGCGGTCTTGTCGTCGCGGTAGCGCAGCACCCGGGCGAAGCGCAGCGCCAGCCCGCCGGGGTAGCGCGTGGATCGCTGGAGGCCGTCGAAGGCGATCTCCACGACCTGCTCGGGGCGCACGTGGACGACGTGGCCGGCGCGGTGCGTCTCCAGGGCGAGGAACCGCTCGGTCTGCCAGGCGAGCATCTCGTCGGTCATCCCCTTGAAGGTCTTGCCCAGCATCACGAACCCGTCGCCGTCGCGGGCGCCGAGGTGGATGTTGGACAGCCAGCCGGAGCGCCGCCCCGAGCCCCACTCGACGGCGAGCACGACCAGGTCGAGGGTGTGCACCGGCTTCACCTTCACCCACGACGCGCCCCGGCGTCCCGCGTCGTACGGCGCCGCGAGGTTCTTCACCACCACGCCCTCGTGACCGCTCGCGAGCGCCTCCGCGGCGAACGCCTCGGCTGCGGCGACGTCGTCGGTGAGCAGGCGCGGCACCCGCCACGGCTCGGGCACGAGCGTCTCCAGCGCGGCGAGGCGCTCGGCGCCGGGGGAGTCGAGCAGGTCCTCATCGTCGAGGTGCAGCAGGTCGAAGAAGTACGGCGTCACCGCGACGTCGCTCGCCGCGCGCTGGGCGGTGCGCGAGGCGGTCTCCTGGAACGGCCGCGGGCGCCCGGTCGCGTCCAGCGCGATCGCCTCGCCGTCGAGCACGAACCGGCGCCCGGGCAGGTCGCGCACCACGGCCACCACCTCCGGCAGCCGGGCGGTGATGTCCTCCAGCGTGCGGGTCGCGACCCGCACGTCGTCGCCGTCGCGGTGCACCTGGATCCGGATGCCGTCGAGCTTGGTGTCCACCGCGACCGTGCCGCCGCCCGCGCGCTGCATCGCCTCGGGAAGGGTCTTGGCCGACGAGGCGAGCATCGGCAGCACCGGACGGCCCACCTCGAGGCCGATCGCGGCGAGCGCGTCCGCACCGCCCGCGAACGCCGCCGCGACCACCGCTCGGGTCGACCCGGCCAGCATCGCCGCACGTCGTACGACGGGGAGCGGGACGCCCGCGGCGACCGCGACGGCCTCCTGCACCAACGTGTCCAACGCGCCCTGGCGCACCTCGCCGGTCACGGCGCCGCGCAGCCAGCGCTGCTCGTCGGGCGTGGCCAGCCCGAACAGCGCCTCGACCGCCGCCGCGCGGGCGGCCTGCGAGCCGGGCCCCGCGAGCGAGCCGATCCGCGCGAAGGCGGCGTCGACGTCGGCCACCTCGAGCGTGGCCTCGCCCGCCGGGTCGGGCAGCTCACCGAGCCCACGCCAGCCCAGGCCGGTGCGGCGTTGGCGCAGGGTGCCACCGAGGTAGGCGGTGACGATCTCGAGCTCGCCGGGATCGGCAGCCGCCAGCAGTTCGGCGATGGCGGCGACCTTGGCCTTGCGCGAGCGGGTGCTCCCGACCGCGGTGGACGTGGCGACGACGTCGGCGAGGAGCATGCGCTCCATCCTGCCTGCCGGGTCCGACACCGAGCCGGACGGCGGGTGGTAGCGCGAGCCCCTGTCCACTTCCCCGACGACGTGCCAAGATCCGTACCCCATCAGCGGGAGCCTCGGGACGGAGAGCCATGACCTACGTGAGCGTCGGGTGCCCGTCCGCGAGCGGCAGGCGAGGCTGACGTGCAGCCCTCGCTCGACCGACGGCTGTTGCGCCTGCTGCGCGACGAGGGCCCCCGCACCCGATCCGAGCTCGCCCGGGCTCTAGGGGTCTCGCGCACGACGGTGAGCGCGGAGATCGCCCTGCTCGAGGGTACGGGCCTGGTCGCACCGGGGCCGGTGGCGCCGAGCTCGGGCGGCCGGCGTTCCAGCACGGTCGGCCTCGGGCCCGCGGTCCGGATGGCCGCCGTGTCGCTGGCCGAGTCGCGGGTGCGCGCCACCGTCGTCGACGCGACCTTCGCGATCTCCCGCCCGGTGACCCGGGACCGGGCCCGCGAGGAGTCGCCCGAGGACCTGTGCCGGCTGGTCGTGGAGACGGTGGCGCAGGCGGTCAAGGAGGCCCCCGGGTCACACGGCGTGCTGGCGACCGGCCTCGCGATCGCACCCGGCCTGCCCGTGCACCGCGAGGACCTGGTCGCCGGGATCGAGGAGGTGACGGGCGGCGCTCCGGTCGTGGTCGAGCAGGCCGCCCGCGCCATGGCCACCGGCGAACGGCACGGCGGACGGGCGCGCGGGATCGACGACCTGGTCGTCCTCCGTCTCGGTGCGACCGTGAGCACGGCGACGTTCATGGACGGTCATCTCGGACGGGGCAGCGCCGACCTGGCTGGGGCGATCGGGCACACCCGGGTCGACGAGTTCGGTCCCGCGTGCGCGGGCTGCGGCAGCAGCGGCTGCCTGGACTCCTTCGTCTCGGTGTTCGCGGTGACCGAGCAGGCGGCGGCCGCCGCACGCTCCGGACGCTCGGCTGCCCTGGCTCGCGCACTGACCGACGGCGAGGTGGTCCCCTGGGCCGAGGTCGTGGCGGCGGTGGTCGGCGGCGACCCGGTGGCCGTGCAGATCGCCCGCGACATGGGCCGGAGGGCGGGCGAGGCGATCGCCGGTCTGGTGGCGTTCGCCAACCCCTCGATCGTCCTCGTCGGTGGGCCCGGCGCCGCGCTCGGACCGCACCTGCTCAACGAGATGCGGGGAGCGATGTATCGCCGCGCACCCGCCCACGTCGTGGCGGGCACCCAGGTCGAGCTCGGGGCCCCCGGGGACCGTGCCGCCCTCCTCGGCGTGGGATTGCTCGCCGCCGAGATCGCCCTTGCCGCCAGGTCGGTGACGAGTCGCTAATTGCCCGCCGGAAAAGCCGGTCTGGGCCGGTATTCGCCACTTTCGGGCCGACTTCTTCCGGTTGGATACGGACTTCTGTCGGCGGACGACATAAGCGAAATCTAGGTCGGCCATTTCATCGGGAAGGCGGTTGTGGGAGCGCTCTTCACGCCTTTAGTTTGAGCGTCGCCTCAACAAACATGTGACGGCGATCACACGGCCAAAGTCGGCCAGGCAGGAGGGCGACGATGACCTCGCTCGATGCCCCCGCTTCGGCGCAGAGTGTCGACCACCTCGATCTGAGGCGCGCCAATCTGGGCCTCGTCCTGCGTTGGCTGCGTGACCACGGTCCGCGGTCACGCGCCACCCTCGCCTCCGAGCTGGGGATGACCCGCTCGACGGTCTCGACGCTGGTCGCGGAGCTGGCCGAGCGCGGCCTGGTGCGCGAGGGCAAGGTGCAGCGCGCCAGCGTGGGCCGGCCCAGCACGGCGGTCGAGCTCGACGGGTCCCGCGTCTACGGCCTGGGCGCCGAGCTGAACGTCAACCACGTCTCCGTGCTCGCGCTCGACCTCGCCGGTCGGACCATCGGGGAGAGGCGGCTCGCCCTCGACGCGCGGGCCCTGGACGCCGAGGTCGTCGTCGATCACCTCGTGCGCCTGGTGACCGAGACCGTCGAGGAGCTCGGCGGCGGTGACCGGCACACCGCCGGTCTCACGGTCGGCGTCGCAGGCCTGGTCGACCGGCGCCGCGACCTGCTGACCCACGGCCCCAACCTCGGCTGGTTCGACGTGCCGGTCGGCGAGCTCATCCGCCGCCGCCTGGACGGGTCGTTCCCGGTGCGCATCGACAACGAGGGCAACCTCGCGGCCATGGCGGAGGCGACGCCGGGTGTCGCGGACCGCCAGGACATCCTGGTCATCTTCGGCGAGGTCGGGGTCGGGGGCGGGATCGTCGCCGACGGACGTCTGCTTCGCGGCCGACACGGGTACGCCGGGGAGTTCGGCCACATCATCGTCCAGCCCCGCGGCCGCACCTGCGGCTGCGGCCGCACCGGCTGCTGGGAGACCGTGAGCGGCCTGCGTGCCCTCCTCGAGCTGGTCGCGGAGCCCCACGACCCGATCCGGAACCCGACGCTGGGCCTCGACGAGCGCCTCGCGGAGATCAACCGTCGCGCCGGCCTCGACGACGCCCGCACGCTCGATGCGCTCGAGCAGGTCGGCACCTGGGTGGGAGTCGGGGCCGCCATCTTGGCCAACGCGCTCAACCCCGCGGCGATCGTGCTCAGCGGCTACTACTCCGCCGTCGGCCACCACATGCGGGCCGCGGTGGAGCGCGAGATCGGCGCCGGGGTGCTCGCCGTCGACGCGGGCGGCACCCGCGTGGAGATCTCGACCATGGGCTTCGCCGCCGCGGTGCGCGGGGGAGCGATGGCCGCGCTCGACCCGGTCTTCGCCGCCCCCTCGGTCATCCCGCGCCGACCGCACCCCGCAGCCCCCGTAGGAGAGGTGGTCGCATGACCGCGCCGACCCCGTCGCCCCCATCAGGCCAGGCCGCCGGCGGCACCGACCCGTCGGCGAGCCAGCCCGGCGAGGTCCTGCTCCGCATGACCGGCGTCGTCAAGCAGTTCTCGTCGGTCCGCGCCCTCGACGGCGTGGACCTCGACGTGCGCGCCGGCGAGGTGCACTGCCTGCTCGGCCAGAACGGCGCCGGCAAGTCCACGCTGATGAAGGTCCTCTCCGCGGCGTACCAGCCCGACGAGGGCACGATCTGGTGGGACGGGCGGGAAGTCCGCCTCAGCCACCCGCAGGCCGCCATCGACGCCGGCATCAGCACGATCTACCAGGAGCTCGACCTGGTCCCGGGCCTGTCGGTCGCCGAGAACATCTTCCTCGGCCACGAGGTCTCCACCGGCGGGTTCATCCGACACACCCGGGCCCACCGCCGCGCCCAGCAGCTGCTCGAGCGGCTCGGGCACGGCGAGATCCCGCCGTCGCGCCTGGTCGCCGACCTCTCACCGGCCGGCCAGCAGATCGTCAGCATGGCCCGCGCGCTCAGCCACGCCACCCGGCTGCTGATCCTCGACGAGCCCTCCGCGGTGCTCGACCACGGAGAGGTCGACAACCTGTTTCGCGTCATCCGCGGGCTGACCGCCGAGGGCGTGGCGGTCGTCTACATCTCCCACCGCCTCGAGGAGATCCGCCGCATCGGCGACCGGATCACGGTCCTCAAGGACGGCAGCACGGTCGCGACCGGCCTGCCGGCCATCGACACCCCCACCTCCGAGCTGATCCGGCTGATGACCGGCCGCTCCATCGAGTACGTCTTCCCACCGCGCAAGCCGCCGGCCGAGACCGAGCGCCCCGTGGTGCTGCAGGTGCGCGACCTCGCCCTGGCCGGAGTCTTCTCCGACGTCGACCTGACCGTGCACGCCGGCGAGGTCGTCGGCCTGGCCGGCCTGGTCGGCTCCGGGCGCACCGAGATCCTCGAGACGCTGTACGGCGCGCGCCGGGCGAGCGCCGGCACCGTCCACGTCGTCGGCCGCCAGCTGCGCCGCGGCTCGGTCGCCCACGCGGTGAAGGCGGGAGTGGGCCTGGCCCCGGAGGAGCGCAAGAGCCAGGGGCTGCTGCTCGACGAGGCGGTCTACCGCAACATCACCGTCTCCTCGCTGCGCGACTTCTCCCGGCTCGGCTTCCTCGCCAGCCGCGACGAGCGCCGCCGCGCCGCCGTGCTGACCAGGTCCCTCGACGTGCGGCCCGCCGACGTCGACCGCCTGGTCCGCACCATGTCAGGCGGCAACCAGCAGAAGGTCGTCCTCGCCCGCTGGCTGCTGCGCGAGTGCCGGGTGCTGCTGCTCGACGAGCCGACCCGTGGCGTCGACGTCGGCGCCCGCTCCGAGATCTACCGGCTGATCGCCGGCCTCGCCGACTCCGGGGTCGGCGTGGTGGTGGTCTCCAGCGAGGTCGAGGAGGTGCTCGGCCTGGCGGACCGGGTGCTGGTCGTCCGCGAGGGACGCGTGGTCCACGAGGCCGCCGCCGAGGACATCGACGAGTCCCAGGTCCTCGACCTGGTGATGGAAGGAGCACCCGCATGACCGACCGCTTGAAGGACTCCTCCTCCCAGGACCGGCCGTCCACCCCCGACGTGGTCGGGACCGGGGCGGCGTCGGGCACCGCCTCGCACCAGACCATGGTGGTCGACGCCGACAGCGCCAGGACCGGCGGCCAGCGCACCGTCCAGTGGCTCTCGGCCGTCGGGTTCTTCCGCATCGTCGGCCTGGTCGTCGCCCTCATCGTGATCTGCGTCGTCGGCGCGGTCACGGCCGGCAGCAACTTCGCCAACACCGACAACGCGCTCACCATCCTGCGGGGAGCCGCGGTCGTCGGCGTGCTGAGCGTCGGCATGACGTTCGTGATCACCGGTGGCGGCATCGACCTGTCCGTCGGCGCGATCCTCGCGCTCTCCTCGGTCTGGTGCACGACGCTGGCCACCCAGACCATGGCGCGCGACAACCACTGGCTGGTCATGGTGTTCGTCGCGGTGGCGGTCGGCGCGGGGTGCGGCCTCGTCAACGGGATCCTGGTGTCCTACGGCCGGATCGTGCCGTTCGTCGCGACGCTCGCGATGCTCATCGCGGCGCGTGGGCTCGCCGAGATCCTCTCGGACAAGAAGACGCAGATCGTCGACGTCGACGGGTTCACCGACGTCTTCGCCTCCGACGTCTTCGGCATCGACTTCTCCATCTACCTCTTCGCGATCGTGGCGCTCGTCGGCTGGGTGCTCCTCAACCGCACCACGTTCGGTCGGCGCACCTTCGCCGTCGGCGGCAACCCCGAGGCCGCCCGCCTGGCCGGCATCAACGTGCGCCGCCACACCGTCCTGCTCTACGTGCTGGTCGGCGTCTGCTGCGGCATCGCCGCGCTGATGCTCGTGGCGCGCACCACGACCGGCACCTCCACGCACGGCACCCTGATCGAGCTCGACGTCATCGCCGCAGTGGTCATCGGGGGCACCCTGCTCGCCGGTGGCCGCGGCACCATCACCGGCACCGTGCTGGGGGTCCTGATCTTCACGACCCTCACCAACGTGTTCATCCAGAACCAGCGCGACTCCTCCGAGCAGTCAGTGCTCAAGGGTGCCGTGATCGTCGCCGCCGTCCTGCTCCAGCAGTGGTTGGCGTCTCGCAAGAGCACCACCTGACCGACCCCCGTTTCTCGGGCGGGCGCCACACCGCAGCACCTCACCCCGGCACACCCACACCTGATCCAAGGAGCACCCGCCATGACCGTGAAGTCACTGAAGAAGAGGACCACCCCGACCAAGATCGTCGGCAGCGGCGTCGCGGTCCTAGCCGTCCTCGCCATGTCCGCGTGCACCAGCAACGAGGCCCAGGACGACGGCGACGAGCGCGGCGGCGGCTCGGCGCAGGCCGCGGCGGGCTCCAACGACGAGTCCGGCGACAAGGTCGTGATCGGGTTCTCCGCGCCGGCGGCCGACCACGGCTGGATGGCCTCCATCACCGAGTCGACCGAGCAGACCGCCGACCAGTACGACGACGTCGAGCTCAAGGTCGCCACCGGCACCAATGACGTCAACGTGCAGATCCAGCAGGTCGAGACCTTCATCAACGAGGGCGTGGACGCGATCGTGCTGCTGCCCTTCGACGGCGCGGCGATGACCAAGGTCGCCCTCAAGGCCATGGATGCCGGCATCCCGGTCATCAACGTCGACCGCGAGTTCAGCGACCCCAACGCCGCCCGGGTCACCGTCCTGGGCGACAACTACGGCATGGGCGTCTCGGCGGGCACCTACATCTGCGAGCAGGTCGGGGACAAGCCGGGCGCGGTGGTCGCCGAGATCGCCGGCATCGACTCGCTGCCGCTGACCCAGGACCGCAGCCGCGGCTTCAAGGACGCGCTCGCCGAGTGCGGTCTCGACGTCGACAACCGTGTGGCCGCCGACTTCACCGTCGAGGGCGGCGAGGAGGCGGCGTCCAACCTGCTGCAGGCCGAGCCGAAGATCGACGCGATGTGGAACCACGACGACGACCAGGGCGTCGGGGTCCTCGCCGCGATCGAGAACGCCAACCGCGACGAGTTCATCATGGTCGGCGGCGCCGGCTCCGCCAACGCGATGCGCGCCATCAAGGACGGCGACAGCGTGCTGAAGGCGACCGTCATCTACCCCTCGACCCAGGGCGCCGACGGTCTCAAGCTGGCCCGCCTGCTGGCCCAGGAGCGCTCGGTCTCCGACCTCGTCGAGATCGAGGTGCCTCGGATGGTCCAGCTCTACGCGCCGGTCGTGACGGCCGACAACGTCGACCAGTACCTGGAGACCGCCTTCGAGTCCTGAGCGACGCCCGCGCCCGCATTCCGACGAATCGAGCAGGAAAGCCGATGACCCACTCTCCTTCCTCAGCGGACCCCTCGACGCTCCGCGTCGGCATGGTCGGGCACGCGTTCATGGGTGCCGCGCACTCCCATGCCTGGCGTACCGCCCCCCGCTTCTTCGACCTGCCCCTGCAGCCCGTCATGCAGGTCGCCTGCGGGCGGGACGCCACCCGGGTCCGCGCCGCTGCCGACCGCCTCGGGTGGTCGGACGCCGAGACCGACTGGCGTCGGCTCGTCCAGCGCGACGACATCGACCTGGTCGACATCTGCACCCCCGGTGACACGCACGCCGAGATCGCCGTCGCGGCACTCGAGGCGGGCAAGCACGTGCTGTGCGAGAAGCCGCTGGCCAACAGCGTGACGGAGGCCGAGGCCATGACGGACGCGGCGGAGCGGGCCGCTGCGTCCGGGGTCATGGCGATGGTCGGCTTCACCTACCGTCGGGTGCCCGCGGTCGCGCTGGCGCGCAAGCTGGTCGCGGACGGCCGGTTGGGAGAGATCCGTCAGGTGCGCGCGCAGTACCTGCAGGACTGGATCGCCGACCCCACAGCGCCATTGTCCTGGCGCCTGGACAAGAAGCAGGCCGGTTCGGGGGCGCTCGGCGACATCGGCGCCCACATCGTCGACCTCGCCCAGTTCATCACCGGTGACTCGATCGCGTCGGTCTCGGGCCACCTGCAGACCTTCGTCCACGAGCGGCCGATCGCCGCCGAGGCGACCGCGGGAACCCTCGGCGGCGGCGGTGCGAGCGGCGAGACCGGGCCGGTGTCGGTCGACGACGCCGCGGTCTTCCTGGCCTCCTTCACCGGCGGCGCGCTCGGAGTCTTCGAGGCGACCCGCTTCGCCTACGGGCGCAAGAACGCCATCCGACTGGAGATCAACGGAGCCCTCGGGTCGTTGGCCTTCGACTTCGAGGACATGAACGTCCTGCAGCTCTTCGACGCCACCGAGCCGGCCGAGACCGCAGGCTTCCGGCGAATCCTCGTCACCGAGCCCGACCACCCCTACGTCGAGGCCTGGTGGCCCGCGGGCCACGGACTCGGATACGAGCACGCCTTCACCCACCAGGTCGTGGACCTGGTCCGGGCGTTGGCCGCGGGCGAGCAGCCCACCCCGTCGTTCGCCGACGGCCTGCAGGTCCAGCGTGTGCTGGCTGCGGTCGAGACGAGCTCCCACACCCGACAGTGGCAGGAGACCACCGCATGAGCAGCGACTACACCCCCCAACCCGAGGACAAGTTCTCCTTCGGCCTGTGGACAGTGGGCTGGCAGGGCGTCGACGTCTTCGGACCGGCCAGCCGCCCGCCGCTGGACCCCGTCGAGTCCACCTACAAGCTCGCCGAGCTCGGGGCGGCCGCCGTGACCTTCCACGACGACGACCTGCTGCCCGACGACGACACCCGCGACCGCGACCTCGAGCGGTTCCGCAAGGCGCTGGCCGACACCGGTCTGCGCGTCGAGATGGTCACCACCAACCTCTTCGGCCCGCCGGTGTTCAAGGAGGGCGCGCTCACCGCCAACAACCGCGAGGTACGCCGCTACGCCACCCAGAAGGTGCTGCGCAACATCGACCTCGCCGCGAGCCTCGGCGCCGACACCTTCGTGCTCTGGGGCGGCCGCGAGGGTGCGGAGCACGGCGCAGGGAAGAACATCCGCGCCTCGCTCGACCGGATGGTCGAGTCGCTCAACACCTTCTGCGCCTATGTGAAGGAGCAGGGCTACGACCTCCGTTTCGCTCTCGAGCCCAAGCCCAACGAGCCGCGCGGCGACATCCTGCTCCCGACCATCGGCCACGCGATCGCGCTGATCAACGAGCTCGAGGACCCCCAGATGGTCGGGGTAAACCCCGAGGTCGGGCACGAGGAGATGGCCGGGCTGAACTACGCCCACGGCATCGCGCAGGCGATGTGGCACGGCAAGCTCTTCCACGTCGACCTCAACGGTCAGCACGGCCCGCGGTACGACCAGGACCTGCGCTTCGGCGCCGGCAACCTGCGCGGCGCCTTCTGGACCGTCGACACCTTGCTGGGCGCCGGCACCGGCCACGCCTACGAGGGCTACGTGCACTTCGACTTCAAGACACCGCGCGCCGAGGCCGTCGACGGCGTCTGGGAGGCCGCCCGGGCCTGCATGCGCAACTACCTCATCCTGCGCGAGCGCGCGCTGGCCTTCCGCGCCGACCCCGCGGTCGGCGAGGCACTCGCCGCCGCCGCGGTCGCCGAGCTGGACCGGCCCACCCTGGACGCGGGCGAGCAGCTGTCCGACCTGCGCGGCGCGACGTACGACGTCGCCGCGCTCGGCGAGCGCAGCACCGCGATGGAAGCCCTCGACCAGCTCGCGATGGAACACCTCCTCGGCGTCCGCTGACGCCCACCGCACGACCACCGCACGACTACTGCACGACCAGCACCGCCAGGGGCCGAACGCCCGGGGACCCGCCCCGGAACCGCCGCAGCGCACTTCCCTCATGAACGAAGGAGAACGTGATGCATCAGCTCATCACGCGGCTACGGAAGGGCTCGCGCACCGCGCTGGGCTCGACCCTGGCCACGATCGTGGCGCTGCCACTGGGTGCCACGGTCGGCCTGGGGCTCAGCGCCTCGGCGGCCCAGGCCACAGCGCCGGAGAAGACGTCGTCCGCGTCGGCCAAGGCCTCGGAGCGACCGACCCCGAAGGCTGCGAAGGGCGAGAAGGGGAAGCAGGGCCGCAAGGCGCTGCGCGAGTCGGTGCCGCTCGGCGCCGCCGTCCCGTGGACCGCGGACGCCGCAGCCGAGGCCGAGGCCGACGAGCAGTTCGACGCGCTGGTCTTCTCCAAGACCGCTGCGTTCCGCCACAGCAACATCGACGAGGCGACCGCCGCCATCCAGCAGCTCGCGACCGAGAACGACTTCACGGTGACCACCACCGAGGACGGTGCCGCCTTCACCGACGCGAACCTCGCGCAGTACGAGGTCGTCATCTTCCTCTCCACGACCGGTGACGTCCTCAACGAGACCCAGCAGGGCGCGTTCGAGCGCTACATCCAGGGCGGCGGCGGCTTCGCCGGCATCCACGCGGCCTCCGACACCGAGTACTCCTGGCCCTGGTACGGCGAGCTGGTCGGCTCCTACTTCGCCAACCACCCGCCGGGTACGCCGACCGCGACCGTCAAGGTCGAGGACCCCGCGCACCCCTCCACCGCGGGCATCGAGCCGCGCTGGGAGCGCACCGACGAGTGGTACAACTACCGCACCAACCCGCGCGGCGACGTGCACGTCCTGGCCTCGCTGGATGAGAGCACCTACGCCCCGGGCGCCGGCGCGATGGGCGTCGAGCACCCGATCGCCTGGTGCCAGGACTACGACGGTGGCCGCAGCTGGTACACCGGCATGGGCCACACCGAGGCCTCGTTCACCGACCCGAAGTTCCTGGGCCACGTCCTCGGCGGGATCAAGACCGCCGCGGGTGTCCTGCCCTCGGACTGCAGCGCCACGCTCGAGGACAGCTTCGAGAAGGTCGCGCTCGACGAGAACACCTCCAACCCGATGGAGCTCGACATCGCCGAGGACGGCCGGGTCTTCTACATCGACCGCAACGGCGCCGTGCGCATCATCCAGCCCAACGGCACCGTGGTGACCGCCGGCACGATCCCCGTCTACACCGGTCAGGAGTTCGGCCTGCTCGGGATCGCACTCGACCCCGACTTCGCCACCAACAACTGGGTCTACTTCTACTACTCGCCGCCGGGCACCGAGGCTCTCGACCGGGTCGCGCGGTACACGATGTCGGGCAACACCCTGCAGCTGGACTCGGCGACGACGATCCTCGACGTACCCACGCAGCGCGAGCAGTGCTGCCACGCGGGCGGGTCGCTGGAGTTCGACAACGACGGCAACCTGTACCTCGCCACCGGTGACAACACGAACCCCTTCGACTCCGGCGGTTACACCCCGATCGACGAGCGTCCCAACCGCAGCGCCTGGGACGCACAGCGGACCTCGGGCAACACCAACAGCCTCAACGGCAAGATCCTGCGCATCACGCCTCTGCCCGACGGCGGCTACTCGATCCCCGCGGGCAACCTGTTCGACGAGGACCAGGACACCACCGAGAAGACCCGTCCCGAGATCTACGCCATGGGCTTCCGCAACCCGTTCCGCATCGGCCTGGACGAGCAGAACAACAACATCCTGGTCGCGGACTACGGCCCGGACGCGGGCGCGGTGAGCGCCACCCGTGGGCCCAACGGCCGCGTCGAGTGGAACATCCTCGACGAGCCGGGCAACTACGGCTGGCCGTACTGCGTCGGTGACAACACGCCGTACCACGACTACAACTTCGCCAACAGCACCGCCGGCGCGGCCTTCGACTGCGCCAACCTGGTCAACGACTCGCCCCACAACACGGGCCTGACCAACCTGCCGCCCGCCAAGCCGGCGGTCATCTGGCAGAGCAACAACGCCGCCATCACCGGCACCCCGGAGATCGGCGCCAGCGGCGCCCCGATGACCTCGGGCACCTACTCCTACGACCCCGACCTGGTCTCGGACCGCAAGTGGCCGGAGTACTTCGACCGCAAGGCCATCTGGGCGGACTGGAACAACAGCCGCCTCTTCACCGTGCAGATGAACCAGAACGGCACCAACTACACCGACATCAACCGGTTCCTGCCGAACCTGCCGATGATCCGCCCGCACGCCCTGCAGTTCGGGCCGGACGGTGCGCTCTACATGATCGAGTGGGGCAGCGGCTTCAACGGCAACAACACCGACTCCGGCGTGTACCGGATCGACTACGTCGAGGGCAACCGCGCCCCGATCGCCAGGGCCACCGCGGACCCGACCTCGGGCCCGGCGCCGCTGACCGTCCAGTTCGACGGCAGCGGGTCCTTCGACGCCGACACCGGTGATGCGACAGGCCTGACCTACGCCTGGGACTTCGACGGTGACGGCACCACCGACGCCACGACCCCCACCGCCAGCTTCACCTACGCCGAGGCCGGCAACTACACGGCCCGGCTCACGGTGACCGACGAGGGCGGCCGCTCGGGCACGACCAACATCGACATCGTCGCCGGCAACACCGCTCCGACGGTGGAGCTGACGCTGCCGGTGGACGGCGGGTTCTTCGAGTTCGGCGACTACCTGCGCTACGAGGTCGAGGTCACCGATCCCGAGGACGGCACGATCGACTGTGACCGGGTGACCGTCCAGCCCGGTCTGGGGCATGACGAGCACTCCCACGACTACGAGCAGTACGACGGCTGCAGCGGCACGCTCGCGCTGCCCGGCGACTCCGGTCACGTCGGTGCCAACATCTTCGGCACCATCAAGGCCACCTACACCGACAACGGGGCCGGCGACGCCGGCGCCCTGACCGGCGTGGACGGCATCATCTTGCACACCAAGCACAAGGAGGCCGAGTACTTCGACGCCACCGGACGTACCGGCAACGGGACCGGCGGCACCCCCGGCGTCGAGGTCCAGACGACCACCGACACCGGCGGCGGTCAGCACGTCACCGGCGTCGAGACCGGCGACTGGTTCCGCTGGGACGTCATGAACCTCACCGGCATCACCGGCGTCACGATGCGCGCCGCCTCGGCGACCGCAGGCGCGACGTTCGAGGTCCGCCAGGGCTCGCCGACCGGCACCACCATCGGCACCTTGTCGGTGCCGAACACCGGCGGGGCCCAGACCTACCAGGACGTCTCCACGACGTTCACCGGCGCCACCGACACCAGCGGCGAGCTCTACTTCGTCGCCACCACCGGAGGGGCCAACGTCAACTGGCTGCAGTTCAACGGCCGCGGCGTCACCGACAACCGGCCGCCGACCGTCTCGATCACCGCCAGCACGACCACCGGTGAGGCACCTCTGCCGGTCGAGTTCACCAGCACGGTGAGCGACCCCGACGAGGACACCCCGATCACCTACGCGTGGGACTTCGGCGACGGTGCGACCTCCACGGAGTCCTCACCCAGCCACACCTACACCACGCCGGGACGCTACGTCGTGGAGCTGACCGCCACCGATGCGCGCGGGGCGAAGACCTCCCGCACGCTCGAGATCGTCGTCACCCGGCCTTCTGACACCTGCTTCAGCGGGCGCTCTGACGACTTCGTGGGCGACTCCCTCGACACCGAGCGTTGGAACCGCAGCGTCCGGGTCGACCAGTCCCTGACCGTCGCCGGCGGGGTGCTCAACATCCCGATCACCGCGACCGACATCTACCAGACCACCAACACGACGCCGAACATCGTCCTGCAGGACCTGCCGTCCGGCGCCTTCGAGGTCACGACCAAGGTCACGCTGCCGGCCACCCGCGCCTACCAGCAGGCCGGTCTGGTCGTCTACGGCAACGACGACAACTACCTCAAGCTCGTCTACTCCGGCCGCTCGAACGAGCCGAACAAGGCGAACAACGTCATCCAGATGGCCAAGGAGGTCAACGCGTCCGCGACGGAGACCAACTCCGCCAACCTCGGCGCCGACTTCCCCGACACCGTGTGGCTGCGGCTGAGCAGCACCGACGGCAACGTCGTGTCCGGCTCCTACAGCAGCGACGGTGAGACCTGGACCGACGTCGCCTCGACGCGCGACCTCACCGGCATCACCGCGCCCAAGGTCGGGCTCCTCGCCCTGGGCAGCCAGACCGCCTCGACGGGCATCTCCGCCAGCTTCGACCACTTCACCCTCACCCCCGACGACACGGCCGAGCCGTGCGGCGGCACCGGGTGCCTGGTCGAGGAGTTCGACGGCAGCGCCCTGGGCTCCGCCTGGGACGTCGTGCGGCCCAGCGGCAACCTGGAGGTCTCGGACGGCACGGTGAACATCCCGCTCGAGGCGACCGACCTCTACCAGGGCACGAACACCGCTCGGGACCTGGTCCTCACCGACCTGCCCGAGGGCCCGTTCGTGGTCACGACCAAGGTCAGCGCCCCGATCGACCGGTCCTACCAGTCGGCCGGCCTGCTGATCTACGGAGACGACGACAACTACATCAAGCACGTCTTCCAGGGCCGCAGCGACCAGCCGGACGCCGCGTCGAACATCATCCAGACCGCCAAGGAGCTCGACGGCACCGCCGCCGAGACCAACACCTCCGGCCTCGGCGAGGAGTTCCCGGACACCGTGTGGTTGCGCCTGACCAGCGAGGACGGGACCGACGTCATCGGCTCCTACAGCGCCGACGGCGAGACCTGGACGGAGATGTCGGCGGGCTACGACCTGAGCGGCATCACCGACCCGCGGGTCGGGCTGCTGGCGGCGGCCAACACCACCGCCGGCGCCGGCATCACGGCCTCCTTTGACTGGTTCAACCTCGGGGCGGAGACGCCCTGCGAGCCGGGCGAGGAGCCGGGCGAGGACGAGACCGCACCGCAGGTCGACGCCACGGTCCTCGGCTCGTACGCCGGTGAGGTCACCGACCTCTCCGGGGGCAGCATCGGCGGGGAGGCCACCCTGGTCTCCGCAGCCGACGGCACGGGCTACACGACCACCGCGACGCTCGAGCTGACCGGGCTCGACCCGGGCCAGCGCTACGAGTCGCACCTGCACGTCGGCACCTGTGGCGGCTTCGAGGGCCACTACCGCGACGACCCGGACGGAGCGGGCACCCCGCCCAACGAGCTCTGGCCGACCAACCCGGGCTGGCAGCCCGGCTCGGACGACCCGCGCATCAAGCCGGCGGCCGATGGCACGTCCTTCGCGACGGCCACCGTCCCGTGGGCGCCGCGGATCGAGGGCCGCTCGCTGGTCGTCCACCGCGAGGGAGCGATCGTCGGCTGCGCCGACCTCGCCCTGACCGGTGCCGGCACGGTCGTGCTGGACGCGTCGGACGAGGTCGGGGTGACCTCCTTCACCTACACGGTGGACGGCGGCGCCGAGACCGAGTACGACGAGCCGTTCCGGATCACCGAGCCCGGCACCCACGTGGTGGCCTACACGGCCACCGACGCGGCGGGCAACGAGACGACCGGCGAGTTCGAGGTCGTCGTCCCGGAGACCGACGAGGCCCCGGCCCCGACGGTGAGCATCACCACGACACCGGCGGCCCCGAACGGGTCCGCGGGCTGGTTCACCTCCCCGGTGACCGTCGCCCTCACGGGTGCCGGTGGCAAGGGCGAGCTGGACATCGAGTACCGCCTCGGTACGGGCGCCTGGGTTGCCTACACGGCGCCGGTGCGGGTGACCAAGGACGGCGTCACCCGGGTCGAGGCCCGGGCGACCGACGAGGACGGCACGGTCTCGGAGATCGCGACCACGACTGTCCGCATCGACGCCACCGCACCGACGATCAAGGTCACCGGCGTCACCGCGGGCACGAAGATGAGCGTCGCGGCGACGCGCACCGCACGGGTCACGGCCACCGACGCCACCTCCGGGATCGCCTCCCGGGTGATCCGGCTCAACGGCAAGGTGGTGGGCTCCCCGGTCCGCCTCGACGCGATGCGGCTGCGCACCGGCACCCACCGGCTCGCGGTCACGGTCACCGACAAGGCCGGCAACCGGCAGACGCGCACGGTCACCTTCCGGGTGGTCGCGACGTACGCCGGCGCGAAGCAGCTGGTCAAACGCCTCGACCGGGAGAACACGATCAGCGCCCGGCTCGCCACGTCGCTCACCACCGCGATGAACGCCGCCCAGCGCGCCGATCGTCGCGGCCAGGAGCGTCAAGCGCGCCAGGCCCTGACCAGGTTCCAGTCGCTCGCCACGGGCGTGCGCAACGCCCCGGCCAAGGCTGCGCTCACCGATGTCGCGCGCCAGCTGAAGAAGCAGCTGTAGGCGCACGACGAGGAGAGAGGAGAACGTCCGCAGATGGGGTCCCGGCCAGGCGGTGTCGTGAGGTGCCGCAACCGACGGATCGCAGGTTCGGCCCTGCGACCCGGCCGGTGGCCGGGCCCCCGTCAGGGCGGGGGAGCGGCGTCCTCGGGACGTCGCTCCCCGCGACCGGTGCCGGGACAGCGCGCTGTGTCCCGGCACCGGCTCGCACCCCTGGAGGCGCCGCCCGCACCACGTCCGTCAGCTTTCCGCAACCGACCGATGCCCCGCCCGTGAGATAGAGGAGCCACCCATGCCACGCCCCATCACCCTGTTCACCGGCCAGTGGGCCGACCTGCCGTTCGAGGAGGTCTGTCGCCTCGCCTCCGAGTGGGGCTACGACGGCCTCGAGATCGCGTGCTGGGGCGACCACCTCGACCCCTGGCAGGCTGCCGAGGACGACGCCTACGTGCAGGGCAAGCTCGACCTGCTGGAGAAGTACGGCCTCAAGACCTGGGCCATCTCCAACCACCTCAAGGGCCAGGCCGTCTGCGACGACCCCATCGACGGCCGCCACCAGGCGATCCTCCCGGCCCAGGTCTGGGGCGACGGCGACCCCGAGGGCGTGCGGCAGCGCGCGGCCGAGGAGATGAAGCTGACCGCCCGGACGGCGCAGCGGCTCGGCGTCGACACGGTCATCGGCTTCACCGGTTCGTCGATCTGGAAGTACGTCGCGATGTTCCCGCCGGCCACCGAGGACATGGTCGCCGCGGGGTACCGCGACTTCGCCGACCGGTGGAACCCCATCCTCGACGTCTTCGACGAGTGCGGGGTCCGCTTCGCCCACGAGGTGCACCCCTCCGAGATCGCCTACGACTACTGGACGACCGTCGCCACGCTGGACGCGATCGGGCACCGCGAGGCGTTCGGCCTCAACTGGGACCCCTCCCACTTCGTGTGGCAGGACCTCGACCCGGTCGGGTTCATGTGGGACTTCAGGGACCGGATCTACCACGTCGACTGCAAGGACGCGAAGCGCCAGGTCGGCAACGGCCGCAACGGCCGGCTGGGCTCGCACCTGCCCTGGGCCGACCCCCGCCGGGGCTGGGACTTCGTGTCCACCGGGCACGGCGACGTGCCCTGGGAGGCGTCGTTCCGGATGCTCAACACGATCGGCTACGACGGCCCGATCTCGGTGGAGTGGGAGGACGCCGGCATGGACCGCCTCGTCGGCGCTCCGGAGGCGCTGGAGTTCGTCCGACGCCTCGCCTTCGACCCGCCGTCGGCCGCTTTCGACGCCGCCTTCTCGGCGTCGTGAGGTGGTCGTGACGTGACCCTCGTGCTGGGCATCGACTCCTCGACCCAGTCCACCAAGGTGGTGCTCGTCGACGCCGACGACGGCACCGTGGTGGAGTCCCGGGCGGCCGCCCACCCGCCCGGGACCGAGGTCGACCCCCGCGCGTGGCTCGCGGCGTGCGACGCAGCCGTGAGGCCGCTGCTGGAGCGGGCGGCCGCGGTGTCGGTGGCGGGCCAGCAGCACGGCATGGTCGCCCTCGACCTCGACGGCGAGCCGGTGCGCGACGCCCTGCTGTGGAACGACGTGCGCTCGGCCGCCGCCGCCCGCGACCTGGTCGCCGAGATGGGTGGGGGACAGGCCTGCGCCGAGGCGGTGGGCAGCGTGCTCGTCGCCTCGTTCACCTCCACCAAGCTGCGCTGGCTCCGCGACCACGAGCCCGCGGCCGCCGGGCGGGTCGCGGAGGTGCTGCTCCCGCACGACTACGTGTCCCGTCACCTCGCCGCCCCGGGCACCCGGTCGTTCACCGACCGCGGCGACGCCTCGGGGACCGGCTACTTCGACACCGCCCACGGCCGGTGGCGTCCCGACCTGCTGAAGGCGGCCCTGGGCCACGAGGCGGCCGTGCCCGAGGTGGTGCCGGGCGGCGCCGTCGCCGCCCACACGCGCGCCGGGGCGGTGCTGGCGGCCGGCACGGGGGACAACATGGGCGGGGCGCTCGGCATGGCGCTCGCGCCCGGCGACGTCCTGGTCTCGATCGGCACCAGCGGCGTCGCCTCGGCGCTGAGCCGAGACCCGGTGGCCGACGGCACCGGCACGGTGACGGGCTTCGCGGACGCCGGCACCGGCTTCCTGCCGATGGTCACCACCATGAACGCCGCCGGGATCCTGGACCTGCAGGCGCGCTGGCTCGGCGTCGACCACGGCGAGCTCGCCCGCCTCGCGCTCTCGGCTGACTGGGGCTCGGGCGGGCTCACCGTGCTGCCCTACTACGGCGGCGAGCGCACGCCCGACCGTCCCGACGCGGTCGGCGTCTGGCACGGCCTCACGCCCGCGACGACCCGGTCCGACCTGGCACGCGCGGCCTTCGAAGCGCTGCTCTGCGGGCTGGCGGACGCCGTCGACCGGCTGGTCGCCGCGTCCGGGGTCGAGCCCTCCCGTGTGCTCCTGGTCGGCGGGGCCACCCGCAGCGCCGCCCTCCGTGCCCTGGCACCCGCGGTGCTGGGCCGGGCGGTGGCCTTCCCCGCGCCTGGGGAGTACGTCGCGCTGGGCGCCGCCCGACAGGCCGCCTGGGCGCTGGCCGGCACCGGCGCCCCGCCGACGTGGCCGCGCAGCGGGCTCGAGGAGCGACCGCCCCCGGCTGAGGAGGAGCGCGAGCGCGGTGCCGCCGTGCGGGCGGCGTACGCGTGCCTGCGCGAGCGGACCTGAGTTAGCCCCCCACCCCCCACCAGGACGCGAGGTACAGCAGATGACGAGCGACCAGAGCAGCACGCACGACCGACCGGCACGCACGGGGGTGTGGTTCGTGGGCGCCCACGGCTCGGTCGCGACCACGGCGGTCGTCGGTGCACTGGGGATGCGCCACGGGCTCGCACCCACCACCGGCATGGTCACCGAGCTGCCCGAGCTCGGCTCCGAGGGCCTCCCGGCCCTGGACAGCCTGGTCTTCGGCGGCCACGACGTCGTCTCGCCGTCCCTGGCCAAGAAGGCCGAGGCGCTGGCCAGCGGCGGCGTGCTGCCGGCCGCGCTCGTCGGGGCCGTGGCCGCCGAGCTCGCCGCGATCGACGCCGACGTGCGACCCGGCTACGTGGCAGGGGAGGAGCCCGTCGCCGTGGCGGTCCGGAGGCTCGCCGCGGACCTCGTGGCGTTCCGCGAGCACCACGACCTGGCCCGGGTGGTGGTCGTCGACGTGGCCAGCACGCAGCCACCGGTCGCCGACCCCGAGAGCCTGCGCAGCCTCGAGGACCCGCTGCCGGGCGCGGCGGTCTACGCCCTCGCGGCCTTCGAGGCCGGCGTGTCGTACGTCGCGTTCACCCCGAGTCCCTGCCTGCGGCTGCCGGTCGTGGTCGAGGCGGCCGCGCGCAGCGGGCTGCCGTACGCCGGGTGCGACGGCAAGACCGGGGAGACGCTGGTGAAGTCGGCGCTCGCCCCGATGTTCGCCGCCCGGGCGCTGGAGCTGCGCTCCTGGGCCTCGGTCAACCTCCTCGGCGGCGGCGACGGGGCGACGCTGGCCGACCCCGAGACCGCACGTAGCAAGACGTCGGCCAAACGCAGTGGCCTGGACGCCATGGTCGGCCACCCGGTCCCCGGCCCGATGCACATCGACCAGATCGAGGACCTCGGGGAGTGGAAGACCGCGTGGGACCACGTGCGGTTCGACGGCTTCCTCGGCACCCGGATGACCCTGCAGTTCACCTGGCAGGGCTGCGACTCGGCCCTGGCGGCGCCGCTCGTGCTGGACCTGGCGCGCCTGGTCTCCGCGGCGCACGCGGCCGGACGGTCCGGGGCGCTGCCCGAGCTCGCGTTCTTCTTCAAGGACCCGGTGGGCGGCACCGAGCACCGGCTCGCCGAGCAGTGGCGCGACCTCGTGGCCTGGCGCCAGGGGCTGGACCGGTGAGCGGGCTGCCCGCCGCCCGCGACCTCGCGGCGCTCGTGCGGCTGCCCGCGGCGCTGACCGTGCCCGGCGACGCCTGGTCCGGGGCGGCCTGGTCTGCGGCACCGCCGGCGAGCAGCGGCGCGCTGATGCCGCTGGGGTCCACCCTCCTCTACTGGTCCGGGATGGCCCTCAACGACTGGGCCGACCGGGAGGTCGACGCCGTCGAGCGTCCCGAGCGGGTGATCCCGTCGGGCCGGGTGCCGGCGCGGACCGCTCTCGCCCTGGCGGGGGCGCTCGGCGCGGCGGGACTCGCCGTGACCGCCGTCGTGGGCGGGCGCCGCGCGCTGCGGATCAGCGTGCCGCTCGCCCTCCTCGTCGTGACCTACGACGTGCTCGCCAAGGACTCGCCCGCCGGCCCGCTGGTGATGGCCGCGACCCGCGGTCTCGACGTGCTCCTGGGGGCGGCCGCCGCTCCGGGCGCCGCGGTCGCGCCCGCGGCGTCGGTCGCGGTGCACACGGCCGGGATCACGCTTCTCAGCCGCGGCGAGGTCCACGGCGCCGAGCCGGGAGCGGCGCTCGCGGCGCTGATGGGCACCGGGGCCGCGGCCGGCGTGCTGCTGACGACGACGTGGCGCGACCCGGCGGCGAGCGCGGCAGATCGCTGCGCGGCCGCGGGGCTCGCGAGCGTGTACGCCGCCGTCGTCGGCGGGGCCCAGGCGCGCGCCGTCGCGGACCCCGACGACGCCGCCCGGGTGCGGGCCGCCACTGCCGCCGGCATCGGCGGGCTGACCCTCCTCCAGGCGGCGTGGCTCACCGCGCGGGGACGCATCGCGGGCGCCCTGATGGTCGCCTGCGCGGGCCCGCTGCTGCGCCGGGCCGCCCGGACGGTGAGCCCGACATGACGCTTCGTCTCGGCTACGGGCTGAACGGCTTCGCGGGCCACCGCCTCGCCGATGCGTGCGCCGTGGTCGCCGGCCTCGGCTACACCGGCGTCGGCCTCACCCTCGACCAGCCGCACTTCGACCCCTTCGGCGACCTCACCGGGCAGGTCAGCCACGCCCGCCGCTGTCTCGAGACCCACGGGCTCGCCTCGGTCGTCGAGACCGGCTCGCGCTACGTGCTGGACCCGTGGCACAAGCACGAGCCCACCCTGGTCAGCAGCGCCGGTCGCGAACGGCGGGTCGACCTGCTGCGCCGGGCGGTGCGGATCGCCTTCGAGCTCGGCTCCGAGGCGATGTCGTGCTGGTCGGGCACCGCTCCCTCGGACGTCGGGACCGCCCAGCTGTGGGCCCGGGTGCTCGACGGTCTCGGGCCGGTGCTCGACGACGCCGCCGCCCTCGGGGTCACGGTGTGCGTGGAACCGGAGCCAGGGATGTTCCTCGCGACCCTCGACGACGTGCTCGAGCTGCGCGCCCGGCTCGGGCACCCCGAGCACCTGCGGGTCACCCTCGACCTCGGGCACCTGGTGTGCAACGAGCCGCGCCCGCCCGCCGCCACGGTGCGCCACGCGGGACCGCTGGTGGCGAACGTGCAGGTCGACGACATGGTCCGCGACGTGCACGAGCACCTGGAGCTCGGCACCGGCGAGCTCGACCTCGACGCGGTCCTCGCGGCGCTCCTCGACACGGGGTACGCCGGGCTCGCCTGCGTCGAGCTGCCCCGCCACT
Organism: Nocardioides sp. dk884; assembly: GCF_009557055.1. Lineage (NCBI taxonomy): Bacteria > Bacillati > Actinomycetota > Actinomycetes > Propionibacteriales > Nocardioidaceae > Nocardioides > Nocardioides sp. dk884. The sequence goes on along the minus strand of NZ_CP045649.1, from coordinate 2,245,311 downwards.
CCCACGCCGCGCCCGCGGTCGCCCGGTCGTCGATGGCGGCGCTGCAGGAGTCCCTGGCGCGCATCGGCGCCGACGCCCACGTCCCCGGAGGTGCCCGATGACCCTCGTCCACCCGCTCGTCGCGCCGGAGCGGCTGCGCGCCGCCCTCGGCGCCGACGCCGTCTGCGGCCTCGAGGACATGCTCGCCACCCTGGCCGACGACCCCCTGAGGCTCGGCCGGCTGTTCCCCGGCGCCGCCCGGCGTACCGCGCGGGGAGTCCTCGACGACCACCACCGCGTCGAGGACGCCGTCCGCGTCGAGCTGGTCGGCGCGGCTGCCGCCCGTCTCGATCCCGAGACCCTCCTGGCGGAGCTGGGTGACCTCTACCGCCACGGCGACGCCGACGAGAAGCGGGCGGTCGTCCTCGCACTCGGCGTCCTCGCCGAGCCGCGCATCGACGCGTCGAGCCTGTTGCTCGACGCGCTGCGCACCAACGACGTGCGTCTGGTGGCCGCCGCGATGGGACCGCACGCCGACCGCCTCGCTCCGCACGACTGGCGCCACGGCGTCTTGAAGTGCCTCTTCGTCGGGGTCCCGCTGAGCGCCGTGGACCGGCTCGCCGACCGCACCGACGCCGAGCTGGCGGCCATGGTCCGCCGCTACGCCGACGAGCGGGAGGCCGCCGGCCGCCCGGTGCCCGACGACGCCGTCCGACTGCTCGCCGCGACCGCCTCGACCACCGACCCGGAGGGCTGACATGCGTATCTTCGATCCCCACATCCACATGAGCTCGCGCACGACCGACGACTACGAACGGATGCACGCGGCCGGTGTCCGGGCCCTGGTCGAGCCGTCGTTCTGGCTGGGGCAGCCGCGCACGAGCGTCGGCTCGTTCACCGACTACTTCGACGCGTTGGTGGGCTGGGAGCGGTTCCGGGCCGCCCAGTTCGGGATCACCCACCACTGCACGATCGCGCTCAACCCGAAGGAGGCCAACGACCCCCGCTGCACAGCGGTCCTCGACGTGCTGCCCCGCTACCTCGACAAGGACGGCGTGGTCGCCGTCGGCGAGATCGGCTTCGACTCGATGACGGCCGCGGAGGAGGACTCCTTCCGCCACCAGCTCGGCCTGGCCGTCGAGTTCGGGCTGCCGGCCATGGTGCACACCCCGCACCGGGACAAGGAGGGCGGCACCCGGCGCACCCTCGACCTGGTGGAGGAGGCCGGCGTCGACCCCGGCATGGTCGTGGTCGACCACCTCAACGAACGCACCGTCGCGCCGGTGGACGAGCGGGGCTGCTGGATGGGGTTCTCCATCTACCCGGAGACCAAGATGGACCCGGACCGCATGGTCCGCATCCTCCAGGAGCGTGGGACCGAGCGGGTGCTGGTGAACTCGGCCGCCGACTGGGGTCGCAGCGACCCGCTGCTGACGCGCGCCACCGGCGAGGCCATGCTCGCCGCCGGGTTCAGCGACGACGACGTCGACCGGGTGCTGTGGCGCAACCCCGTGGAGTTCTTCGCGCAGAGCGGGCGGCTGCTGCTGCCCGACGACGATGCCGATACCCGCGCCCCCGCCGCGGACGCCGCATCGACGTTCGAGGGGAACTCGGTGCTGCGCGGCGAGCGGGTCGGCTGATGCGGTTGCGGCACCCGGACGGCACGGTCGTCCACCTCGGGTACGGCACCAACGTGCTGCCCGCCGAGGACGTCGACGGCCTTGTCGCGCAGGCGGTGGGGATGGGCGGGCGCATCCGCCGGGCCCTCGCGCAGCGGCCGGAGGTCCCCGGCGCGTCCGCGTGCGTGGGGCTCGGGCTCTGGCTGCCCGCGGCGGCGGCACACCGCCTCGCCGCCGACCCCGCCGGCGTACGACGGATCCGCGACCGGCTGGCCGAGCACGGGGTCGAGGTCGTCACCGTGAACGCCTTCCCGTTCGCAGCCTTCCAGGGCGCGGTGGTCAAGCACTCGGTCTACCTGCCGACCTGGGCCTCCACGGAGCGTCTCGACTACACCCTGGGGGCGGCCCGGGTGCTGGCCGGCCTGCTGCCTGACGACGCCGACCACGGCTCGATCTCCTCGCTGCCGTTCGCGTGGCGTACGCCGTGGAGCGGCGAGGACCAGCACCGGGCCGAGGCCCAGCTCGCCGGGCTCGCCCGAGGGCTCGCCGAGATCGAGGACGCGACCGGTCGCCGCGTCGTGGTCGGCCTGGAGCCCGAGCCCGGGTGTGTGGTCGAGACAGTGGAGGAGGCCGTCGACCGGTTGGCCGAGGTCGACCGCGACCGGATCGGCGTCTGCCTCGACCTGTGCCACCTCGCCGTCGGTTTCGACGACGCGGATCGGGCGCTCAAGCTGCTGGACGAGGCAGGCCTGCGGGTGGTCAAGGCCCAGCCGGCGTCCGCGCTCGTGGTCGACGACCCCGCCGACCGGGCGGCGCGCACCGCCCTCGCGTCGTACGCCGAGGACCGGTTCCTGCACCAGGTGCGCCAGGCCCGCCCCGACGGGCGCCCCCTTGCCGCGCGGGACGACCTGCCCGAGGCGCTCGACGGCCCTGACCCGCTGGCCGTGGACGCGCCGTGGCGCGTGCACTTCCACGTGCCGGTGCACGCCGACCCACGACCACCGCTGCGCACCGGACGCGCGGAGCTGCGGGCCTCCCTGGCCGCGCTCCTCGGCGGCCCCACCGCCCGGGTCGCGCACCTCGAGGTCGAGACCTACACCTGGTCGGTGCTGCCCGGCGGCCCGCCCGCCGACGACGACGCGCTGGCCGCGGGTCTCGCGGCCGAGCTCGCCTGGGTGCACGCCGAGCTGGTGGGCCTCGGCCTGACCCCGATCTGACCACCCCGCGGAGGACCTCATGGACAAGCTGCTCGTCGCCGACGTCGTCGGCCTCACGCCCGACCTGCTCCAGCACATGCCCCGGCTGCGGAGGCTGGCGGACACCGGCTCGTCGGCGGCGCTCGACCCGCTGCTCCCGGCCGTCACCTGCAGCATGCAGTCGACCTTCCTCACCGGACTCCCGCCGGCCGGGCACGGCATCGTCGGCAACGGCTGGTTCTTCCGCGACCTCGGCGAGGTCTTCCTGTGGCGCCAGCACAACCGGCTGGTGCAGGGGGAGAAGGTCTGGGAGACGATCCGCCGCCACGTCCCGGGCTACACGGTCGCCAACGTCTGCTGGTGGTACGCCATGGGCGCCTCGACGGACTGGACGGTCACGCCCCGTCCCATCTACTACGCCGACGGCAAGAAGGCGCCCGACTTCTACGCCCGGCCGCCGCAGCTGCACCACGAGCTGCGCGAGGAGCTCGGCGAGTTCCCGCTCTTCCAGTACTGGGGACCCACGGCGTCCCTGCGCTCGACGGAGTGGATCGTGGGGGCGGCGCGGCGCCTCATGCCGCGGGCCGACCTGACGCTCGCCTACCTCCCGCACCTGGACTACGACCTCCAGCGCTACGGTCCCGGCACACCCGAGGCGACCCGGGCGGCCGCCGACGTCGACAGGGCGCTCGCGCCGCTGCTCGACGACGCCGAGCGGTGCGGGGCGCGGGTGGTGGTGCTGTCGGAGTACGGCATCACCCGGGCCGACACCCCGGTCGACGTCAACCGGGTGCTGCGTGCGGAGGGCCTGCTGGAGGTCTACACGCAGGACGAGATGGAGTACCTCGACCCGTGGGCCTCGCGTGCCTTCGCGGTCGCTGACCACCAGGTCGCCCACGTGTACGTCGCCGACCCCGCCGACCTCGAGCGGGTGCGGGCGGTGTGCGCTGGCCTGCCGGGCGTCGCCGAGGTGCTGGACCGCGGCGGTCAGGCCCAGGTGGGCCTCGACCACGAGCGGGCCGGTGAGCTGGTGCTGGTCGCGGAGCCGACGGCGTGGTTCACCTACTACTACTGGGACGACGACGACCGGGCCCCGGACTTCGCCCGCGGCGTGGAGATCCACCGCAAGCCCGGCTACGACCCCGCCGAGCTGTTCTTCGACCCCGCTGACCGCCTGGTCAAGGCCCGAGCAGCGCTCACGCTCGCGCGCAAGACGGTGGGGCTGCGCTACGCGATGAAGGTGGTGCCCCTCGACCCGGCACCGGTCCGCGGGACGCACGGGCGTCTGCCCTTGCGCGACGAGGAGGGGCCGATGGTGCTGTGCGACCGGCCCGGGGTGTTGGGCGAGCGCCTCGCGGCCACCGGGGTGCGCGACCTCCTCCTCGACCTGGTCGGCGTGGGCTCCACGGCACCGGTGGCGTGATGGGCCTCGTCATCTCCGCCACCGACCACGACGGCGCCGCCCTGTCCCCGCTGTTCCGGGCGCTTGTGCTGCCACCCCTGGTGCTGGCGGTCTGGTTGCTGGTCTGGCTGGTGGTCTGGTTGGGCGGGGCGCCCGCGCCGCCGGCCGCGGCCCACGCCTCGCTCGTCTCCTCCGACCCGGCGGAGGCGAGCCTGGTCGAGACGCTCCCGTCGCGGGCGGTGCTGAGTTTCACCAGCCCGATCCTCGAGGTCCACGAGCTCACCGTGACCGGGCCGGACGGCGACGTGGTCAACGGCGAGGCGACCCTGGCCGAGGCCGACGTACGCCAGAACCTCTGGGCGGGCCCTGACGGGGACTACGTGATGGTCTACGACGTGGTGGCCGCCGACGGCCACGAGATCAGCGGCGAGGTGCGCTTCGAGGTGGGCCCGCTCGCGGCGCAGGCGCCCGCGGCAAGCGGGCCGGACGGTAGCGACGCCACCGGGCCCCGGCTCTGGGAGCAGCCGAGCCCACTCCTGCTCGCCGCCGGCCTGGTCGTCCTGGGCGTGGGTGGGTCGGTGCTCGTGCGCAGGCGGCGGGCGAGCGGGCCCTGAGCCTGCTGCCGCGCGCGGGACAGCCCCGACTGCACCGGTGCGCGCAAACCCTTGCGCGCCGACGAGAACGCGTTCTAGGTTGGACACGTGTCCAGTCAGGTGTCCAACATCACGCGGCGCGGCGTGAACCCCCGCCAGTCCGAGACCGTCGAGCGGCTCCTGGCCGCGGGCTCCGAGGAGCTGCGCGCGGTCGGCGCCGAGGCGCTCACGATCCGCACCGTGGCGGCCCGGGCGGGAGTCTCGCCGGCCACGGCGTACACCTACCTGGCCTCCAAGCACCACCTGTTCGCCGAGCTGTTCTGGCGCTACCTGGTCGAGGACCCGGCGGACCCGTGGCTGCCCGGGGAGACCGACGTCGTCGCCCGGCTCCGCGCGGTCACCCGCGGACTCTCCGAGCGGCTGGCCGCCGCCCCCGAGCTTGCCGCGGCCGTCACCCCGGCGCTGCTCGGCACCGACCCCGACGTGGACCGGCTGCGGCTGCGCATCGGCGGTGAGTTCGTGCGCCGCTTCCGCGCCGCCCTGGCGCCGGCGGACGCCGTACCCGTCGACGAGGCGGTGCTGGACACCCTCACCCTGTCGTTCTCCGGCGCCCTGCTGCAGACCGGCATGGGGCTGCTGACCTACGCCGAGCTCGCCGACCGCCTCGATGCGGTGGTCGCCGTGATCATGAAGGGCCACACCCGATGAGCACGCTCACCACGGACGCCGCGACGGTCTCCGGGCCGATCGTCTTCGACCCCTACGACTACGCCTTCCAGGCCGATCCCTATCCGGTCTACCGCCGCTGTCGCGACGAGGACCCGCTGCACCACAACCCCGACCTCGACCTGTGGGTGCTGACCCGGCACGCCGACGTCCAGCACGCCGTACGCAGCGAGGGGGTCTACTCCAACGCGATGGGCGTCTCCATCGACAAGTCGGCCTGGGGACCGGACGCACACCGGGTGATGTCGTTCCTCGGCATGGACCCGCCGCGCCAGACCCGGCTGCGCTCGCTGGTCTCCAAGGGGTTCACCCCGCGCCGGGTCACCGAGCTGACGCCACAGATCGAGCGGCTCACCGCGCTCTACCTCGGCGCGTGCCTGGAGCGGGCGCGTGACGGGGAGGGCGTGGACTGGATCCACGACTTCGCCGGCCGCCTCCCGATGGACGTCATCTCCGAGATGATGGGCGTGCCCGAGGCCGACCGCGCCGAGCTGCGCCGCCTCGCCGACCTCGTGGTGCACCGCGAGCCGGGGATCAACGACGTCCCCCAGGCGGGCATGGAGGCCAGCCTCCACCTGGTCGCCTACTACGCCGAGATGGTCGACCAGCGCCGCCGCCGTCCCACCGAGGACCTCACCAGCGCGTTGATCGCCGCGGAGATCGACGGCGACCGGCTCAGCGAGGAGGAGATCATCGCCTTCCTCTTCTTGATGGTCGTGGCCGGCAACGAGACCACCACCAAGCTGCTCGGGCACGCGGTGTTCCACCTGACCCGCCACCCCGAGCAGGAGGCGGCGGTCTTCGCCGACGCCGCGGCCGGCGAGCAGCTGGTCTCGCCGTGGATCGAGGAGACGCTGCGCTACGACACCTCCAGCCAGATGGTCGCGCGCCACCTGCTCGCCGACGTGACGCTGCACGGGCGCACCGCACCCGCCGGCGCCAAGCTGCTGCTCGTGCTCGGCTCGGCCAACCGCGACGACCGGGTCTTCGCCGACCCGGACCGCTTCGACCTGTTCCGCGACAAGGCCGAGGTCGCCCAGCTGCTCAGCTTCGGCGGCGGCCGGCACTTCTGCCTCGGCGCCAACCTGGCCCGCCTGGAGGCCCAGATCGCGCTGCGCGAGCTGGTCCGCGCCGTACGCCGCGTCGAGGTCGACCACGCCGCGAGCACGCGGGTGCACTCGGTCAACGTCCGCGGCTTCGCCTCGGTGCCGGTGCGGCTGGAGTCCCGATGAGCGGGCGCGACAGGTACGCCCAGCCCGCCCGTCGGCCCGCCGTCGTCACTGGTGCCTCCTCCGGGATCGGCGCGGCCACCGCGCTCGCCCTCGCCGCGGCCGGACACCCGGTCGCGCTCGGCGCGCGGCGTCGGGAGAAGTGCGAGGAGGTGGCCACCGCGATCCGCGACGCCGGGGGTGAGGCGGTCGCGCACCCCCTCGACCTCACCGACGGCGAGTCCGTCGAGGCGTTCGCCAAGGCGGTCGCTGCCGACCTCGGCGACGTCGAGGTGGTGATCAGCAACGCCGGCGCGGTCGCGCCCGGCACGATCTGGGAGGTCGACCCGGAGCGGTTCGGGGGGGAGATCGACCTCAACCTCACCGGCGCCCAGCGGCTGGTGCGCGCGTACGTGCCCGGCATGGTCGAGCGCCAGCGCGGCGACTTCGTCTTCGTCTCCTCCGACGTCGCCGTCAAGGCCCGCCCCTTCATGTCCTCCTACGCCGCCGGCAAGTGGGGGCTGGAGGGGATGGCCCATGCCTTGCAGATGGAGCTCGAGGGCACCGGCGTGCGGGCCAGCATCGTGCGCCCCGGCCCGACCTGGAGCGAGATGGGCACCGACTGGGACGTCGACCAGGCGGCGTTCGTGCTCAACCAGTGGGTCCGCTTCGGGCTGGCTCGGCACCCGCACTTCATGAAGCCCTCGGCGATCGCCGACGCGATCACCACGGTCGTCAGCGCCCCGCGCGGCGTCCACCTCAACCTCATCGAGGTCTCGCCCGAGGCCCCGATCGCGAAGCCGGAGAAGTCATGACCCAGCAGATTCCCGAGGTCTCCTACGTCGTTCCCGACGACGGGCACGGGCACCTCGCCGAGATGCGCGTCGACCCGATCGCGCTCTTCGACAGGGTCCGCGCCGAGTGCGGCGACATCGGCCGGTTCCGCCTCGCCGACCGCGACGTGGTGCTGGTCAGCGGCGCGCAGGCCAACGAGCAGTTCTTCCGCGCACCCGACCAGACCCTCGACCAGGCCGCGGCGTACCCCTTCATGACGCCGATCTTCGGCAAGGGCGTCGTCTTCGACGCCTCCCCGGAGGAGCGCCAGCAGATGCTGAAGAACCAGGCCCTGCGCGGGGACATGATGCGCGGGCACGCCGCCACCATCGAGGCCGAGATCACCCGGATGGTCGCCGAGTGGGGCGAGGAGGGCGAGATCGACCTGCTCGACTGGTTCGCCGAGCTGACGATCTACACCACCTCGGCCTGCTTGATCGGCAAGCCGTTCCGCGAGGAGCTCGACGCCCGCTTCGCCCACCACTACCACGACCTCGAGCGCGGCACCGACGCGCTGGCCTACGTCGACGCCTACGCCGACATCGAGTCCTTCCGGGTCCGCGACGCTGCCCGCGAGCAGCTGGTCGAGCTGGTGCAGGGCATCATCGACAAGCGGGTGGAGCGCGGCACCGTGGCCAAGGAGGAGCGCGACCTCCTCGACGTGCTCATCGCGGTCGGGATGGACGCCGACTACATCACCGGGATCTTCATCTCGATGATGTTCGCCGGCCACCACACCAGCTCCGGCACCGCGGCGTGGGCGCTCATCGAGCTGCTGCGCCACCCCGACGTGATGAGCGGCGTGGTCGCCGAGCTCGACGAGCTGTACGCCGACGGCGCGGAGGTCTCCTTCCAGGCGCTGCGCTCGATCCCGCGCCTCGAGGCGGCGCTGAAGGAGACGCTGCGCCTGCACCCGCCGCTGATCATCTTGATGCGGGTGGCCCGCGAGGAGATCGAGCTGGCCGGGCACACGATCCCGGCGGGCGTCACCGTCGCGGCCTCGCCCAAGGTCTCCAACCGGATCGGCACCGACTTCCCGGATCCGCAGCGCTTCGACCCGGGCCGCTACCTCGACCCGCGCCAGGAGGACCTGGTCAACCGCTGGACCTGGATCCCGTTCGGCGCCGGCAAGCACCGCTGCGTGGGCTCGGCCTTCGCGATGATGCAGATGAAGGCGATCTTCTCGGTGATCCTGCGCGACTACGAGTTCGAGATGGCCCAGCCCAGCGAGGACTACCGCGACGACGTCTCCAAGATGGTGATCCAGCTCGAGCAGCCGTGCCGGGTGCGCTACCGCCGCCGGTCTCGCCCCACCGGGGACGGGTGAGCACGGTGCGGGTCGTCGCGGACCTGGACCTGTGCCAGGGCCACCAGATGTGCCAGGGCGAGGCGCCGGACGTGTTCGGCTTCGACGCGGACGCCGACCTGGTCACCGTGCTCGACGAGCACCCGCCTGAGCCGCTGCGCCCGCAGGTCGCGGCCGCGGTCACCTACTGCCCAGCGATGGCGCTGGCCATCGAGGAGGAGAACCATGAGTGAGCTGACCCGTGCCGAGATCGAGGAGTTCTGGGAGTCCTGGCTGGAGGTGAACCGCGAGGCCGAGCGCACCGGGGACTGGCGGGTGCTCGCGGAGTCGTTCGCCCTGGACGCGACGTACGGCTGGATGTACTCCGTCGACGAGCACTTCATGGCCGTCGGGCGTGAGCAGATCCGCGACTGGGCGATCGGCATCGAGATGGACGGCTTCGACGGCTGGCGCTACGACTACCAGTGCGCGGTCATCGACGAGCGCAAGGGCATGATCGTCGGCTTCTGGAAGCAGCGCTCGGGCATCGTCGACGACCGCACCGGGCAGGAGTTCGAGATCCGCGGCCTCGGCGGCAGCTGGTTCGGCGTCGAGCGCCAGGTGGGCGGACCCGACGACGGCCTGGTCAAGATCGCCTGGCAGCGCGACTGGTTCGACATGCCCTCGACCGCGCACACGTTCATCGAGATCCTCAAGTCCGGCAAGGCGCCCGAGACGCTGACGGAGCGGATGAAGGTCACCGGCCTGGAGGTGCCCGGCCACTACCGGCACGCCGACCTGCCCTCCACCGTGTGGCCGCCGCCGGTCGAGGAGGGGCGCTACCTGGCCCAGCCGCCGGCACCGTCGCCCGCCGGATCTGCCGCCGCGGAGCCGTCCGCGTGAGCGGGCTGAGCACGCCGCCGGCCCAGCAGCTCGTCGACGGCAAGCTGTCGGGGGCCTCCGACGGCGCGACGTACCCGATCCACAACCCGGCGAACGGCGCGGAGATCGGGGTGGCGCCGGACTCCACCATCGCCGACGTGGACGCCGCGATCGCCGCGGCCCGTCGGGCCTTCGACGAGAGCGCGTGGCCCCACGACGTGGCGCTGCGGGTGCGCTGCCTGCGCCAGCTGCACGCCGCGCTGCTCGACCACGCCGAGGCGTTCACGGCGCTCACCACCGCCGAGGTCGGCATGCCCGGCTTCATGATGGGCGCGGCCGGGTTCGACGTACCGGTGGCCGGGCTGGCGTGGGTCACCGACCTGCTGGAGAGCTACGACTTCGAGACCGACCTGGGGGTCGCGAAGCCGATGGGCATCGCCTCGCGGCGCACCGTACGCCGCGAGCCGGTCGGCGTGGTCGCGGCCATCACGCCGTGGAACGTGCCCACCCAGATCAACCTGGCCAAGGTGGGCCCCGCCCTCGCCGCCGGGTGCACAGTGGTGCTCAAGCCCGCCCCGGACACCCCCTGGGTCGCCGCGGAGCTGGGCCGCCTGGTCGCCGAGCACACCGACATCCCGCCGGGCGTCTTCAACGTCGTCACGCCGCGCTCCAACGACGTGGCCGCGGTGCTGAGCACCGACCCCCGCGTCGACATGGTGTCGTTCACCGGATCCACCGCGACCGGGCGCGCGATCATGGCCGCGGCGGCGCCGACGCTGAAGAGGGTCTTCCTCGAGCTCGGCGGCAAGTCCGCGGCGATCGCCCTGGACGACGCCGACGTCGCCGCAGTCGCCGGCGCCGCGGCGTTCACCACCTGCATCCACGCGGGCCAGGGCTGCGCGATCACGACCCGGCTCCTCGTCCCGCGGGACCGGTATGACGAGGCCGTGCAGGTGGCCGCGGCGACGATGGAGTCGATCGGGGCCAAGGATCCCGCCGACCCCGGCGCCATCTGCGGGCCGGTGATCTCCGCGGCCCAGCGCGACCGGGTCGAGGCCTACCTGCGCCTCGCCGAGCAGGAGGGCGGGGTGTTCGCGACCGGGGGCGCGGTGATCGACCAGCCCGGCCACTGGGTGCAGCCCACGGTCGTCGCCGGGCTGGACAGCTCCGCGCGGGTCGCGCAGGAGGAGATCTTCGGGCCGGTGCTGGTCGTGCTCGCCCACGACGGCGACGACGACGCGGTGCGCATCGCCAACGACTCCGTCTACGGCCTGTCCGGCTCCGTCGACTCCGCGTCGCTGGAGCGCGCGACAGCCGTCGCGAACCGCATCCGCACCGGCACCCTGGCGGTCAACGGCGGGGTCTGGTTCAGCCCGGACGCGCCGTTCGGCGGCTACAAGCAGTCCGGCATCGGCCGGGAGATGGGGGTCGCCGGCTTCGAGGAGTACCTCGAGACCAAGACCCTCGCCTTCCCGGCCTGACGCCGCGCCCACCGCTCACCACCGCTTCGAGAGGAACACCATGCGTCTGCAGGACAAGGTCGTCGTCGTCACCGGGGCCGCGCAGGGGATCGGCGAGGCCTACGCCCGCGCGATCGCCGCCGAGGGCGCCGCCGTCGTGGTCGCCGACCTCCACGAGGAGGCGGGGGAGAAGGTCGCCGCCGGGATCGAGGAGAACGGCGGGCGGGCGATCTTCGTGCGCACCGACGTCTCCTCCCACGAGTCCGCGGCCGCGCTCGGCGAGCGCACCGTCGCCGAGCTCGGCGGGATCGACGGGCTGGTCAACAACGCCGCGATCTACGGCGACATGCAGTTCGACCTGCTGATCAGCGTGGACTGGGACTACTACCGGAAGTTCATGTCGGTGAACATGGACGGCGCGCTCGTGATGACCCGCGCGCTTTACCCGCACCTGCGCCGCCGCGGCGGCGGCGCGATCGTCAACCAGAGCTCGACGGCCGCCTACCTCTACTCCGGCTTCTACGGGCTGGCGAAGGTCGGGATCAACGGGCTCACCCAGCAGCTCGCCCACGAGCTCGGCGGGATGGGCATCCGGGTCAACGCGATCGCCCCGGGCCCCACCGACACCGCGGCGACGCGCACCCAGGCGGGCGGGGCCGCCGAGGAGCTGGTCAAGGCGATGGCGATCAAGCGGATGGGCCAGCCGGCCGACATGGTCGGCGCGTGCGTCTTCCTGTTGTCGGAGGAGTCGTCGTGGGTGACCGGCCAGATCCTGGCCGTCGACGGCGGGCAGACCTTCCGTGGCTGAGGTGACGGCTGAGCAGATGATGGGGCGCGCGCCGGTCGTCGGCTTCGTCGGGCTGGGCAACATCGGCAAGCCGATGGCGCTGCGGCTGGCCGCCTCCGACCTCGCGCTGGTGGTGTACGACGTCGCGCCGGAGCCGCTCGCCGAGCTGGCCGCGGCCGGCGCGAAGGTGGCCGACGACGTGGCCGGGCTCGCCCGTGCCGCCGACGTGGTGTGCGTGATGGTCCGCGACGACGCGCAGGTCCGCGACGTGCTCGACCAGGTGCTGGCCGCCGCGCCCGGGCCCCGGACGGTGGTGGTGCACTCGACCGTGGCCCCGCAGACGCCCGCGGCGCTCGCGGACCTCGCCGCGCCCCACGGCGTACGACTGCTGGACGCGCCGGTGAGCGGCGGGGCGATGGGGGCCGCCGACGGCACCTTGGCGATCCTCCTCGGCGGGACCGACGAGGCGTTCGAGGCGGCGCGTCCAGCGCTGGAGGTGATGGGCTCGAAGGTCGTGCACGCGGGACCGGTCGGAGCCGGGACCCGCTTCAAGCTGGCGCGCAACCTGATGCACTTCGTGGCGTTCACCGCGGCCACGGAGGCGCAGCGGCTGGCGGAGGCCGCCGGGCTGTCGCTGAGGGACCTCGGCGAGGTGGTGCGCCACACCGACGCGATCACCGGGGGCCCCGGCGCGATCATGCACCGCGACACGACGGCCCCGATCGAGCCCGGCGACTTCTGGCACGGCGTGATGTCCCACGTGGTCGCGCTGGGGGAGAAGGACCTCGGCTTCGCCCTCGACCTCGCCGACGAGCTCGGGGTCGACGTACCGCTCGCGCGCCGGGCGCGCGCCGACCTCGCGAAGGGACTTGGGCTGTGAGCACCGGCAAGTTCGACGACCTCCCCGAGACCCGCCGGCGCGGGCTGGAGCGGATGGAGCAGGTCTACGGCTTCGACATGAGCGACGGGGACGGCGACTTCTTCCGCTACACCGCCGACCATCTCTTCGCCGACATCTGGAACCGCCCCGGGCTCTCCGACCGGGACCGGCGGCTGCTGCTGATCGGCCTGCTCGCCGGCTCCGGCGGCCAGGACGTGCTGACCATCCAGATCCCCGCGGCGTACGCCGCCGGCGAGCTCGACGCGACCGAGCTGCGCGAGATCGTCATCCTGCTGTGCCACTACGCCGGCTGGCCGATGGGCTCGCGGGTCAACGCGATCGTCGAGGACACGATCGCGAAGGCCGAGAAGAAGGCCCGGGCCCGCGAGGTGTAGGTCGGGGTCGGGGGTCGGTGCTTTTCCGCGCAATTGCTGGGAAAAGCACCGGATTCGGCCGGGGACAGGTGGTTTTCGGCGCAATTGCTGAGATACGCGCACCCCGAGCCCACCCCCATACCTCCCCCGTCCAGGCGAGTCGGATGTCGGCGCCCGGGTCTACCGTCGACGGATGGACGAGGAGCAGCTGCGCGGAGCGACGATCCGCGACGTCGACCTGAGCGGCACGCGCTTCGTCGGCGTGGTCGCCGAGCACCTGGAGATCACCGGCGAGTTCGACCGCCTCGAGGTCAACGGCGTCGACGTGGTGCCGCTGGTCACCGCCGAGCTCGACCGGCGCCACCCCGAGCGCGCCCGGCTGCGACCGACCACTGTCGCGGGCTACCAGGAGGCGTTCACGCTGCTGGAGCAGCTGTGGTCCGACACCGTCGATCGAGCCCGCGGGCTCGACGCGGCGCTGCTGCACGAGCGGGTCGACGACGAGTGGTCCTTCACCGACACGCTGCGCCACCTCGTGTTCGCCACCGAGAGCTGGATCGGGCGGGTGGTGCAGGGCGTCCCCTCCCCGTGGCACCCGCTGTCGCTGCCGTGGGAGCAGATGCCGCCGACCCCGGCGTCCCCGCCGACCGCGACGCGCGGCCCGGTCTCGACGAGGTGGTGGCGCTGCGGTCCTCGCGACAGTCCTGGATCCACCAGGCGCTCGACGGGCTCGCCGACGACGCCCTCGCCGAGGTCCGCACGGTCCCCGAGGGACCCGGGTGGCCGCCGGCGGGGGAGCAGGTCCCGGTCGCGCACGCCCTCGACATCGTGATCAACGAGGAGTGGTGGCACCGCCAGTTCGCCGAGCGCGACCTCGCCGCACTCATCCCACGTCAGGAGCAGCCATGACCACCGACCACCCGGAGTCCACCCCGCCGTGGGAGCCGCCGTACGCCGGCGCCGAGGCCGAACAGCTGCTGGCGGCGCTCGACCGGCTCCGCGCGACGTTCCGCTGGAAGACCGACGGGCTCGACTCGGCGGGCCTGAACGCCGGGATCGGCAGCTCGGCGCTCACCCTGGGCGGGCTGCTCAAGCACCTCGCCGCGGTCGAGGCGACCCACGTGCCGTGGAAGATGCTCGGCATGGCGCCGGGGGAGCCGTGGGAGTCCCATGACTGGGACGCCGACCCCGACTGGGACTTCCGCAGCGCCGCCGACGACAGCGCCGCCGCGCTCTACGCCCAGTACGACGCCGCCGTCGCCCGCTCCCGCGAGTTGTTGAGCGCCGCCCTGGCCGACGGCGGCCTCGACAGGCCCGCCGCGATCGGTGAGCAGTGGGGCGAGACGGTCAACCTGCGCCGGCTGGTGTGCGACCTGATCGAGGAGTACGGCCGCCACACCGGCCACGCCGACCTGCTCCGGGAGGCGGTCGACGGCCGCACCGGTGAGGACCCGCCCCACCACTGGCGGCCCTCCGGGACCGGGGGTGCCTGGCTCGTGTGAGGACGACCGCAGCAGCGGGCCTGGGCGCCGGGAACCCGGCGACCGGGCCGCACGTTGGCACCGGAGACAGGTCCCTCGACTGAAAGAGCCATGGACGTTCAACATCCGGTCCCGCCCGGCCCCGCGGTCCTTGCCCCTCGCACGACGCATGAGGGGGCCCGGCGATGACACCGCTGTTGTCCCTGCTGCTCGGCATCCTCGTGATCACGCTGATCACCGCCGTCACCGGCTACTTCGTCGCCCAGGAGTTCGCCTACATGGCGGTCGACCGCTCGCGGCTGAAGGCGCACGCCGCCACCGGTGACCCGGTCGCCCGGCGGGCCCTGCAGGTCACCGGGCGCACCTCCTTCATGCTGTCCGGCGCCCAGCTCGGCATCACCGTCACCGGACTGCTCGTCGGCTACGTCGCCGAGCCGCTCGTGGGCTCCGCGCTCGGCGAGATGCTCGGCGGGGTCGGCGTACCGACCGCCGTCGGCGTCGGCGTCGGCACCGTGCTGGCGCTGCTGTTGTCGACCGGCATCCAGATGGTCTTCGGCGAGCTGTTCCCCAAGAACCTCGCGATCGCTCGCCCCGAGCCGGTGGCGCGCAGCCTGGCCACCTCGACGCTGCTCTACCTCAAGGTGGCCGGCTGGGTGATCTGGGTCTTCGACCAGTCCTCCAACCTGCTGCTGCGCGCGCTGCGCATCGAGCCGGTCCACGACGTCGAGCACTCCGCGACCGCGCGCGACCTCGAGCACATCGTCGCGGAGTCCCGGGCGGCCGGTGACCTGCCCGAGGAGCTGTCGATGCTGCTGGACCGGGTGCTGGACTTCCCCGACCAGAACGTCGCGCACGCGATGGTCCCGCGCGTGCGCGTGGACACCGTCGAGACCGACATGAGCGTGGCGGACCTGCGGGCCGAGATGGCCGGCGGCCACTCGCGCTACCCCGTGCTCGACGACGACCGGGTCGTCGGCGTCGTCCACCTCATCGACGTGCTCGAGTTCGAGGGCGACGCCGCGGGCAGCAGCGTGGGCGACCTGGCCCGGACCCCGCTCATGCTCCCGACCGCGATGCGCCTGCCCGACGCCGTACGCGAGCTCTCGCGCACCCGCAACCAGCTCGCCTGCGTGCTCGACGAGCACGGCAGCTTCGACGGCATCCTCACCGTCGAGGACCTGGCCGAGGAGCTGGTCGGCGAGATCACCGACGAGCACGACGAGCACGCCGAGCTCGCGCTGGCCGCCGACCTCGCCTCCGACGCCTCCTCCGGCTGGACGCTGGCCGGCAGCCAGCACGTCGACGAGGTGGAGCGGGCGGTCGGCCACGACCTGCCCGAGGGCGACTACGAGACGGTCGCCGGCCTGCTCATCGAGCACCACGGCCGGTTCCCCGAGGTCGGCGAGGTGATCACCGTCGAGCTGCCGCTCGACCCCGGCGGCTACGCCGAGAGCGAGGACCCCGAGCCGGTCCTTGCTCGTTTCGAGGTCCTCGAGGTCGAGGACCACATCCCGGCGTCGGTGCGGCTCACGCTCGCGACCGGCTTCGCACACCTGGTCGAGGAGGGCCGTTCCTGATGGAGAGCCCCTGGGTGGTGGCCCTCGCCACCGTCGCCATCATCGCGCTGAGCGCCTTCTTCGTCGCGGTCGAGTTCGCCCTGATCGCGGCCCGCCGGCACCGTCTCGAGGACGCCGCCACGACCAGCCGCTCGGCCCGCGCCGCGCTGCGCAGCTCCTCGGAGCTCACGCTGCTCCTGGCCGGCTCCCAGCTCGGCATCACTGTCTGCACCCTGGCCCTGGGTGCGATCACCAAGCCGGCCGTGCACCACTGGCTGACCCCGCTGTTCGCGGACTGGGGGATGGCCTCCTGGGTCGCCGACGTGGCCGGCTTCGTGCTGGCGCTGATCATCGTGACCTTCCTGCACCTGGTCGTGGGCGAGATGGCCCCGAAGTCGTGGGCGATCGCCCACCCCGAGCGCTCCGCGATCATGCTCGCGATCCCGATGCGGGCGTTCATGTGGACGACCCGTCCGCTGCTGCGCGGGCTCAACGAGGCCGCGAACTGGTGTCTGCGCCGGGTCGGCGTGGACGCCTCCGACACGGTCTCCACCGGCCAGGACCCGGCGGCGCTGCGACAGCTGGTCGAGCACTCCGCCAACGTGGGTGCGCTGGACGCGAGCTACTCCGCGCAGCTCTCGGGCGCGCTGGAGCTGCAGACCATGACCCTGGCCGACATCGTGCGCCCGGCGCCGGTGGTCTCGGTGCCCCGCTCGGGCACCGTCGCCCAGGTGCAGGAGGCCTCCCGCGCCTCCGGGCACCTGCGGATCCTGGTCGCCGAGCCCAACGGCCGCGTCGAGAGCGCGGTGCACGTGCGCGACACGCTGGCGCTGGCTGAGCACGACTCGTTCGAGGAGCTCGTGCGTCCCACGGCGCGGTTCGCCGCGACGATGACTGTGTACGACGCCCTCGCGCGGATGCGTCGCGACAGCAGCCACCTGGTGCTGGTCGAGGACGCGGGCGACGTGGTCGGCGTCGTGACGATCACCGACCTGCTGCGCCAGCTGTTCCCGCACGTGCCGGCCGCCTGAATGTGCCTGCTGCTCTCGCCGCCCGGCTGGTGACCGCCTTCGTGGTCACCAGCCGGGCGGCAGGGCGGTGAAGTCGGCCTCGCGGCCCTCGGCGAAGGCGGTCAGCGCCTCGAGGTTGGCAGGGCCGCCCATGAGCTCGGCGAACGCGGCGTTCTCCCGCTCGCGGGCCGCGTCGACGTGGGCGCGCAGGGGCGCGGTCATCGTGCGCTTGACCGCGACGAGGCTCGAGATCGGGCGAGCGGCGAGCACCTCGGCGTGCCGGGTCGCCTCGCCGAGCAGGTCGTCGGGCTCGCAGACCCGCCACACCAGGCCCATCTCGCGCGCCTGGGCCGCGCCGATCCACTCCGAGGACATCAGCATCCAGGCGGCGTCCTGGCGCCCGACGAGCCGCGGGAAGAGGTAGGACGACGCCGCCTCGGGCGCCACGCCCAGCGAGGTGAACGGGCACTTCAGCCGCGCGGTGCTCGCCATGAACGCGAGATCGGCGAAGCCGAGGATCGTCGCCCCGATGCCGATCCCGATCCCGTTGACCGCGCACACCAGCGGCTTGGGGAACTCCACGAGGGCGTCCAGCAGCCCCACGAACCCGTGCTTGCCCGGCACGAACCCCGGGTCGGTCGCCCGCGCGTGCATCTCGCGCAGGTCGGTGCCCGCGCTGAACCCGCGGCCCGCCCCCGTCAGCAGCACCACGGCGACCCCCGGATCCGCCGCCGCATCCAGCAGTGCCTCCGCGGTCGCGTCGTACAAGGCCTCGTCGAAGGCGTTGAGGGCCTCGGGACGGTCGAGCACGAGGGTGCGCACCCGCCGGTGGTCGGAGATCTGCAGCGTCATGTGTCGCAGACTAGAACGTGTTGCAGGTATCCGGGGCTCGACGGGCGAGACAGCGGTGCGCAGCTGCCAGCCGGTGACCGCAGAACACCGCCGTCAGCCGACCAGCCCGGGACCGGGTCATCGCGTCGCCGTGATCGGCCCCGACGACCACCTGTCGGCGGGGCGGGTTAGCGTCGAGGGGTGAGCACCTCCACCGCCCGCGAGCGGGTGTGGCGCCCGTCGTGGCCGGCCACCCCGCAGACGATGCGCGCGCTGCGCCGCGGGCCGGGGGACCCGACCTACCAGGTGGACGAGGCGGGCCGCCACTGGCGCGGGATCGGTACGCCGGAGGGCCCGGCGACCCTGGTCCTGCACGCGCGCCGCGACCTCGGCGAGATCCACGCGCGGGCCTGGGGCCCGGGGGCCGACTGGGCCCTGGCCTCGGTCCCGGACCTGCTCGGGGACAGCGACGACTGGCGCGGCTTCGAGCCCCGGCACCCGGTGCTGGAGGAGGCGTGGCGGCGCCACCCGCACCTGCGCCTCGGGCGCACCGGACTGGTGCTCGAGGCCCTGGTGCCGGCGGTGCTCGAGCAGAAGGTGACCGGCCAGGAGGCGTTCGCCGGCTTCCGGATGCTGGTCCAGCGCTACGGCGAGCCGGCGCCTGGCCCCGGCGCCGACCGCCGGCTGCGCGTCCAGCCGGGTGCCGAAGCGCTGCGCCGCGTCCCGTCGTGGGCCTGGCTGCAGATGCACGTCGACGGCGCCCGCTCGCGTGCGATCGTGACGGCCGCCCGGGTCGCGGAGGCCCTCGAGCGCACGGTCGGCCTGCCGGGCGAGGAGGTGGATCGCCGGCTGCGATCCCTCCCGGGCATCGGCGTCTGGACCAGTGCGGAGGTGCGCCAGCGTGCGCACGGCGACCCCGATGCGGTGTCCTTCGGCGACTACCACGTGGCCAAGGACGTCGGCTGGGCGCTGACCGGCACCCCGTTCGACGACGCCGAGCTCGAGGTGTTCCTCGAGCCCTGGCGCCCCCAGCGCGGACGGGTGCCGCTGCTGCTGGTCGTCGCCGGGCTGCGTCGGCCCCGCCACGGACCCCGGATGGCACCCCGCACCCACCTGCCCGCCCAGGTCCGGCGGCGCTGAGGCGCTGGGCCGGTCGAGCAGCGCACCGTGCGGTCGAGACGCACTAGGCTCCGCACGTGGCCGCACACGAGGACCCGCCGCCGCTCGAGCAGCCCGTCGAGCGGCCGGTCCTGAGCCCGCCTGCCCGCTGGCTCGTGCGGCTGCTGACGGTCCTCGGGGTGCTGTGCCTCTTCGTCGGGGTCCTCGCCGGCGTCGTGAACCGTGAGGTCGTCGACGGCGGCGCCTTCGCCGAGCACGCCGACGCGGTGCGCGCGGACCCGGCGGTCGCCCGGCACCTCGGCGTCGCCCTGACCGACCAGGTCCTCGAGGTCGAGCCGGAGCTGGGCGCCCTGCGTCCCCTGGTCGAGTCCACGGCGAGCGCGCTGATCGCGAGCGACGCGCTCGGGCCGGTGGTGCGCTCGGTGCTCGAGCCGCTGCACGGCGCCCTGGTCTCCACCGACCAGGACCAGGTGGTGCTGCGCATCGCCGACGTCGCCGCCGTGCTCGTCACCGCGCTGCGCGAGGTCGCGCCCGACGCGGGCGCGAAGATCCCCGACGACCTCGAGGTCACGCTGTCGGCGTTCGGCGGACAGGAGCTCACCGCCGAGCTGATCGAGACCGCCCAGGCCATCTCGCTGCTGTCCTGGCTGCTGCCGCTGCTCGGGGTGCTGCTCCTGGCCGGCGCGGGGCTGGTACGACGCCGCACCTGGGACACCGCGCTGCGCACGGTCGGCGAGGGCGCGCTCGTCGTGGTCGCGCTCCTGGTCGTCGGCAACGTCGTCACCGGCGCCGTCCTCGGTGCGCAGCTCGACGACGACCTGTCCGGGGCGCTTGTGCTGGCGATCTGGGACGAGCTCGACGACGCGCTGTGGCGCACCACCGCCGTCGTCGGGGCGGTCGCCCTCCTCACGGTCCTGGTCTCCACGCCGGAGGCGCGGCAGTCGCCGGCCGCGCTCGCCGCACGCGGCCGCGAGCTCGCGCTGGGCACCGGGACCCCACGGGCCACTGCCGTGCGCGGCGCGGCGCTCGTCCTGCTCGGCGTGCTGCTGGTCGCACGCCCGCTCCAGATGCTCGCCGCGGTGCTCGCCGCCCTGGGCGTGGCCCTCACGCTCTTCGGGCTGCTGGAGCTGGCGCGCTCGCTCATCACCTATGTCGACCGCGTGTCGGCACGCCCCGGACGTGCCCACGGGCCGGTGCTGCGGGCCCTCGCCGGTGGCCTCGCGGCGCTGTTGATCGCCGGGACGCTGGTCCTCGGTGGCTGGCCGGCCGGTACGACCTACCCCGCGGCGAGCGCACCCGAGCCCGGTTGCAACGGGTACGTCGAGCTCTGCGACCGGCGCTACGACGAGATCGCCCAGGTCGCCACGCACAACTCGATGTCGGCCGTCGACGAGTCAGGCTGGTTCCTCGGCGAGCAGCCGACCGGCGTGATGGGGCAGCTCGAGGACGGCGTCCGGGTGTTCCTCATCGACTCCTGGTACGGCCAGCCCACCGACCGCGAGGGCGTCACTGCCACCGCCGAGGACGGGCGCGACCAGGCCCTGGCCGAGGCCCGTGAGCTGTATGGCGAGGCAGTGGTCGAGTCGGCGCTGCGGGTGCGCTCGGCGCTGTCGCTGGAGCCGACGGGGGAGCCGGAGCCGTACCTGTGCCATGCGCTGTGCGAGCTGGGCTCGACCCCGTGGACGCCGCTGATGACCGAGGTCGAGGCGTGGCTGGAGGCCAACCCCCGCGAGGTGGTGACCTTCTTCATCCAGGACGAGGTCAGCCCGGAGGACACCGCGAAGGTCTTCGACGACGCGGGCCTGCTGCCCTACGTCCACACCCCGGTGCCCGGCGAGCCGTGGCCGACGCTGGCGGAGATGGGCGAGTCCGGCCACCGGGTGGTCGTGCTGCACGAGAACGTCGGCGGCGGGGAGGAGTACCCCTGGATCATCGACGCCACGATCTGGTCCCAGGACACGCCGTACTCCTTCGAGCGTCCCAGCGACTTCAGCTGCGAGCTGTTCCGCGGCCGCGCGACCGCGCCGCTGTTCCTGGTCAACCACTGGCTCAGCGGGTTCGCCACCAAGGTCGCCAGCGCCCGGCGGGTGAACTCCGAGGAGGCGGTGCTGTCGCGCCTGGAGCAGTGCTGGCGCGAGCGCGGCCAGATCCCCAACTTCGTGGCGATCGACCACTACGACGTCGGGGACGCCCAGGGGGCGGTCGACCAGATCAACGGGGTCGGCTGAGCGCGATGCCTCAGAGCAGCGGACGCAGCGGGGCGAGCACGTACTCGGTGAACTTGCGGTGCAGGTCGCGCGCGGCCCACTCGCCCGCGGTGAGCTCGAGGGAGTGGGACTGGTCGACGGAGAAGATCTCCTCCAGGTTCTGCGCCAGGCCCTCGTCGAAGATCTCGATGTTGATCTCGTAGTTGCCCTGGAGGCTGAGCCGGTCGATGTTCGCGGTGCCGACCGTGCTCCAGCTGCCGTCGATGGTCATGGTCTTCGCGTGGACCATCGCGTCGCGGTAGCGGAAGATCCGCACCCCGGCGTCGAGCAGCTGGCTGTAGTAGCCGCGCGAGATCCAGTCGGCCACGACGTGGTTGGACTTCAGGGGCACGAGGAGCCGCACGTCGACCCCGCGCAGCGCCGCCGTCCGGAGCGTGTCGACGAAGTCCTGGTCGGGCAGGAAGTAGGCGGTGGTCAGCCAGACCCGCCGGTAGGAGCGGGCGATCGCCTCGAGGTAGAGGTTGCGGATCGGGAACATCCACAGCCGGGGCACGTTGCGGTGCACCCGGATCTGCGGCTCCCAGGTGGAGGCGGTGTCCAGCAGCAGCGGCGGCTCGCTGGCGCGCAGCCGCCGGCGGCGGTTGAGGTTCCAGAAGTCGGCGAAGGCCCGCTTGAGGTCCCACACCGCCGGGCCGGTGACCCGGATGTGGGTGTCGCGCCACTCGGTCTCGTACGCCGAGCCGATGTTGTAGCCGCCCACGAACGCCTCGGAGTCGTCCACCACCAGGATCTTGCGGTGGTCGCGGCCGTAGCGGGTGACGTCGAAGAAGCGCCAGCCGGCGGCGTACGACGGGAAGCGCAGGACCTTCATGGGGCGCGGGAAGCGCTTGAACCGCGGGGAGACGACGAGGTTCCCGAAGCCGTCGTAGATGCAGTACACCTCCACGCCGCGCCGGGCGGCGTCGGCCAGCGCGCGCTTGAACCGCTCGCCGACCTCGTCGCCCTTCCACAGGTAGGTCTCGAACAGCACCTGGCGCTTCGCGCCCTCGATGGCGGCGAGCATGTCGGCGTAGAGGTCGGCGCCGTAGGTGTAGGTCGTGATCGTGCCGTCGCCGACGTCCACGCTGCGCGGCGGCGTGACCGGGAACGGCTTCGGCTTCTTGCCGCGGCGGCGGTAGGAGTCGACCAGCGACATCGCGATCGCGACCGCGAACGGCGCGGCGACCAACGAGCCGAGCGTCCTGCGCAGGATCAGCAACAGGCGGTCGGTGCGCGCGGCGGGACTCGTCACGGAGCCAACCTAGTCAACGCCGCCACGAAGCGCCCGTCCAGGTTGTCGGGGGGTCGCGTCTAGGCTCGGTGTCATGCGACCGGTCACCGATCTCGAACGCCGCGTGGCGCCCTTCAAGGTCGTCTCCGACTACTCACCCTCCGGCGACCAGCCGTCGGCGATCGCGGAGATCACCAAGCGGGTCAACGCCGGGGTCCAAGACATCGTCCTGCTCGGCGCCACCGGCACCGGCAAGACCGCCACGGTGGCGTGGGTGGCCGAGCAGGTGCAGCGCCCGGTGCTGGTGCTCCAGCCCAACAAGACCCTCGCCGCACAGTTCGCCAACGAGCTGCGCCAGCTGTTCCCCGACAACGCCATCGAGTACTTCGTCAGCTACTACGACTACTACCAGCCCGAGGCCTACGTCCCGCAGACCGACACCTACATCGAGAAGGACTCCTCGATCAACGAGGAGGTCGAGCGGCTGCGGCACAGCGCGACCAACTCGCTGCTGACCCGCCGCGACGTGATCGTGGTCTCGACGGTCTCCTGCATCTACGGCCTCGGCACCCCGCAGGAGTACGTCGACCGGATGCTGCGCCTGCGCGTCGGCGAGGAGCACGACCGCGACTCGATCCTGCGCCGCCTCGTCGAGATCCAGTACACCCGCAACGACATGTCCTTCACCCGCGGCACCTTCCGGGTCCGCGGCGACACCCTCGAGATCTTCCCGGTCTATGAGGAGCACGCCGTGCGCATCGAGTTCTTCGGCGACGAGATCGAGCGGCTGATGACGCTGCACGCCGTCACCGGCGAGGTGCTGACCGAGGACGAGGAGCTCCACGTCTTCCCGGCCTCGCACTACATCGCCGGCCCCGAGCGCATGGAGCGCGCGATCGCCGGCATCGAGGCCGAGCTCGAGCAGCAGCTCGCGAAGTTCGAGCGCGAGGGCAAGCTGCTGGAGGCCCAGCGGCTGCGGATGCGCACCACCTACGACATCGAGATGATGCGCCAGGTCGGCTCCTGCTCGGGCATCGAGAACTACTCGATGCACATGGACGGCCGCGCCCCCGGCAGCGCCCCCAACACCCTGCTCGACTACTTCCCCGAGGACTTCGTGCTCGTCGTGGACGAGTCCCACGTCGCGGTCCCGCAGATCGGCGGGATGTACGAGGGCGACATGTCGCGCAAGCGCAACCTGGTCGACCACGGGTTCCGCCTGCCCAGCGCGATGGACAACCGGCCGCTGCGCTGGGAGGAGTTCCTCGAGCGCATCGGGCAGACGATCTACCTCTCCGCGACCCCCGGCGACTACGAGCTCGACAAGGTCGGCGGCGACACCGTCGAGCAGATCATCCGCCCGACCGGCCTGATCGACCCCGAGGTCGTGGTCAAGCCGACCAAGGGACAGATCGACGACCTGATCCACGAGATCCGGCTGCGCACCGAGCGTCACGAGCGGGTCCTGGTCACCACGCTCACCAAGAAGATGTCCGAGGACCTCACCGACTACCTCCTCGACGCCGGCATCCGCACCCGCTACCTGCACTCCGAGGTCGACACCCTCAAGCGCATCGAGCTGCTGCGCGACCTGCGCCTCGGCGAGTACGACGTCCTGGTCGGCATCAACCTGCTCCGCGAGGGCCTCGACCTGCCCGAGGTGTCGTTGGTCGCGATCCTCGACGCCGACAAGGAGGGGTTCCTGCGCTCGGACAAGTCGCTGATCCAGACGATCGGGCGCGCGGCGCGCAACGTCTCCGGTCAGGTGCACATGTACGCCGACAAGATCACCCCCTCGATGGAGAAGGCGATCGAGGAGACCAACCGGCGTCGCGAGAAGCAGGTCGCCTACAACACCGCCCACGGCATCGACCCGACGCCGCTGCGCAAGAAGATCGCCGACATCACCGACATGCTCGCCCGCGAGGACGAGAACACCCAGGCGCTGCTGCAGACCTGGGCCGGCACCGAGGCCAAGGGTCGCGCCGGCGGGGTGAAGGCCAAGCAGCCGGTCCCCGCGCTGGGGGCCGACGCCGGCAAGCACGCCGCCGACCTCGCCGGCATGCCGAGCGCCGACCTGGCCCAGCTGGTCCAGGACCTCACCGACCAGATGCGCAACGCCGCCGCGGAGCTGCAGTTCGAGGTGGCCGCCCGGCTGCGCGATGAGATCTCCGAGCTCAAGAAGGAGCTGCGCCAGATGATCGAGGCGACGAAGTAGCTCTCGACCCGGCGGGCGAGCCGGCCGGGACCCGACTCAGTACGCCGGCGGCAGGCCGCGGCGCTGCCGCTTCAACGCCTTCGCCCGCTGCCGCTCGATGCGACGCACGTGCTCCTCGATCCGCTCGTGGCGACCCACGGTGGCGCGCAGCAGGTTGACGAGCGTGACCGCCATGACGATCAGCGGCCACGGGAAGTACGGCTCGAAGGAGCCGCCGCCGAAGGACGTCGCCACCCAGACCGCCCAGCAGATGAGGGTGGGGCCGATGAAGGCGAGGATCGCCGAGCGGCGCTCGGCCGCGTAGCGCCGGACCGCCTCGCGGCGTACGTCCTCGGCGCGCATCGGGACCGGGAGCCCGGACCCGGCGGTGAGGGTCATCGGCACCAGGTCGACGACCAGGGCCGGAATCTCGCCGTAGGTCTTGAGCGCGTCGGCGGCGGTGCTGCGCTCCTCGAGCTCGTCGTGATCGAGGCGGCCGTCGGCGTAGGCCTGGCCGAGCAGCTGGTGGACGACGGCGCGGTCGGCGTCCGAGGCCCGCAGGGCGGCGTGCTGCGGGAGGCGCGGGTCCAGGCTGAATCCCGCCCAGGGGTCATCGGTGCTCACCCGAGCCATCGTAGGACCGGATACCAGCTGCCCCCGCCATCGCCGGGATGGCCGCGCCGCCGATAGGCGCCGGACACCTGGTGATGTCCGATCCCGAGGGCAACGAGTAATGCCTCGACCGAGGACTCCTACGATGAGGCGGTGACAGGCCAGCCAGCGCCGCGGTTCGCGGTATCCATCGCGGTCTGGGCGGTCGCTCTCAGCGTCTACGTGCTGGCGGTCTTCCACCGCTCGTCGCTGGCCGTCGCCGGCCTGGCCGCCAGCGAGCGCTTCGACATCTCCGCGGCGCAGCTGGCGACGTTCACGATGCTCCAGCTGCTGGTCTATGCGCTGATGCAGATGCCGGTCGGTCTCCTGGTGGACCGCTTCGGTCCGCGTACCGTGCTGCTCACCGGCCTGGCCCTGATGACCGCCGCCCAGACGATCTTCGCGCTCGCCGACTCCTATGCGCTCGCGCTCCTCGCGCGGGTGGTCGTCGGGGCGGGCGACGCCATGGTGTTCATCTGCGTGCTGCGCGTGGTGAGCAGCTGGTTCCCGGTGCGCCGGATCCCGGTGTTCACCCAGCTCACCGGCACGTTCGGCCAGCTCGGTGCCCTGGCCGCCGCGGCCCCGATGACCTGGGCGCTGGGCACCGTGGGCTGGACCCGTGCCTACCTGGTCGCCGCGGCACTCGGTCTGCTGATCGGCGTGGCGGTGCTGCTCGTCGTGCGCGACAGCCCCGAGGCACGCCACGTCCGTGGACCCAGCACGTCGGCGCGCGCCCTGGTCGGCGGGCTCGTCGAGGCCTGGCGGCTGCCGGGGACGCGTCTGGGGTTCTGGGTGCACTTCTGCACGCCGTTCAGCGCCAACCTGCTGTCCATGCTGTGGGGCTACCCGTTCTTCGTGAAGGGCGAGGGTCGCACGCCCGGCGAGGCCGGCCTGCTGCTGTCGCTGATGGTGCTCACCTTCATCGTCGCCGGACCGGTCATCGGCTGGTACATCGGCAACAACCCCTGGCACCGCTCCACGATCGTGCTGACAGTGGTCGCCACGATGGCGCTGACCTGGGCCGTCGTCCTCGCCTGGCCGGGGGACGCCCCGATGTGGCTGCTGGTCGTCCTCGTGGTGGTGGTGGCCGTCGGCGGACCCGCGTCGGTGATCGGCTTCGACATCGGCCGCACGTCCAACCCCGCCGAACGGCTGGCCAGCGCCACCGGGATCATCAACCAGGCGGGCTTCTACGCGACCCTGCTGCTGGTCATCCTGGTCGGCGTCGTCCTCGACTGGCGCACCCCCGGCGGTGGCACCGACTACCCGCCCGAGGCCTTCACCTGGGCGATGAGCGTGCAGTTCCCGTTCTGGGCGCTGGGTCTGCTCCAGACCTGGCGCTACCGCCGCAGGGCGCGCACCGCACTGGGCGCGGCGCGCACGCAGGCGCCTGCGACGTTCTGAGTCGGCGATGATCGGGGCATGGACGTCGAGGAGCTGACCGCGCGCTCGCTGGCGATGCCCGGCGCCTGGGCCGACAACCCGTGGGACCACGAGCACCCGGTGATCAAGGTCGGGCCGGGGGAGCGCGGCAAGATCTTCGCCTTCCTGAAGGCCGACGCGGTCGGGGTGAAGTCCGCCCGGACGCGCGAGGAGGCCGACGAGTGGCTGCACCGCTATCCCGAGGACGCCGCGGTGATGCCCTACCTCGGTCGGAACGGCTGGAACGACCTGCGCCTGGACGGGGCGATCCCCGACGAGGAGCTGGTCGCGGCGCTCGAGGAGTCCTACCGGCTCGTGGTCGTCGGCCTGCCCGCGCGCCTGCGCCCGGCCGGATGGGACGACCTGGGCGCACCGCACGGTCCGGCGTAGGTCACGACGTCCGACGGCTGACGGTCAGTCCGACCAGGCGTGAGACCACCAGCGCCACGTAGAGCACGCCGGTCACCATCTCCACCATCACGATCGAGCGGGCGTGCGCGGCGACCGGCGCGACGTCGGAGAGTCCGACGCTGGTGAGCACCGAGAAGGACAGGTAGAGCAGCTCGAACCAGTCGCGCGCGTCGCCGCCCTCGGCGCCGATGAAGGAACCCGGCCACACGACCTGCGCCGCGGCGTAGAGGTAGGCGAAGGCCCAGGCCACCACCGTGAACGCCGCACCCGTCGCGTAGAGCTCGTCACGGGTGACCCGGTCGTCGTGGAAGAGGTAGCGGATCATCGCGTAGGAGACGTAGAAGTAGAACGGCGCGTGCAGCAGCGCGGAGACCAGGATCACCCAGTCGCTGGTCGGGGCGATCGCCTCGGCCACCGTGAACGCCATCGCCGGCACGCCGAAGCACGCCGCCACCCAGCTCAGCACCGGCGTGCGGCGTACGGCCCAGCCGGCGATGAGGACGACGGCCATCTGCACGACCCCCAGCACGGCACGGCCCGCGGCGGCGTCGTCGAGGAAGGGGTAGGCGAGGACGGCGACCAGTTGGGCGCCGAGCAGGACGGCGGAGGGGTGGGTGCCCAGCACGGTGCGGACGCTCGGCGTGGAAGGGGCGCTCACCCGGCGATGGTAGGCGCAGTCGGCCGAAGCGTGACGGCGGCGACACGCTCTGCTAAATTAGAACCTGTTGCAGAAATGGGTCGTCTGGACCGCAGCGTGGGGTCTTGAGGCCTCACCGGGGGAGGGGAAGGATCGCGGTTGTGACCGTGGACACAGACCTCCTGATCATCGGCGCGGGCCCGACCGGCCTCTTCGCCGCCTACTACGCGGGCTTCCGCGGGCTGCGGACGGCGGTGGTCGACTCGCTGCCCGAGCTCGGCGGCCAGGTCACCGCGATGTACCCCGAGAAGCAGATCCTCGACATCGCCGGCTTCCCCTCGGTCAAGGGGCGCGACCTGGTCGCAGGCCTGGTCGAGCAGGCCAACACCGCCAAGCCCGAGTACCTCCTCGAGCGCACCGCGCAGACCCTCGAGCACGACGACGACGGCGTCAGCGTCGGGCTCGACGACGGCACGCAGGTGCGCGCCGGCGCGGTGCTGATCACCGCCGGCATCGGTCGGTTCTCCCCGCGGCCGCTGCCGGCCGGCGAGGGGTGGCTCGGTCGTGGACTGGAGTTCTTCGTCCCCAGCTTCGCGCCGTACGCCGGCCGCGACGTCGTGATCGTCGGCGGGGGCGACAGCGCGTTCGACTGGGCGCTGCACCTGGAGCCGATCGCGGCCTCGGTGACCCTGGTGCACCGCCGTGACGCCTTCCGCGCCCACGCGCGCACCGTGGAGCAGGTCCGGGCGTCCTCGGTGCGCATCCTGACCAACGCCGAGGTCAGCGCCCTGCGCGGCGAGAGCACGGTCGAGGAGATCGACGTCGTCATCGGCGGCGAGACGACCACGCATCCCGCCCAGGCAGTGGTCGCCGCGCTCGGCTTCATCGCCGACCTCGGGCCCATCCAGGAGTGGGGCCTGGAGGTCTCCAAGCGGCACGTGGTCGTCGACCCCTCGATGCGCACCAGCCTGCCGCGGGTGTTCGCGGCCGGCGACGTCACCGACTACCCCGGCAAGGTGCGACTGATCGCCGTCGGGTTCGGCGAGGCGGCGACAGCTGTCAACAACGCTGCCGTGGCGATCGACCCGAGCGCCAAGGTGTTCCCCGGTCACTCGAGTGAAGCAAGCTAGGAGACCCACGATGAGGATCAAGGTCGACTTCGACCTGTGCGAGTCCAACGGACTCTGCGAGGCGATGGCCCCCGAGGTGTTCGAGCTCGACGACGACGACTTCCTCCAGCTCAAGGCAGAGGAGACGACGTCGGACAACGTCGACCACGTCAAGCGCGCCGCCGCGGCCTGCCCGCGCGCGGCGATCACCCTGGAGGGCTGAGCGCGTGCCTGCTCCACTGGATCCCCGACTCTCCCTCGACGGCCGGGTCGCCGTCGTGACCGGCGCCGGTGCCGGGCTCGGCCGCGCCGAGGCGTTGGCCCTCGCCGACGCCGGCGCACAGCTGGTGCTCAACGACCTCCCCGGTGCCGCCGACGAGGTGGCCGCGGAGGTCCGCGCGCGCGGCGGGCAGGTGCGCGTGGTCGAGGGCGACGTCGCCGAGCGCAGCACCGCCGACGCGATGCTCGCCGCGGCGGTCGACGGCTTCGGCTCCCTCGACGTGGTCGTCAACAACGCCGGCATGACCCGCGACCGGATGCTGTTCAACATGAGCGACGAGGAGTGGGACGCGATCATCCGCGTCCACCTGCGCGGGCACTTCCTGCTCTCGCGCAACGCCGCGGCGTACTGGCGCGGGGTGGCCAAGCAGACCGGCGCGCCGGTCTACGGGCGGGTCGTCAACACCGCCTCGGAGGCGTTCCTCGCCGGACCGCCCGGACAGCCCAACTACGCCGCCGCCAAGGCCGGCATCGTCGCGCTGACCATGTCCACCGCTCGCGGCTTGGAGCGGATCGGGGTGCGAGCCAACGCGATCTGCCCGCGCGCCCGCACCGCGATGACCGCGGAGGTCTTCGGTGCCGACGAGTCCGGCGCCGAGGTCGACCCGTACTCGCCCGCCCACGTCGCCCCGGTCGTGGCCTACCTCGCCTCGCCGGCGGCCGACACGATCACCGGGCAGGTCTTCGTCGTCTACGGCGGGATGGTCGCCCTGGTCGCACCGCCCGTCGTCGAGCAGCGCTTCGACAAGAGCGGGGCCGTGTGGGACCTCGCCGACCTCGACAAGCAGGTCGGCTCCCACTTCGTGGGCCGCGACCCGGCCCGCGGGTTCTCCGCGGACTCGATCATGGCGCTCGAGCCGTGACCGGCCGGCTGGCCGGCAAGGTCGCGATCGTCACCGGCGCGGCCATGGGCCAGGGCGCCGCGATCGCGCGCGCCTACGTCGAGGAGGGCGCCCGGGTCGTGCTCGCCGACGTGGCCAAGGACGCCGGGCAGGAGCTGGCTGCCTCGCTGGGGGAGTCCGCCCACTTCGTCCACCACGACGTCGGCGACGCCGCCTCCTGGGTGAGCGTGGTCGAGGAGACCGCGCGCCGCTTCGGCGCGGTCTCGGTGCTGGCCAACAACGCCGGCATCCTGCGCTTCGGGCAGATCGACTCGATGCCGGTCACCGAGGTGGAGACGCTGTTCCGGGTCAACCAGCTCGGCTGCTTCCTCGGGATGCAGGCGGTGGTGCCGACCATGCGCGAGCAGGGCGGCGGCGCCATCGTCAACGCCTCCTCCGTCGAGGGGCTGGCCGGCATGGCCGGCTGCACGGCGTACGCCGCGACCAAGTGGGCGATCCGCGGGATGACGAAGTGCGCGGCGATGGAGCTCGGGCCCCAGGGCATCCGGGTCAACTCGGTGCACCCCGGCATGATCGACACCCCGATGACGCGGGTGCACGGCGGCGACGCCGCGATGGAGTACGGCGCCTCCCGTGTCCCCCTGCGCCGGGTGGGCCAGCCCGGCGACGTCGCACCCCTCTACGTCTTCCTCGCCAGCGAGGAGAGCGCCTACATCAACGGCGCCGAGATCTCCGTGGACGGCGGCGTCACCGCGACGCACGCCTTCGGCGGCTGAGCCCCACCCCCCACCCCCGACAGGAGCCCCCTGCCCGATGGCCAAGCAGCGCAGCCAGATCGTCATGACCGACCAGGAGATCGAGGACTTCCTCACCGAGCAGCGCAACGCCACCGTCGCGACCGTCGGCGCTCAGGGCGCCGTCCACCTGGTCGCGATGTGGTACGCCCACCTCGACGGCACGATCTATCTCGAGACCAAGGGCAAGTCGCAGAAGGCGCTCAACCTGCGTCGCGACGGGCGGATGAGCTTCCTGGTGGAGGCCGGGCAGACCTACGACCAGCTGCGCGGCGTCGCGCTCGAGGGCACCGGCGTGGTCGTCGAGGACGACCCCGAGCTGTTGTGGAAGGTGTGCGTCAACGTCTTCGAGCGCTACAACGGCCCCTACTCCGAGGAGCTGCGCCCGTTCGTGGAGACGATGACCCACAACCGGGTCGTCGTACGCCTCGACGTCGACCGGGTGCGCAGCTGGGACCACCGCAAGCTCGGGCTGCCGGCCATGGAGCTCGGCGGTACGACGGCGGCCTCGGTCACCGTCTGAGGCATGGGCCGGTGGGGCCGGGTGCTCAGTGCTCGCGCAGCAGCAGGTTGACCGCGACCTCGATGTGGCGGGCGGTCTGCTCGGCGCTGGTGCGCCCGGTCACCCAGGCGACGAGCGCGGAGAGCCACACGTCGCCGAGCACCCGGGCGATCGCGACGTCGTCCTCGGTGAACTCCTCGCGGCCCGGGTGCATCGCCCGGGTCATCATGCGGGTCAGGATCATGCCGACCCCGTGGATCTCCTGGGCCACCGAGGCATCGGCGAACATGAACGCCCGGGTCAGCGCCTCGGTCAGGTGGGAGTCGCCCTGCATGCCGCGGCTGGTCCGCTTCAAGATGTTGATGACCCGCTCCGCCGGGGTGTCGCCGACGGCCGGACGGTCGCGGAGCACCAGCTCGGCGCGCTCGAGCTCGCGGCTCAGCGCGCATACCAGCAGGTGGATCTTGGAGGGGAAGTAGCGATACAGCGTGCCGAGGGCGACGTCGGCGCGCTCGGCGACCGCTCGCATCTGCACGGCGTCGAAACCGCCCTGGGAGGCGAGCTCGATCGTCGCGTCGAGGATCCGCTTGCGCCGGTCGCGCTGGGCTGCGGATCCGAGCTCCTCGACACTCAGCGAGTTGGCGCTGCTCACGGGACTACCCCTTGCTGGGTTGTGGTGGATCGGGATGTGGCGTACGTCGCGGGGCCGGGCTCGGCGCCGCCGTGGCGTCCCCTAGGCTACCAATGCGTAGACCATGATAGGAACACGTTCTACTTTGCTGGGCTCGAGGCGCACCTGCGCTGCTGGTCGCGGCGAGTCCCGGTGATCACCTCGAGAAAGGCCACAGTGTGCGGATCGCGATGCTGTCCTACCGCAGCCATCCCCACACCGGAGGTCAGGGCATCTACCTGCGCCACCTGAGTCGGGAGCTGGCCAACCTCGGCCACCAGGTCGAGGTCATCTCCGGCCAGCCCTACCCCGAGCTCGACCACCCCGGCGTCACGCTGACCAAGGTGCCGAGCCTCGACCTCTACCGCCAGCCGGACCCGTTCCGGGTGCCGAAGCTGCGCGAGTTCCGCGACCGCATCGACGTGGAGGAGTTTGCCACGATGTGCATCGCGGGGTTCCCCGAGCCCAAGACCTTCAGCCTGCGCGCCGCCCGGCTGCTCGAGGACCGCGTCGAGGACTTCGACATCGTCCACGACAACCAGGTCCTGGGCTACGGCATGCTCGAGATCGAGAAGCTCGGCCTGCCGCTGATCACCACGCTGCACCACCCGATCACCTTCGACCGGCGCATCGACATCGCCCAGACCCGCAACCCGTGGCGCAAGTTCACGCTGTGGCGCTGGTACGGCTTCCTGCGGATGCAGGCCAAGGTCGCGCGCGCCGCCCGCCGGATCATGACGCCCTCGGAGGCGTCCAAGCGCGACATCGCGAAGGACTTCGGCGTCGACCCGGCCCGGATGCAGGTCATCCTGCTCGGCGTCGACGACGGGTTCGTGCCGCCGACGAAGCCGCGGGTGCCGGGGCGGATCCTGGCGATGGCCAGCGCCGACGCCCCGATGAAGGGCATCTCCACGCTGCTCGAGGCGTTCGCCAAGCTGCGCACCGAGCGCGACCTGGAGCTGGTGCTGGTCACCAAGCCGCGTCCGGGCGGTCGCACCGAGAAGCTCATCGACAAGCTCGCCATCACCGACTCGGTCCGGTTCGTCTCCGGTGTCAGCGACGCCGAGCTGGTCGAGCTGATGGGCTCGGCGGAGCTTGCCTGCGTGCCCTCGCTCTACGAGGGCTTCTCGCTGCCCACCGCCGAGCTGATGGCGTGCGCGACCCCGCTGGTGGTCTCCCGCGCCGGCGCGATCCCCGAGGTCGTCGGCCCGGACGGCGAGTGCGCCGACCTGGTCACGCCCGGCGACGTGGGCGAGCTCGGCGCGGCGATCGCCGCGCTGCTCGACGACCCCGAGCGCCGCGAGCGGATGGGACGCGCCGGTCGCAAGCGCGTCGAGGAGCTGTTCAGCTGGCGCGCGGTGGCCGTCAAGGTCGCCGCCGCCTACGAGGACGTCATCGCCGAGTACCGGCGCGAGCAGGAGGAGCACACCGATGCTGACAGTTGATTTCGAACGCCTCGGGCTGCGCCCCGGCGACCGTGTCCTCGACATGGGCTGCGGCGCCGGGCGCCACGCCTTCGAGATGTACCGCCGCGGCGGCGACGTGATCGCCTTCGACATGGACGCCGATGAGCTGGCCAAGGTGCGCGAGCTGTTCGTGGCGATGAAGGAGGCCGGCGAGGTGCCGGCCGGCGCCGAGGCCGACGTCAAGGAGGGTGACGCGCTGGCGCTGCCGTTCGCCGACGGCGAGTTCGACCGCATCGTCGCCGCGGAGGTGCTCGAGCACATCCCGGCCGACATCCAGGCGATCCAGGAGCTGGTGCGCGTGCTGCGCCCGGGCGGCACCCTCGCGGTCTCCGTGCCGCGCTGGTTCCCCGAGATCGTCAACTGGAAGCTCTCCGACGACTACCACAACGTCGAGGGCGGCCACATCCGCATCTACACCGACAAGGAGCTGACCGACAAGGTCACCAAGGCCGGTCTGGAGTTCGAGAGCCGCGACTACGCCCACGGCCTGCACTCGCCGTACTGGTGGATCAAGTGCGCGGTCGGTGTCGAGAACGACGAGCACCCGCTCGCCCGCGCCTACCACAAGCTCCTGGTGTGGGAGATCATGAAGCAGCCCAAGGCGCTGCGGCTGGCCGGCAAGGTCCTCGACCCGCTGATCGGCAAGAGCATGGTGCTGTACTTCCGCAAGCCCGACGCCGCCGATGCCTGAGGGGCCCACCTCGCCCGTCGACCTCGCCCGGGTGCCGTGGGTGCAGGGCGTCCTGACCGCCGCCGACGTGGCCGAGACCGCGGCGTCGATCGCGCGGATGCAGGAGCCCTGCGGATCGGTGCCGTGGACGACCGGCGAGCACACCGACATCTGGAACCACGTCGAGGCCGCGATGGCGATGCTCGTGGGCGGCCAGGTCGAGGCCGCCGAGCGGGCCTACGACTGGGTGCCCACCATGCAGCGCGCCGACGGCTCGTGGCCGATGAAGATCGTCGGCGGCGAGGTCGAGGACCCGCGCGGCGAGGTCAACATGTCGGCGTACTTCGCGGTGGGGCTGTGGCACCACTGGCTGGTCCGCTCCGACATCGCCTTCGTACGCCGGCACTGGGACTCGGTGCGCGCCGGGCTGGACTGGGTGGTCTCCCAGCAGCTGGCGTTCGGCGGGATCAACTGGACGCCGGAGGAGGAAGGCGCACTGCTGGCCGGGTCCTCCAGCATCTACCAGTCGCTGCGCGCCGGGGTGGCGCTCGCGGACCTGCTCGGCGACCCGCAGCCGGAGTGGGAGCTCGCCGGCGGCCGGCTCGGCCACGCGCTGCGCGAGCACCGCGACCTGTTCCTCGACAAGGCCAAGCACTCGATGGACTGGTACTACCCGGTCCTCGGCGGGGCGGTCGGCGGCGCCGACGGCCTGGCGATGATCGACGCCAAGTGGGAGCACTTCGTGCGCCCCGGCCTCGGCATCCTCTGCGTCGACACCAACCCCTGGGTCACCGGTGCGGAGACCTGCGAGCTGGTGATGGCCCTGGACAACCTCGGCGACCACGCGCGGGCCAAGCAGCTGTTCGCCGACATGCAGCACCTGCGCGCCGAGGACGGCAAGTACTGGACCGGCTGGGTCTACGGCGACGACGTCAACTGGCCGCCGGAGTGGACGACCTACACCGCCGCCGCGGTGGTGCTCGCCGCCGACGCGCTGGGGGAGACCTACGGCCACAGCACGCCGGGATCGGGGATCATGCGCGGCTCCTCGCTGGCCCCGCACTTCGGCGAGCTGGCTCTGGAATGCGGTTGCCCCTCGCCGGAGGTCTCAGCCGACGGGATCCCCGGCCACGCCGGCTGAGCGGCGCAGCACCCGCATCGAGCCGACCGCCTCGACCTCGGTGAAGGCGCCGCTGGCCAGCGCGCGCAGGAACACGTGGTACGGCGGCTGGCCGCCGTCGGCGGGGTCGGGGAACACGTCGTGGATGACCAGCAGCCCGCCCGGCATCAGCCAGTGCGCCCAGCCGGAGTAGTCGTTCTGCGCGTGCTCCTCGGCGTGCCCGCCGTCGATGAACAGCAGCGACAGCGGGGTGCGCCAGTGGGCGCTGACGGTGGTGCTGCGCCCGACGACGGCGACCACCTGCTCCTCCAGCCCGGCGCGCGCGATCGTGCGGCGAAACACCGGGAGGGTGTCCATCAGGCCGGTCTCGGCCTCGACCAGCGTCGGGTCGTGGTGCTCCCAGCCCGCCTGGTTCTCCTCGGACCCGCGGTGGTGGTCGACGGTGAACACGACCGCCTGCGGACCGCCCACCTCGCGGGCCGCGGCGCCGAGGTAGATCGCCGACTTCCCGCAGTACGTCCCGACCTCCAGGACCGGACCGTGCACGAGACGCTCGCACGCGGCACGGTGAAGCAACAGGCCCTCGTCCTCGGGCATGAAGCCCTTGGCTGCGCGGGCGTGGTCGAGCAGGTCGGCGGGCATCGAGGTCACGCCGGCAGACTATAGAGTCAGAACACGTTCTACTTTGGCGGGCCGTGGGTCCGTCGCACGGGAAGGTCGAAGCATGTCGATCGGGATCTCCGAGGACCACGTCGAGCTCGCGGCCACGCTGCGCAAGTGGGCCTCGTCCCTGGGCGGGTGCGACCTCGCGCGCGCCGCTGAGGGAGCCGAGGACGCGGCCTTCGCCGGGGTCTGGTCGGCTGCCCAGGAGATGGGCATCACCACGATCGGGCTGCCCGAGGCCGCGGGCGGCGGAGGCGGCACCGTGCTCGACGTGGCGGTGGCGATCGAGGCGTGCGCCCACGAGCTGGTGCCGGGCGCGCTGCTCGGGCCGGCGGTCGCGGCGCTGCTCCTCGGCCCGACCGAGCATGCCGCGACCCTGGCCGAGGGCGCGGTCGTCGGCCTGGCGCTCGGTGACATCGTCTGGGACGCGCCGCAGGCCACCCACGTGCTGCTCGCGACGTCGTCGGACGCCTGGGTGCTCGCGCCGCGCGACGCCGTCGAGATCATCCTCGGGGCCCCCGGCATCGACCTGACCCGGCGCTTCGGCACCGCGCGGCTGGTCGACGAGACGCGGGCGGTCCCGGTGCCCGGGCTCAGCCGCGAGCGGGTCCGGCGCGCCGCGGTGACGCTGGGCGCCGCGGAGGCCGCCGGCCTGGCCCGCTGGTGCCTAGCGACCGCTGTCGACTACGCGAAGGTCCGTGAGCAGTTCGGCCGCAAGATCGGCAGCTTCCAGGCCGTCAAGCATCTGTGCGCGGAGATGCTCGAGCACGCCGAGGCGCTCACCAGCGTGGCCTGGGACGTCGCGAACGCCGCGCAGTCCGGCGACGACGCGCAGTGGAGCTACGCCAGCGACGTGGCGGCCACCGTCGCCTTCGACGCAGCGTTGGAGGTGGCGAAGTCCTGCATCCAGGTGCTCGGCGGCATCGGCTTCACCTTCGAGCACGACGCGCACTTCTACTACCGCCGCGCGAGCGCGCTGCGCGGGCTGCTCGGCTCCGGCGACGCGGCGGCGGTGCGGCTCGCGTCCCGCGCGGTCGCCGGCGAGCGCCGCGTGGTCGAGGTCGACCTCGACGGCCGCGACGAGCCGCTGCGTCCGCAGGCCCGCGAGACCGCCGAGCGGATCGCCGCGCTGAGCGGGCCCGAGCGCCGGGCCGCGCTGGTCGACAGCGGCTACCTCACGCCGCACTGGCCCGCGCCGTACGGCCTGGGAGCGGACGCGGTGCAGCAGCTGGTCATCGACCAGGAGCTGACCCGCGCCGGCGTCGAGCGCCCGGACCTGGTGATCGCCGGATGGGCGGTCCCCACGATCCTCGAGCACGGCACCGACGCCCAGCGGGAGCGGTTCGTGCCGCCCTCGCTGCTCGGCGAGCTGGTGTGGTGCCAGCTGTTCTCCGAGCCCGGTGCCGGCTCCGACCTGGCCTCGCTGCGCACCCGCGCGGAGCGGGTGGACGGCGGCTGGCGGCTGACCGGGCAGAAGGTGTGGACCTCCGGGGCGCAGAAGGCCGACTGGGGCATCTGCTTGGCGCGCACCGACCCCGACGCCCCGCAGCACCGCGGCATCACCTACTTCCTGGTCGACATGCGGCGCTCGCCGGGCATCGAGATCCGCCCGCTGCGGGAGATGACCGGCGACGCGCTGTTCAACGAGGTGTTCCTCGACGACGTCTTCGTGCCCGACGACTGCGTGGTCGCCGAGCCGGGCGACGGCTGGCGCCTGGCCCGCACCACGCTCGCCAACGAGCGGGTCGCGATGGCCTCCAGCCGGCTGGGCAAGAGCACCGAGCGCGCCGTGGAGCTCGCGGCGGCGGGCGTGGGCGAGGCCGAGCTGGTGAAGGTGGGCCGCGCCGTCGCCCTGGCGACCGTGTGCTCGCTGCTCGGCGTACGCACCGTGATGCGCTCGCTCGCCGGTCGTGGTCCGGGCCCGGAGTCGTCGGTGGCCAAGCTGCTCGGCGTCCGCAGCCGTCAGGAGGGCTCCGAGCTCGTCGTCGCGCTGCAGGCAGACCGGCTCGTGGTCCCCGACGACCAGCTGCGCGCGGACCTGTGGGAGATGCTCAGCACCCGCTGCCTCTCGATCGCCGGCGGCACCACCCAGATCCTGCGCAACGTCGCGGGCGAGCGGATCCTCGGCCTGCCCCGCTGACCCGATTCGGCCCCCGTGGCGGCGCGAGTCGGCGCTCATGGCGGCGCGAGTCGGCGCTCATGGCGGCGTTCTCCACATCGGCTGTGGACGGGTTCGCCATACGGGCCGACTGGGCGCGCCATTGGCGCCGACTCGGCGAGAGGTCAGGCGGCGGTGTCGGGGCGGGAGCGGCGCCAGCGGTTCCAGTGCCAGTGCAGGTAGCGGTCGATCGCGCGGACGACGTAGGTGCTGCGGATCGAGGGGAACATGTCGAAGGCGTGCTGGGCGCCGGGCAGCTCGGCGTAGGAGACCGTCGCCTTGCCGACCTCGCGCAGCCGCTCGACGAACAGGCGCGCCTGCTCGACCGGCACCAGGCCGTCGTGGGTGCCGTGGATGACGAAGAAGTCCGGGGCGTCGGGGGTGATCCGCAGCAGTGGCGAGCCCGCCTCGAAGACCTCGGGTGCCTCGGCGTACGTGCGCCCCACCACGCGGGGCGCCAGGAACCGGTCGCGCATCAGCTCCGCGCGGCGCATGCCGGTGGACGCGGCGAAGTCGTAGACCCCGTAGTGGGGGACTGCGACCTGCACGCTGGTGTCGGCGTCCTCGAACCCCGGTTGGTACGCCGGGTCGTTCGGGGTGACCGCGGCCAGCGCGGCGAGGTGCCCGCCCGCGGAGCCGCCGGTGATCGCGACGTAGTCGGGGTCCCCGCCGTACTCGGCGATGTGCTCCTTGACCCACGCCAGCGCGCGCTTGACGTCGATGATCTGGGCGGGGAACGGGTCGCGCGGGGCGAGGCGGTAGTTCAGCGCCACGCAGACCCAGCCCTTGGCGGCGAGGTGGTTCATGAGCGGCAGGCCCTGCTGGTCCTTGGAGCCGATCGTCCAGCCGCCGCCGTGCACCTGCACCAGCACCGGCGCTCCGGTGTGGTCGCCCTCGGCGGGGCGGTAGACGTCGAGCAGCCCGCGCTTGCCGTGCTCCGGGGCGTAGGCGATGTCGCGCTCGACGCGCACCGCGAGGTTACGCATCCGGAAGGGGTAGACCAGCCGGCGCCACGGCACGGCGAGGTCGGCGGGCGAGGGCTGCGGGTCGAGCTGGTCGACATAGTCGGCGCCCAGGCCGGTCGCCAGCGCCGCCTCGGTGTCCTCCCGGGCGTGGCGCGCCTGCTGGAGGAGCGCCGCCAGGCCGACGAGGCTCGCCCCGCCGAGTACCAGCCCGGCCCGGCTGCGGCGGCCCCGCGACCCGCCCCACACGGCGTGGGCGGCGGTGTCGGCTGCCGTGACCGCGAACAAGTGCGGCGCGAGCTCGGTGGTCATCCAGCCGGGCACGAACGAGGCAATCCCGCCGCGGAATCCCGGGATCGGGCGCAGGGCGTTGGCCACCAGTGCTGCGGTCAGGATCCGTCGGCGCAGGAACGACATGGCGGACATCCTAGGAGCGGAGCTGCTCAGCGCCAGCCGAGCGCCGGGGCGACGTCGCGCAGCACCGACTCCAGCACGTGGGCGTTGTAGTCGACGCCCAGCTGGTTGGGGACGGTGAGCAGCAGCGTGTCGGCGGCCGCGACGGCCTCGTCGGCGGCGAGCTCGGCGACCAGCCGGTCGGGTTCCCCGGCGTACGTCTTCCCGAAGCGGGCGCGGCCGCCCTCCAGCATCCCGACCTGGTCCTGGCTGCCGGCCTCGCCGCCGAAGTACGCGCGGTCGGTGTCGTTGACGATGGGGAAGATGCTGCGGCTGACCGACACCCGAGGCTCGTGCTCGTGCCCGGCGGCGCGCCAGGCGTCACGGAAGCGCTGGATCTGCTCGGCCTGGAGCTGGTGGAACGGTACGCCGGTGTCCTCGGTGAGCAGCGTCGAGCTCATCAGGTGCATGCCCTGCTGCCCGGCCCACTCGGCGGTCGCGCGGGAGCCGGCGCCCCACCAGATCCGCTCGCGCAGGCCGGGGGAGTGCGGCTCGAGGCGCAGCAGCCCCGGCGGGTTGGGGAACATCGGCCGCGGGTTGGGCTCGGCGAACCCCTTGCCGGTGAGCACCTCGAGCAGCACCTCGGTGTGCTCACGCGCCATGTCGGCGTCGGTGCGCCCCTCGCCGGGCTGGAACCCGAAGTAGCGGTAGCCGTCGACGACCTGCTCGGGTGATCCCCGGCTGATGCCGAGCTGGAGCCGGGACCCGGAGATCAGGTCGGCGGCGCCCGCGTCCTCGGCCATGTGCAGGGGGCTCTCGTAGCGCATGTCGATCACGCCGGTGCCGATCTCGATCCGACTGGTCCGCGCGCCGATCGCCGCGAGCAGCGGGAACGGCGAGGCGAGCTGGCGGGCGAAGTGGTGCACCCGGAAGTACGCGCCGTCGGCGCCGAGCTCCTCGGCCGCCACCGCGAGGTCGATGGACTGGTGCAGGACGTCCGCGGCGGTGCGCGCCTGCGA
Organism: Nocardioides sp. dk884; assembly: GCF_009557055.1. Taxonomy (NCBI): domain Bacteria; kingdom Bacillati; phylum Actinomycetota; class Actinomycetes; order Propionibacteriales; family Nocardioidaceae; genus Nocardioides; species Nocardioides sp. dk884. Next base: position 2,204,647 of record NZ_CP045649.1, on the reverse strand, counting down.
CTGAGGCGAGGGGGTCCAGTGGCCGAAGGACAGGAAGCCGATCTTCTTCACGCCGGGGTCAACCCCGCGCGTGCCCTGGGTCTTCCCGGTGGGGGCTGTCCGGGGTTGCGCGTAACTGCGCAATTGCTGGGAAAAGCACCGGATCCGCGCGGGCGGCGGTGCTTTTCCCAGCAATTGCGCCGAAAGACACCGACCACCGGCGCACCAGCTCAGGCGCTCCGCTCACCGGCGTCGGACCCCGCGGACGCGGAGGCGGAAGCCGCGATGTCCTCGGCCGCGAGGTAGCCGAACGTCAGGGCCGGGCCGATGGTCGCGCCGGGACCGGCGTAGGTGCGGCCCATGACGGCGGCGGAGGTGTTGCCGGCGGCGTACAGGCCGGGGATCACCGAGCCGTCCGCGCGCAGCACCCGGGCCCGCTCGTCGGTGACCAGGCCGCCCTTGGTGCCCAGGTCACCGGGGACGATCTTCACAGCGTAGAAGGGCCCCTGGTCGATGGTGTGCAGCGACGGGTTCGGCTTCACGGTCGGGTCGGAGTAGTAGCGGTCGTAGGCGCTCTCGCCGCGGTGGAAGTCGGCGTCCACGCCGCTGCGGGCGAAGCCGTTGAACCGCTCGACGGTGGCACGCAGCGCCTCGGCCGGCACCTCGATCTCCGCGGCCAGGCCCTCGATCGTGTCGGCGCGCCTGACCACATCGTGCTTGTACCAGCGGCCGGGGAACGGCTGGCGCGGCCCGAGGCCCGCGAACAGGTAGCGGTTGCGGTAGCGCTGGTCGATGACCAGCCAGCTCGGCACGTGGGACACCCCCGTCGCCTCGCCGCGGTAGATCTCGTGGGTCGCCTCGACGTAGGGCAGCGCCTCGTTCATGTACCGCTGACCCGCACCGTTGACGATGATCGAGCCCGGCAGGTTGCGCTCGGCGAGGCAGAACCACGGCCGGCCCGGCAGCGGGATCGTCGGACCCCACCAGGAGTCGTCCATCAGGTCGACCGCGGCGCCGGCCTCGAGGCCGGCCAGGATGCCGCCGCCGGTGTTGTTCTGCGAGCCCGTGGTCCACTCCACCGACGTCGGGTGCGGCTGGTAGCGCTCGCGCAGCTCCAGGTTGCGTTCGAACCCGCCGCTGCCCAGCACCACCCCGCGCCGCGCCCGCACCTCGTACGTCGCCCCGTCGCGCTCCACGCGTACGCCGACCACCCGGCCGTCCTCGACCAGAAGACTCCTCAGCTCGCTCTCGTAGTGCACCGGTACGCCGGCGTCCAGCAGCCCCTTGCGCAGCCCGATCGCGATCGCGTTGCCCATGGCGTACATCCGCTGTCCGCGCAAGCCACTGAGGATCCGCTTGAGCGCGACCTTGAGTCCGGTGATCGGTCCCCGGATCGTCCGCATGCCCAGGCTGAGCTTCCGGAAGTCGGCCTGGGTGACGATCATGTTGGCCGGCGCCTTGGTGTACTGCGGGTGCAGCCGCTCGAGCTCCTCGCCGAGGAAGCGGGCGTCCAGCGGCACCGGCTCGCAGCTGCGGCCCGCGGCGCGACCCCCCGGCGCCTCGGGCAGGTAGTCGGAGTACTGCGGGACCCAGCGGAAGCGCAGCGGCGTGTGGTCGCGGATGAACTCCAGCACCTCCGGTCCACGGTCGATGTAGGTGTCGCGGCGCACCTTCGGGACCACGTCGCCGACGATCGCGTCGAGGTACTGCTTGGCGAGCGCCGGGTCGTCGGCCTGCCCGGCCGCCGCGAGCGCGTAGTTGCCCGGGATCCACACCCCGCCGCCGCTGCGGGCGGTGGACCCGCCGAACCACTGGCTCTTCTCGAGGACGACGGTGTCCAGGCCGCGGGCGGCGGCCGCGAGGGCGGCGCTCATGCCGGCGCCACCGGCACCGACGACGACGACGTCCACCTCAGGGGGCAACGGGGTGCTCATGGGCCAAAACCGTAACAGGTTCTACCGGCCCGCTCGGGCACGCTGTGACACGCTCGCGCCATGAGCTCCCTGGTCGCCAACCTGTGCCTCGATGCCGCCGACCCCTACGCCCAGACCGTGTGGTGGGCGCAGGTCCTCGAGGACTTCACTCTCCAGCCCGACGACGAGCAGGGACCCGGCGACGAGGAGTGCGGGCTGCGCGGCCCGGACGGACGCTGGCTGCTGTTCCTCAAGGTGCCGGAGGCCAAGCAGGTCAAGAACCGCATGCACATGTGCCTGCGGCCCGCGGACCGCAGTCGCGACGAGGAGGTGGAGCGGGTCCTCGGACTCGGCGCCACCCTGGTCGCCGACCGGCGCGGCGGCGATCGGGGCTGGGCGGTGCTGGGCGACCCGGAGGGCAACGAGTTCTGCGTCCTCAGTCGAGTGATCGCCGTCTGAGGACGCACGTCCTCGCGCAAAACGAGAACGTGTTCTAGTCTTGCTGTCGTCCACCACGACAGGAGAACGCCATGTCCCAGGCAGTGCTCGACGCGGTCCGCGACCTGCTCCCCACCTTCCGCGAGCGCGCCGACGAGACCGAGCGGCTGCGCGTCGTACCCGAGGCCTCGATCAAGGAGCTCGCCGACACCGGCTTCTTCCGGCTCCTGCAGCCGCAGCGCTTCGACGGCTTCGAGGCCGACCCGGTGACCTTCTACACCACGGTGCGCGACATCGCCTCGGCCTGCGGGTCGACGGGGTGGGTCTCCAGCGTCGTCGGCGTGCACCCCTGGCAGGTCGCGCTCTTCGCCGACGAGGCCCAGCAGGCGGTCTGGGGATCCGACACCTCCACCCGGCTCAGCAGCTCCTACGCGCCCACCGGCAAGGCCACCCAGGTCGACGGCGGCTACCGGCTCTCGGGCCGGTGGAGCTTCTCCTCGGGCTGCGACCACTGCAGCTGGGTGCTGCTGGGCGCGCTCGTCTTCGACGGCGAGGGCAACGTCGTGGACTTCAAGACCTTCCTGGTGCCGCGTGAGAGCTACACGATCCACGACGTCTGGCACACCGTCGGGCTGCGCGGCACCGGCTCCAACGACATCGCCGTCGACGACGTGTTCGTGCCCGAGGCGTTCACGCTGTCGATGGGGGAGACCGGCCGCTGCCACGGGCCGGGTCAGGAGCACAACACCGCCGACCTCTACAAGCTCCCCTTCCACTCCGTCTTCACCTCCACGATCACCACCCCGATCGTCGGCATGGCGCGCGGCGCCTACGACGAGCACGTCGCGATGCAGAAGAAGCGCGTGCGGGCGTCGTACATCGGGGAACAGGCGTCCCTCGACCCGTTCGCGGCGGTCCGCGTGGCGCGGGCCTCCTCCGACATCGACGCGACCTGGGCGCTGCTGATGGGCAACCTGCGCGAGGAGATGGCGCTCGTCGCCCGGGGGGAGACGATCCCGCTCGGGCTGCGGCTGCGGGTGCGCCGCGACCAGGTGATCGGCACCCAGCGCTGCATCGACGCGATCGACGCGCTGTTCGAGGCCTCCGGCGGGCGGGCGCTGGCGGAGGGCAGCTACCTCCAACGCGCCTGGCGCGACGCCCATGCCGGCCGGGTGCACGCCGCGAACGACCCCGAGCGGGCGCTGCAGATGTACGGCGCCCACGAGTTCGGCCACCAGGTCGACCCGGGGATGTACTGAGATGGGCGCGCCCACGGCGTACGAGCAGGAGGCGGTGCGCCGCTCGGCGAAGGCCGGGGGACTCACCCTCAACTACTACGAGGCCGGCTCGGACGGCCCCGACGCCGGCACCCCGGTCGGTGGCGGGCTGCCCCTGGTGATGCTGCACGGCGGCGGGCCGGGCGCCTCGGCGTGGTCGAACTTCGGCCGCGCGCTGCCGCACTTCGCCACCTCGTTCCGCACCCTGCTGGTGGATCAGCCCGGCTTCGGCGGGTCCGACAAGCCGCCGGTGGAGGGCAACTACTACCGCTTCGCCGCCGACCACGTGGTCCGCCTCCTCGACGAGCTGGGCATCGACCGGGTGCACCTGCTCGGCAACAGCCTCGGCGGCGGTACGGCGATGCGCCTGGCGCTGAGCCACCCCGACCGGGTCGGGCGGCTGGTGCTGATGGGTCCCGGCGGCCTCTCGCTCAATCTCTTCCACGCCGACCCGACCGAGGGCGTGCAGCGGCTGATGGAGTTCGGCGCCGCGCCGACCCGCGAGGCGCTGCGGGCGTTCATCTCCACGATGGTCGTGGACCAGTCACTGGTCACCGACGAGCTGGTGGAGGAGCGCTTCGCCGACGCGACCGCCCCGGGCGCCCGGGAGGCGATGCGCGCGATGGGCATGTCGTCCTGGAACCCCGCGACCGCCGAGGACGGCATGCTCTGGCGCGAGGCGCACCGCCTGCGCGCGCACACGCTGCTGACCTGGGGGCGCGAGGACCGGGTCAACCCGCTCGACGGTGCGCTGGTCGCCCTCAAGCTCATCCCCCAGGCGCGCCTCCACGTCTTCGGCAACTGCGGGCACTGGGCGCAGATCGAGGCGGCCGAGGAGTTCGCCGAGGTCGCCACCGCCTTCCTCGCCCGTCACGTCGAGCAGACCCCACCGCCCGCTCCCTGATCGCACCGCCCTCCCGAAAGCAGAGACCCTCATGATCGACATCAAGTCCATGGGCTACGTGCGCGTCGCCTCCACCGACCTCGCCCAGTGGTCGCAGTTCGCCGGCAAGGTCCTCGGCCTCGCCGAGGGGCGCGGACCGAACCCCGAGCACCAGTACTGGCGCATCGACGAGGTCTCGGCACGACTCGTCGTCTTCCCCTCCGACGTCGACCAGCTCGACGCCACCGGCTGGGAGCTGGCCGACCACGCCGCGCTCCGGGCGGCCCGCGAGCACCTGGAGAAGGCCGGCGTCGCGGTCGAGGAAGGCACCCGCGAGGAGCTCGACGAGCGCCGGGTGCAGGAGCTGATCCGGTTCAGCGACCCGTGGGACAACGTCTTCGAGCTCTTCCACGGGATCACCTACGAGGCCCGCCCGATCGTCACGCCGTACGCCGCCCGCTTCGTGACCGGCAGCCAGGGGATGGGCCACATCGTGGTCCCGGTGGGCGACGACGTCGAGGCGCTGCGGTTCTACCGTGACGTGCTGGGGTTCCGGCTGCGCGACTCCATGTCGATGCCCGGCGAGTTCGTCGGCAAGGAGCCCGGCTCGAAGGTCTGGCTGCGCTTCCTCGGGGTCAACCCGCGCCACCACTCGCTGGCGTTCCTGCCGATGCCGAACCCCGCCCGGTGCGTGCACATCATGCTCGAGGTCGACTCCCTCGACCACGTCGGCCGCGCTCTGGAGCGCGTCCAGAAGCACGGGGCGCCGCTGTCGGCGACCCTCGGCCGGCACATGAACGACGAGATGGTCTCCTTCTACGTCCGCTCCCCGGGCGGCTTCGACGTCGAGTTCGGCTGCGAGGGCCTCCAGGTCGAGGACGGTTCCTGGGTCGCGCGCGAGTCGACGGCGGTGTCCTACTGGGGCCACGACTTCGGCGGCGGGCGCTGATGGACGACCCCGCCGACGCAGGGTCGGCGGCTAGGGTCGAGGAGGTGAGCTCGCGACCGACCGACGGTGACGACGAGGAGATCCTCGCCGGCATCCGTTCCGATGCCCGTCAGACCTGGCCCAGCCAGGAGCTGATCAGCTCCTGGCTCGGCGACGCCGAGCCGGACTTCGAGCTCACGCCGGGCGAGGCGGTCCCGGTTCCCGACGACGCCGAGGCGCTGGCTCAGGCGCGGCGGTTCCGCGACGTGCTGGGCCACTTCGCCTCGGGGGTGACGGTGGTGACCGCGATGAGCGGGGGCGAGCCGGTGGGCATGACCTGCCAGTCGTTCTCGAGCGTGTCGCTGGACCCGCCGCTGGTGCTCTTCGTCCCGGCGAAGACGTCCCGGGCCTGGCCGCTGATCCGGCGCGCCGGGCGGTTCTGCGTCAACGTCCTGGCCGCGGACCAGGCCGAGCTGTCCAACCGGATGGCCAGCCGGGGCACCGACAAGTTCAGCGGGGTCGCCTGGGCGCCGTCGCCGCACACGGGGTCACCGGTGCTCGCGGGGGCGCTCGCCCACCTCGACTGCACGGTGCACGCCGTCCACGAGGCCGGCGACCACGTCGTGGTCATCGGCCGGGTGCAGGACCTGCAGGCGTCGGGCGCCGAGGATCCGCTGCTGTTCTACCGCGGCGGCTACCGCACCACTGACTGACGCGCCCGGGGCTCAGCGCAGGACGAGCCAGACGCCGAGCACGCCCGGCAGGATGCCCAGGAGCAGCCACGGGGTGGCGGGGGAGCGGCGGTGGATCGCCAGGCCCGAGGCCATGCCGAGGACCCCGAAGACGCCGGCGATCACGCAGAGCCCGATCTGCGAGGCTCGCTTGTCGTCGTCGATGTAGGTCGCGAACAGCACGAGCGCGGCGGCCATGTGCCAGATGGTGGTGACGGCCAAGACGGAGAGCACCCACTTCTGGACACCCTCGATGCCCATGCCCGGCCCCGACTTCCGTGCGGGCTGCGGACGCGGGTTCGACATGTCCATCAGGTGACGCGCCCGGCGGGGCTGAGTCTCGTTCACGCCTTTGAAAGTACTCGCCCCCGCGCGGCCGGAATCAACCGGGTGGGGGGTTCTCAGATCCGCTCGATGATCGTCGCGGTGGCCATCGCGCCGCCCGCGCACATCGAGATGAGCGCGGTCGAGGCGTCGCGGCGCTCCAGCTCGTGGAGTGCGGTGGTGATCAGGCGGGTGCCGGTCGAGCCGACCGGGTGGCCCAGGGCGATCGCGCCACCGTTGACGTTGACCTTGTCCATGTCCACGTCGTGGACCTTGGCCCAGGACAGCACGACGGAGGCGAACGCCTCGTTGACCTCGAACAGGTCGAAGTCGCCGATCGACATGCCGGTCCGGGCCAGGATCGAGCGGGTGGCCTCGATCGGGCCGTCGAGGTGGAAGTACGGGTCGGAGCCGACCAGCGTGTGGCGCACGATCCGGGCCCGCGGGGTGAGACCGAGGTCGCGGGCGCGCTGCTCGTCCATGATCAGCACGGCCGAGGCGCCGTCGGAGATCTGCGAGGAGGTGCCGGCCGTGTGCATGCCCTCGGGCAGCACGGTGCGTAGCCCGGCCAGGCCCTCGGCCGTGGTGTCGCGCAGGCCCTGGTCGGTGGTCACCAGCCGGGTCTCGCCGGTCGGCTTGCCGTCCTCGTCGAGCACCGGGGCGTCGTACGCCGCGATCTCGCGGGTGAAGCGTCCCTCGTCGACCGCGACGCGGGCCTTTCGCTGGGACTCCAGGCCGAAGGCGTCGAGCTCCTCGCGGCTGATCTGGTGGTGACGCGCGATCCGGTCGGCGCCCTCGAACTGGTTGGGCATGTCGATGGACCAGTCGTCGGGGCGCGGGTCGCCGAGACCGGGCGGCACGTTGCCGCCGAGCGGCACGCGCGACATCAGCTCCACGCCGCAGGCGATGCCGGCGTCGATCGATCCGGCGGCGACCATGTCGTTGATCAGGTGCGCGGCCTGCTGGCCGGACCCGCACTGGGCGTCGATCGCGGTGCCGGCGGTGCGCTGGGCGAGCCCGGCGTGCAGCCAGGCGCGGCGGACCATGTCGTTGGACTGCTCACCGGCCTGGGTGACGCAGCCGCCGATCACCTGGTCGATGACGTCGGAGTCGACGCCGGCCCGGCGCAGCACCTCGGTCTGGGCGAAGCCGAGCAGCGTCGCAGGGTGCACGCCGGCGAGCCACCCCTTGCGCTTGCCGAGAGGGGTGCGGACTGCTTCGACGATGACGGGAGTACCCATGCTCCGCAACGTAGAACAGGTTCTGGGGGCCAGCAAGGCGCGGTCTCGGTGAGCGGCGGGGGCGTAACCCCTGTTCTTCCGTACCGTTGGTATGTAACCTGCACCACTAGAACGTGTTGCACCACCCTGCGAAAGGCATGCGACGTGAGCACCTCGCTCGAGATCCCCGTGAACTTCGACCCCACCGACCCCGACGTGATGCGTGAGCGGGTCCCGCACGAGGAGCTGCTGGCGCTGCGGCGTACCGCTCCGGTCTCCTGGGTTGCGCAGTCAGCGGCCGGCCTCGGCGGCTTCCAGCACACCGAGGGCTTCTGGGCGCTGAGCAAGCACGCCGACGTCGCGGCCGTCTCCAAGGACCAGGCGAACTTCTCCACGCGTGAGAACGGCGTGATCATCCGCTTCAACCCCGAGATGACGCGGGAGGAGGTGGAGCAGACCGGCTTCCTGCTGATCAACCACGACGCCCCGGACCACACCAAGCTGCGTCAGATCGTCTCGCGCGCCTTCACCCCGCGCGCGATCAACGCGCTCGCCGACGACCTCCGGGTCCGGGCCGCGAAGATCGTCGAGGACGCCGTGGCCAAGGGCTCCGGCGACTTCGTCGAGGACGTCGCGGCCGAGCTGCCGCTGCAGGCGATCGCCGACCTGCTCGGGGTGCCGCAGGAGGACCGCGGCAAGCTCTTCGAGTGGTCGAACCAGATGATGGCCTACGACGACCCGGACGTGCCCGGCGACCAGATGACCGCCTTCATGGAGATCCTCGCCTATTCGATGGCGCTGGCCGACCAGCGCCGCCAGCACCCGCAGGACGACATCATCACCAAGCTCGTCACCGCCGACGTCGACGGCCAGGGCCTCGGCGACGACGAGTTCGGGTTCTTCATGATCCTGCTCGCGGTGGCCGGCAACGAGACCACCCGCAACGCGACCACGTGGGGCATGCACGCCTTCCTCAACCACCCCGAGCAGTGGGAGCTCTACAAGCGCGAGCGCCCCCGCACCGCCGTCGACGAGATCATCCGCTGGGCCACGCCGGTGACGGTCTTCCAGCGCACCGCGATCAACGACATCCGCATCGGCGAGGCCGACATCAAGCAGGGCGACCGGGTCGGGCTGCTCTACGCCAGCGCCAACTTCGACGAGGACGTCTTCACCGACCCCTTCACCTTCGACATCACCCGCGACCCCAACCCGCACCAGGCCTTCGGCGGGCACGGGGCGCACTACTGCATCGGCGCCAACCTGGCGCGCCTGCAGGTCGACCTGATCTTCAACGCCCTCGCCGACCTCGCCCCCGACATCCGCCAGGTCGGTGAGCCGGACCGGCTGCGCAGCGGGTGGCTCAACGGGGTGAAGGACTACCAGGTCGCCTACCGGTGACCTGAGCGCAGCGCTCGCACCGGGCGCCCGAGCGGAGGAAGATCCTGAGCCATGAGCGCCGTCCTGCCTGAGGGGTTCGACCCCACCGACCCGTTCGTCCTCGAGCGGGGGGTGCCGCACGAGCAGCTGCGGCTCCTCAGGCAGGAGGCGCCGGTCGCCTGGATCGAGCAGTCGCCCGGCGCGTACGACGGGATGTCGGCGGAGTCCGGCACCGGCTACTGGGCGCTGACGCGGCACGCCGACGTGGCGGCGGTGTCGAAGAACAGCAAGGACTGGTCGAACGCCGAGAACGGCGCGATCGTGCGCAACACCGCCGGGATGCAGCGCGAGCAGGTCGAGCTGCAGCGGGTGATCATGATCAACCAGGACCCGCCCGAGCACACCACCACCCGGCAGATTGTGTCGCGGGCCTTCACCCCGCGCTCCATCGGCGAGCTCGAGGACGTCATGACCCGCCGGGCGCACGACATCGTGGCCGCCGCGCGCACCGCCGGCGGCGGCAACTTCGTGGAGCAGGTCGCGGCCGAGCTGCCGCTGCAGGCGATCGCCGACCTGATCGGCGTGCCGCAGGAGGATCGCCGCAAGCTGTTCGAGTGGTCCAACCAGATGCTCGCCGGCGACGACCCGGAGTACGCCGGGAGCTCGGAGGTGGCCGCGGCGGAGATCCTCGGCTACGCGATGCTGCTGGCCGCCGACCGGACCGCGCACCCGCGCGAGGACCTGATCACCAAGATGGTCAACGCGCACAAGGGGGAGCGGGGCCTCAACGACGACGAGTTCGGCTTCTTCGTCATCCTGCTCGCGGTCGCCGGCAACGAGACCACCCGCAACGCGATCGCCCACGGGATGGCCGCGTTCCTCGACCACCCCGAGCAGTGGCGGCTGTGGTGCGAGGAGCGCCCCGCGACCATGGTCGATGAGGTGATCCGCTGGGCGACGCCGGTCACGGTCTTCCAGCGCACCGCGCGCCGCGACCTCGAGGTGCGCGGCGTACCGATCACGACGGGGCAGCGGGTCGCGCTGTTCTACGCCAGCGCCAACTACGACGAGGACGTCTTCGACGTCCCGTACCGCTTCGACATCACCCGCGAGGTCAACCCGCACCTCGCCTTCGGCGGGCACGGCGCGCACTACTGCCTGGGCGCCAACCTCGCGCGCCAGGAGATCCGACTGGTCTTCGAGGCACTCGCCGAGCAGGTCCCCGACATCACCCGCGCCGGACCCGAGCGCCGGCTGCGCCACGCCTGGGTCAACGGGCTCAAGGACCTGCCGGTCCGCTACGCCTGAGCGGACAGCGGTGCTCCGCAGCCACCGGGCGGCTGCGATCCACCGCCATCCCGGGGGAGCGAGGCAGGCGAGTCGGCGGGCGAGCGGTCAGTCGCGCGCGGTGAGGACGAGCGGGCCGTCGTCGGTGATCGCGATGGTGTGCTCGGAGTGGGCGCCGCGGGAGCCGTCGGCGGAGCGGAGGGTCCAGCCGTCGGGGTCGGTGTAGATCTCGTCGGTGGTGTGCAGGAACCACGGCTCGATCGCGATGACCAGGCCGGCCTGGAGCTTCAGGCCGCGCCCGGCGCGCCCGTCGTTGGGCACGTGCGGGTCGCCGTGCATGGTGCGGCCGACGCCGTGGCCGCCGAACTGGGTGTTGATCGACAGCCCCTCGCCGCGGGCCACCTCGGCGATCGCGGCGGAGATGTCGCCGAGCCGGTTGCCCACGCGCGCGGCGTCGATGCCGGCGGCCAGGGCGCGCTGGGTGGTGTCGATCAGGCGCAGGTCCTCCTCGCGCGGGGTGCCGACGACCACGCTGAGCGCGGAGTCGGAGACCCAGCCGTCGACCGCGGCGGCGAAGTCGACGGAGAGCAGGTCGCCGTCGCGCAGCGCGTAGTCGTGGGGGAGGCCGTGCAGGACGGCGTCGTTGACCGAGGTGCACAGCACCTTGCCGAACGGCGAGGCACCGAACGAGGGGTGGTAGTCGAGGTAGCAGGACTCCGCGCCGCGCTCCTTGATCATCTCGTGGGCGACCCGGTCGAGGTCGAGGAGGTTCACGCCCACGTCGGCGACCTCGGCGAGGCGGGTGATGACGTCGGCGACGAAGCGGCCGGCGGGCTTCATCTGCTCGATCTGGGCGGGGGTGCGGAGCTCGATCACCCTACGAGCCTAGGTCCCGGGGCCGCGTCGCGCACAACGCCCTCGGCCCCGGGACCCCGCGTCCCGGGGACCGCGGCTCAGGAGGTCGGCTTCTCGCTGCCGACCACCCACATCGAGAAGAACTGCGAGCCGCCGCCGTAGGCGTGGCCCAGCGCACGGCGTACGCCGTCGACCTGGTGCTCCCCGGCCGCCCCGCGCGCCTGGAGCGCGGCCTCGCCGAAGCGGAGCATGCCGGAGGCGCCGATCGGGTTCGACGACAGCACGCCGCCCGAGCAGTTGACCGGCAGCGACCCCGTCATCGCGGTCTCGCCGGACTCGGTGAGCTTCCAGCCGCTGCCGACCTCGGCGAACCCGAGGCTCTCCAGCCACATCGGCTCGAACCACGAGAACGGCACGTAGATCTCGGCGGCGTCGATCTCGGTGAACGGGTCGGTGATGCCGGCCTGCTTCCACAGGTGCGCCGCGGCGTCGCGGGAGGCCTGCGGGTTGACCTGGTCGCGCTCGGCGGCGCTGGTCGCCTCCGAGCGCATCACGGTGCCGTGGATCCAGGCCGGGTTCGGCGAGGCCTGCGCGGTGTCCTCATCGACGATCACCAGCGCGCACGCGCCGTCGGAGGACGGGCAGGTCTCGTCGTAGCGGATCGGGTCCCACAGCATCTGCGAGGCCAGCACCGACTCCACGGTGGTGTCGGGGTTGCGCAGGTGGGCGTAGGGGTTCTTGAGCGCGTTCTGCCGGTCCTTGGCCGCCACGACCGCGCCGATGTGCGTGGGCGCGCCGGAACGCCGGATGTAGGAGCGCACGTGCGGGGCGAAGTAGCCGCCCGCGCCGGCGTGCACCGGCATGTTGAACGGCACCGGCACCGAGAGCGCCCACATCGCGTTGGACTCCGACTGCTTCTCGAAGGAGACCGTCAGCACTCGCCGGTGCACCCCGGCCTGCACGAGGGAAGCGGCGACGATCGCGGTCGAGCCGCCGACCGAGCCCGCGGTGTGCACCCGCAGCAGCGGCTTGCCGGCCGCGCCGAGCGCCTCGGCGAGGAAGAGCTCGGGCATCATCACGCCCTCGAACAGGTCGGGTGCCTTGCCGACCACGATCGCGTCGATGTCGTCGAGCCCGATCCCGGCGTCGAGCAGGGCGCGGTCCATCGCCTCGCGGCACAGGCCGGCCATCGAGACGTCCAGGCGCTTGGCGCGGTGGTGGGTCTGTCCGACGCCGACCACGGCTGCTGGCAGCTTGCCCATCTCAGGCCCGTCCTTCCATCACGCACACGAGGTTCTGTTGCAGGGCCGGGCCGCTGGTGGCGTGGCCGAGCACCTTGTCGGCGCTGCCGTCCCAGACCCGACGAGCGGCCTCGCCGATGCGGATCAGGCCACCGGTGAACATCGGGTTCCCGGCCAGGGGGCCGCCGGAGGGGTTGATCGCCACGTCGTCGCCGAGCGCGAGCTCGCGGCGCAGCACCAGCTCCTGGTGGCTGAACGGCGCGTGCAGCTCCGCCACCTCGACCCCGCCGAGGTCGCAGCGGGCCGCGGAGGCGGCTGCCGACGGCGCCCGGGTCAGGTCGCGGGTGCCCATGCTGAGCGCGTCGACGTACGTCGCGATGCCGGAGATCCACGCCGGCCGCTCGGAGACCTCGCGGGCCCGGTCGTCGGCGGCCAGCACGATCGCGGCCGCACCGTCGGTCACCGGGGCGCAGTCGTGCTTGCGCAGCGGGTCGGCGTACACCGGGCGGGCGAGCAGGTCCTCGACGCTGGAGCCGCCGCTGCGGATCGCGTGCTCGTTCTTCTCCGCATCCGTCAGCGAGCGGTGGGCGACCTCGGCCATCGCCCGCTCGTCCCACAGCCCGGCGTCGATGCCGGCGCGGGCCTGGAGGCCGGCCAGCGACACGGTGTCGGGCCACAGCGGGGTCATCGTGTAGGGGTCGAGCTGCAGCGCCAGGGTGCGGCGCAGCAGGCCGGCGGAACTCTTGCCGAACCCGTAGACCAGGGCGGTGTCGACCTCCCCGGTCTGGATCTTCAGCCAGGCCTCGTAGAGCGCCCAGGCGGCGTCCATCTCGACGTGGGACTCGTTGACCGGCGGCATCACGCCGATCGCGTCGACGGCCGAGACGAACGAGAAGGACCGCCCGGCGAGGTAGTCGGAGGACCCCGAGCACCAGAACCCGATGTCGCGGCGCGTCCACCCGGTCTGGGCGTAGCACTCCGCGAACAGCGGGACCAGCAGCTCCACGCAGTTCGGCGACCCGTCGAACTCCTTCATCTGCCGCTGGGCGAACCCGACGACGGCGACGTCTCTCATCAGTTGCTCGCCCTCTCAGAGGTGGTGCTGGTAGGTCTCGTAGGCCGCGTCCGGCTCACCGGTCGGCGCGAAGTGGCTGATGTTCTCGATGGTCGTGCCCCACTCCTCGCGGGGCTTCCAGACCGCCTTGACCCGCATGCCCATCCGGACCTCCTCGGCCGGGATGTCGAGGATCAGGTGCAAGAACGCGATGTCGGCGCCGTCGAGCAGCACGTACGCCGAGACGTACGGCGGCTTGATGCGCTGGCCCAGGAACGGCACGTTGACCACGCAGTACGTCGTGACCGTGCCGGTGTGCGCGAGCTCGACCTCGTCGGTGGTCGGGGTGCCGTCGGCGGGGCAGGCCGGCCGCGGCGGCACGTAGACCTTCGAGCAGGTCGGGCAGCGCTGGGCCACGATCCGCCCCTCGGCGAGGCCGCGGTAGAACGCGGACTCCTCCGGCGAGGCGGCATACATGTAGTCCAGGGCGACGGGCGTGATCACGCCGGTCACCGGGTCCATCTCGGCGGCCGGGGCGGGCTGCGCGGTGCCGCTGGCGGCGTCGGCGGCGGGTTCGAAGCACGCGATGTCGGTGACCGCGCCGACGCGGTCGTCGGCCCAGCGGACCCGCACGCGCATGCCGGTGCTGACCTGGTCGGGGGACTCGACGTCGAGGGCGTGCAGGAACGGCGCGTCGGCGCCGTCGAAGCGGACCAGCACGAAGGCGAAGGGGCGCTGGAGCGGCTGGCCGGCGACCGGCTCCGGGACCCAGGTCCACGACGTCACCGTGCCGGTGGGGGCGACCTCGACGAACTCGGTGACCGGGTCGTGGGTCACCGGGTCGTACTCCGGGGGCGGGACGACCACCCCGGCGCTGGTGCGGCCGCCGATCACCTGGGCGTCGCGCAGCCCGGTGAGGAAGCGGCCGAGCACGGGACCGGTGGAGCGGGTGTAGTCGAAGGCGACGGTGACGGGGGCTGACAGGGTGCGAGCCATGGCGCTGAAACTAGAACAGGTTCTATCGCGCTGACAAGGGGTCTGCCATGGTGTGCGCCATGAAACTTGGACTGCAGCTGGGTTATTGGGGCGCGCAGCCCCCGCAGGGCGTCGGTGAGCTCGTGGCCGCCGCCGAGGAGAGCGGCTTCGACGCGATCTTCACCGCCGAGGCGTGGGGGTCGGATGCGTTCACCCCGTTGGCGTGGTGGGGTCGCGAGACCTCCCGCGTCCGGCTCGGGACCTCCATCGTGCAGATGTCCGGTCGCACGCCGACCTCGATCGCGATGCACGCGCTCACCCTCGACCACCTCAGCGGCGGCCGGGTCGTGCTGGGTATGGGCGTGAGCGGGCCGCAGGTCGTCGAGGGCTGGTACGGCGCGCCGTTCGCCAAGCCGCTCGCGCGCACCCGCGAGGTCGTCGACATCATCCGCCAGGTGCTGGCCCGGGAGGCGCCGGTGACGAGCGCGGGCCCGCACCACCCGCTGCCCTACGACGGGCCGGGCGCGGTCGGCCTGGGCAGGGCGCTCAAGCCGATCGTGCACCCGCTGCGCGCGGACCTGCCGATCTGGCTCGGCGCCGAGGGGCCCAAGAACGTCGCGCTGACCGCGGAGATCGCGGACGGGTGGATCCCGATCTTCTACACCCCGAAGTCGGCCGGGATGTACCAGCCCTGGCTCGAGGAGGGCTTCTCCCGCCCCGGCGCCCGGCGCACCCGCGCGGACTTCGAGATCGCGGCGACCTGCCACCTCCAGGTGGTCTCCTCGGCCGCGGAGAAGGCCGCCGCGCTCGACGCGATGCGCCCGTTCGTCTCGCTCTACATGGGCGGGATGGGCGCGAAGGAGGCGAACTTCCACAAGGAGGTCTTCGTGCGGATGGGCTACGCCGAGCTCGCCGACGAGGTCCAGCGCCTCTATCTGGCGGGGGAGAAGGACCGGGCGACCGCGCTGGTCCCCGACGAGCTCGTGGACGACATGCACATCATCGGCACGGCGGCGGAGGTGCGCGAGAAGGTCGCCCAGTGGGAGGAGACCGGCGTGACCACCCTGCTGCTCAGCTGTCGCTCGCCCGAGGAGGTGCGGGCCGTGGCCGAGCTGCTCGCCTGAGCGTGGCGGCAGGTCGCGCTGGCGCCGTACTGGAACGCGTTCTAGTCTCGGCGCCATGAGCGACGAGATCCGGACCGGCACCCACAACGGCCACCTGATGGTGGCGGCCCTGCGGCGACACCGGCGCAGCGCCGTGATGCACCTCGGCGACTCGACGCTCACCGGCGGCGAGGTCGCGGAGCGGATCAGCCAGTACGTCCAGGCCTACGAGGCGCTGGGCGCCGGCCGGGGCACCTCCGGGGCGCTGCTCGCGCTGAACCGGCCCGAGGTGCTGTTCATCCTGGGCGCGGGGCAGACCCAGGGCTACCGGCGCACCTCGCTGCACCCGCTCGGCTCCCTGGAGGACCACGCCTACGTCATCAACGACGCGGAGATCACCACGCTCACGATCGACCCGGTGCCGATGTTCGTCGAGCGCGCCCTGGGGCTGCTCGAGCGCTGTCCGAAGCTGGAGAAGGTGCTGACGATCGGGCCCGTGCCGGACGCGCTGGCCCACGTCGGGCACGACCTGAGCGCGGCTGCGGCGGCGTACGAACCGCGGCCGCTGGAGGCCGCGACGCTCGCGCACGACCACATCGTCTCGATCACCTACACCGGTGGCACCACCGGCAAGCCCAAGGGCGTGGTCGGGACCGCGCGCGGGATGCACGCGATGACCCAGGTGCAGATGTCGGAGTGGGAGTGGCCGGAGGCGCCGCGCTTCCTCATGTGCACCCCGCTGTCACACGCCGGCGCGGCGTTCTTCGTGCCGACCGTGCTCCAGGGCGGCTGCCTCCACGTGCTGGCGAAGTTCGACCCCGCCGAGGTGCTGCGCACGATCGAGGAGCAGCGGATCACGGCCACCATGCTGGTGCCCTCGATGCTCTACGCGCTGCTGGACCACCCTGACTCGCGCACCCGCGACCTGTCCTCGCTGGAGATCGTCTACTACGGCGCCTCCGCCATCAACCCGGTGCGGCTGCAGGAGGCGATCGACCGCTTCGGGCCGATCTTCGCGCAGTACTACGGCCAGTCCGAGGCCCCGATGGTGATCACCTACCTGGCCAAGGCCGACCACGTCAGCGGTGACGAGCGACGCCTCGCGTCGTGCGGGCGGCCCTCTGCGTTCCTGCGGACCGCGCTGCTCGGCGAGGACGGGAAGCCGGTCCCGACCGGGGAGCCCGGCGAGATCTGCGTCGCCGGGCCGTTGCTGGCCGACGGCTACTGGAACCTTCCCGAGGCCACCGCGGAGACCTTCCGTGACGGCTGGATGCACACCGGCGACGTCGCCCGCGAGGACGAGGACGGCTTCTGGTACATCGTGGACCGCACCAAGGACATGATCGTCACCGGTGGTTTCAACGTGTTCCCGCGCGAGGTCGAGGACGTCGTCGCCGAGCACCCCGCGATCGCCCAGGTCAGCGTCATCGGCACCCCGCACGAGAAGTTCGGCGAGGCCGTCACCGCCGTGGTCGTGCTGCGCGAGGGCCACGAGCTGAGCGACGAGGTGGTCGCGGAGATCCAGCAGCTGGTCAAGGACCGCAAGGGCTCCGTGCAGGCGCCCAAGCAGGTGATCGCCACCGACGCGCTCCCGCTCACCGGCCTCGGCAAGCCGGACAAGAAGGCGCTGCGCGCGTCGTACTGGACCGGCGATCGCGCGATCGGCTGATGCGTACGACGGCTCAAGAGGCGTCGAGGCGCGCCACCTCGTCGGGGCTGAGCTCGAGGTCGGCGGCGGCCGCGGAGTCGCGGATCGACTCCGGTCGCTTGGCGCCGGGGATCGGGATCACCCGCGGGGACTGGGCGAGCTCCCAGGCCAGCGCGACCTGCTGGGCGCTCACCCCGCGGGCGGCGGCGACCTCGGCGAAGGCGGGGTGCTTCTCGGCCATCGCCTTCGCGTCCCCGAGCCCGCCCAGGGGGCTCCACGGCAGGAACGCCAGGCCCAGCTCGTCGCACACGTCGATCTCGGGCGCGCTGGAGCGGAACGCGGGGGAGAACTGGTTCTGCACGCTGACCAGCGAGTCGCCGAGCACGGCGTGCGCCAGCCGGATCTGCGCCGGGTCGGCGTTGGACAGCCCGACCATCGCGACCTTGCCGGTGTCCGCGACCTGCTTGAGGGTGCCGAGCACCTCTTCGTAGGGCACCTTCGGGTCCGGGCGGTGGTGCTGCCACAGCGCGATCTGCTCGACGCCCAGGCGCTCCAGGCTCGCGTCCACCGCGTAGTGCAGGTGCTCGGGGGAGGAGTCCAGCGCCCACGCGCCGCCACCGGCGCGGACGTGCCCGGCCTTGGTGGCCAGCAGGACCTGGTCGCGCACGCCGAGCTCGTCGAGCAGCGAGGCGATCAGCAGCTCGTTGGCCCCCTGCGCGTCGGCGCCGAGCTCCTCGCCCCAGCCGTAGGCGTCCGCGGTGTCGAACAGCGTGACGCCGGCATCCAGCGCGGCCCGGACGGTGGCGAGCAGCTGCTCGCGGGGCTGGGCGCCGGACTGGTCGAACGTCATCAGACCGAGACCGATGGCGCCGACCTCGTTCCGGCCGACGGTGTCGTTGCCCAGGGTCCGTGTGTGCATGGGGGCATCGTTCCACCGGGTGCAAAGCCGGTTGGCCGGTGTTGCGCACACAACCGCGCAATTGCGCGGAAAAGCACCTGTTTCGGGCCGCGGCAGGTGCCAATCCGCGCAATTGCGGAGTTACGCGCAACCCACCGGCACCCACCGCGACCCGCCGGCGGGGCCGGCACCGGCGAGCGTCTCGCTAGCCTCGCCCCGTGAGCCGCACCAGGGACGCCATCGCCACCGAGGCGCGACGCCAGTTCATGGCGCAGGGCTACGCCGCGACGTCGGTGCGCGCGGTCGCCGCCGCGGCCGGCGTCGACCCGGCACTGGTGATCCGGCACTTCGGGTCCAAGGAGCAGCTGTTCCTGGAGACCGTGGCGCTCGACGGCCCGTTCTCGCCGGTGCTCGACGGACCGCTCGAGGAGCTGGGCGAGCGCTTGGTCGCCCTGGTGCTCGACGAGCGGCTCTCGGGCGTCCTGCGCACGCCGTACCGCGCGATGATCCGGGCCAGTGACAGCGCGGCCGTGCGCGAGCGCCTGCTCGCCGCGATGAGGGCGACCCTGGCCGGGCCCCTTGCGGCACGGCTGGCCGGCCCGGACGCCACGCTGCGGGCCCACCTCGTCGCCGCCCAGGTCGGCGGGCTGCTCGAGGCCCTGGTCATCCTGGAGGACCCCGCGGTGACCGACGCGGACCCGGTGCTCGTCGCCCGCCACTACGGCGCCGCCCTGTCAACACTGTTGACACCGGAGCCCGGCTAACCCACGATCAGCCGCATGCCCAGCCGGTACGCCGACCTGTCCCGCGACGAGCTCGCCGTGCTCGTGCCCGAGCTGCTGTTGATCGGACAGCTGATCGACCGCTCCGGGATGGCCTGGTGCATCAGCGCCTTCGGACGCGAGGCGATGGCACAGATCGCCATCGAGGAGTGGGCCGCCTCCTCGCCGATCTACACCCAGCGCATGCAGCACGCGCTCGGCTACGCCCCCGAGCCCGGCGAGGGCGACGTGGTGACGATCTTCAAGGGCCTCCAGCTCGACATCGGCGCGCCGCCGCAGTTCATGGACTTCCGCTACACCGTCCACGACCGGTGGCACGGCGAGTTCCACCTGGACCACTGCGGCGCGCTCATGGACGTCGAGCCGATGGGCCCCGACTACGTGCGGGCGATGTGCCACGACATCGAGGACCCCACCTTCGACGCCACCGCCGTAGCGACCAACCCGCACGCCCAGGTGCGCCCGCTGCACCGCCCGCCGCGCGTCCCCGCGGACCGGCGCCCGCACTGCGCGTGGACGGTGCGCATCGACCCGGCGCATCCGCCGGTGACCGCGATCGCGCAGTGCGCGGTGATCGGCCGCAGCCACGCCGCGCGACTGGTGCTGGACCCGATCGACCCCGCCGACGAGGGGCTCGCCGACTACGCCGGCCCGCTGCTCGCGGACCTGGACTTCACCCGGTTCTCCCGCTCGGCCCTCGTGCGGATCGCCGACGAGGTGTGCGTGCAGATGCACCTGCTCAACCTCGCCTTCACCCTGGCCGTCCGCGCCCGGGCCGGCGAGGACGCCGACCTCCTGCGCACCATCACCACCCGGCAGCTGACCGGCATCGCCGGCGTCGCCGCCACCCGGCTCCACCGCGCCCTCGACCTGCCCGACGGGGCGGCCGGCGCGCTGCGGGTGCTCGAGCTGCACCCGCTGCTCAACCCCGCGGCGTACGTCGACGCCTCGTTCGCCGCCGACGAGCTGCGCGTGCGGCCGTCCGCCGCCACCCGGGACGGCGCCTGGATCACCCGCTGCGGGCCGGGGTCGACCGCGCCGCTGCAGGCGATCGTGCAGGCGGTGGACCCGCACCTCGACGTGGAGGTCGCCGGCACCGACGAGGACTGGGTCGCCCGGCTCCTCGTGCGTGAGCAGCCGGCTCCGGTGGCCGACGAGGTCGCCGTGACCCGGTTCAGCACCGGCGCGGACTTCGCCTTCGAGCCCCGGCGCTCGCTGCCGATCACCCCGGTCTGACCCGGCCCACCGAGCTGCCTGGGACTGGGCGGTCCACTTACCCCGTCGGCGGCCCATGGCCTGAGGGCGCGGATCGCCGGGGGTTACGGCCTTTTCCGCGCAATTGCTGGGAAAAGCACCTGCCACGGCGCAAAACCGGTATCAATCCCAGCAATTGCGCGGAAAAACACCGACACCGAGAAACCCCCCGACCGGCTCAGCGGCCGGTGAACCGCGGCGAGCGCTTCTCGGTGAACGCGCGCGGGCCCTCCTTGGCGTCGTCGGAGGCAAACACCGCGGCGCCCACGCGGGCGTCGTCGGCCCAGCACTCGTCCTCGTGGCGCCCCTCGGAGTCGCGCATCGTGCGCAGGATCGCCTGCACTGCGAGCGGGCCGTTGGCACAGATCTGGTCGGCGAGCTCGTGCGCCTTCGCGAGCGCCTGCCCGTCCGGGACCACGTGCCCGATCAGGCCGAGCTCCTTGGCCTCGGGGGCGAGGATGTGGCGCCCGGTCAGCAGCAGGTCGGCGGCGACGGTGTAGGGGATCTGGCGCACCAGGCGCACCGCCGAGCCGCCCATCGGGTACAGGCTCCAGCGCGCCTCGGAGATGCCGAACTTCGCGGACTCACCGGCCACCCGGATGTCGGTGCCCTGGAGGATCTCGGTGCCGCCGGCGATCGCCGGCCCCTCGACCGCGGCGATCAGCGGCTTGGTCAGCCGGAAGCCCTTGAGCAGGCCCTTGATCACCGTGGGGTCGTACTCCCCGGACTCGAAGCTCTCCGACGGCGGCTTGGCCGACATCGACGTCAGGTCCGCGCCCGCGCAGAAGTAGCCGCCCGCGCCGGTGAGGATGCAGACCCGGATGTCCTCGTCGGTGTTCACCCGGTCCCAGGCCTGCTCCATGGTCGCGAGCATCTCGCCCGAGAGCGCGTTGCGCCGCTCGGGACGGTTCATCGTGACGATCAGCTTGTGGCCGTCCTGCTCGACCAGGCAGTGCGGGGCGCCGGTCGCGGACGAGTTCTGGGTGGCTGTCATGGCGGGATGCTAGCCAAGAACAAGAACGTGTTCTAGTCTCCGGGCGTGGCCCTGAACATCGCTGACCTCTTCGAACACGCGGTCGACGCCGCGCCCGACAACCGCGCCGTGCTGGTGGGGGACCGCATGGTCACCTTCGCGGAGCTGGAGGTGGAGGCCAATCGCCTCGCGCACCACCTCCGCGACCACGGCATCGGCGTGGGCGACCATGTCGGGATCTATGCCAAGAACAGCATCGAGCACGTGGTGGCGGTGCTCGCGGTCGTCAAGCTGCGCGCCGTGTGCATCAACGTGAACTACCGCTACGTCGAGGCCGAGCTGGACTACCTCTTCGACAACGCCGACGTCGTCGCGCTGATCGTGGAGCGCAGCTACGCCCCGCTGGTGGCGGCGACCTTCCCGCGCCACGACCAGCTGCGCCACGTCGTGGTGATGCCCGACGTGCTCGAGCCCGACGACGACAGCGACGTCTCCGCGTTCGGCGGGGTGCTGTGGGACGACGCGCTCGCCGGGCAGAGCACCGAGCGCGACTTCGAGGAGCGCAGCGCCGACGACCTGCACATCATCTACACCGGCGGCACCACCGGGTTCCCCAAGGGCGTCATGTGGCGCCACGAGGACTTCTGGCGGGTGCTCGGCGGCGGCATCGACTTCTACACCGGCCAGGTCCTCGGCGAGTTCGACCAGTCCGAGCAGGCGAAGTCGCCGGGTCGGATGGTCACCTTCCCGCTCAGCCCGCTGATGCACGGCGGCGCCCAGGCCGGCCTGCTGATGCACCTGTTCGCCGGGCACCTGACGATCCTGGAGCCCCGCTTCGACCCGGCGCGGACCTGGCAGATCATCGACCGCGAGAAGGTCCAGCTGATCTTCATGACCGGCGACGCGATGGCCCGGCCGCTGATCGAGGAGTACGAGCGGCAGGCCGCCACCGGCGCGCCGTACGACGCCTCGGGGCTGTTCGCGATCAGCAGCAGCGCCGCGATCTTCAGCCCGCCGGTCAAGGAGCGCTGGATCGCCGCGCTGCCGGACGCGATCTACACCGACTCGGTCGGCGCCTCGGAGACCGGCTTCCAGGGCATGGGCATGCAGGACAAGGACAACATCAGTCCCGACGGTCCGGTCGTGGCCCTCGGCCCGAACAGCGTCGTGCTCGACGACCAGAACCGGGTGCTCGACCTGGCCACCAACGTCGGCAAGGTCGGACGCCTGGGCCGCGGCGGCTCGGTGCCGGTCGGCTACTACAAGGACCCGGTCAAGTCCGCGGCCACCTTCCTCGAGGTGGACGGCGAGCGCTACTCGGTGCCCGGCGACTTCGCCCGGATCGAGACCGGCAACCGGGTGACCATGCTCGGGCGGGGCTCGAACTGCGTGAACACCGGCGGGGAGAAGGTCTATCCCGAGGAGGTCGAGATGGCGATCAAGCGCCATCCGGCGGTGTACGACGTCCTGGTGGTCGGGGTGCCCGACGAGACCTACGGGCAGGCGGTCGCCGCGGTCGTGGAGCTGCGCGAGGGCACGAGCCTCGAGCTCGAGGACCTGCGCGGGTTCCTGCGCGAGCACCTCTCCGGCTACAAGCTGCCGCGGGCGATGGTGGTCGTGCCCGAGATCCCGCGCAACGCGACGGGCAAGGCGCAGTACCCGCGCGCCAAGGAGATGGCCCTTGCCGACCGGGCGGCGGCCGCCGCCCCCACGACCACGGAAGCGAGCGCCTGATGCGTACGGCACTGTGCGAGCAGTTCGGGATCGACTACCCGATCTTCGCCTTCACCCCCTCCGAGCACGTCGCCGCCGCGGTCTCGCGCGCCGGCGGGCTCGGCGTGCTGGGCTGCGTGCGGTTCAACGGCACCGAGGAGCTCGAGAAGACGCTCTCGTGGCTGGACGACAACACCGACGGCAAGCCCTACGGCGTCGACATCGTGATGCCGATGAAGGTGCCCACCGAGGGCACCTCGGTCGACCTCGGCGCGATGATCCCCGAGGCGCACAAGCGCTTCGTGGATGACACCTTGCGCAAGCTCGGCGTACCCCCGCTCGCCGAGGGCGAGGGGCGCGAGGGCGTGCTCGGCTGGCTGCACTCGGTGGCGCGCTCGCACCTCGACGTCGCGTTGAACCACCGGCCGGTGCTGATCGCCAACGCGCTCGGCTCGCCGCCCAAGGACGTCATCGACAAGTGCCACGAGCACGGCGTCAAGGTCGCCGCGCTGGCCGGCGCGGCCAAGCACGCGCTGAGCCACGTCGCGAACGGCGTCGACCTCATCGTCGCCCAGGGCCACGAGGCGGGCGGCCACACCGGCGAGATCGCCTCCATGGTGCTGACCCCCGACATCGTCGACGCGGTCGGTCCGGACGTGCCCGTGCTCGGGGCCGGCGGCATCGGCTCCGGACGGCAGGTGGCGGCGTCCCTCGCCCTCGGCGCGCAGGGCGTGTGGACCGGGTCGATCTGGCTCGGCACGACCGAGTACCAGAACCTCCAGGGCAGCCCCGGCTGGACCGAGGCGTTCACCCGCGCGACCTCGGCCGACACGGTCCGCACCCGCATCTACACCGGCAAGCCCGCGCGCCTGCTGAAGACGAAGTGGACCGAGGCCTGGGCCGAGGAGGGTGCTCCCGACCCGCTGCCGATGCCGCTGCAGAACCTGCTGGTGGCCGAGGCGCACAACCGGATCACCGCCTCCGGCGACCCGGACGTCATCTCGATGCCGATCGGGCAGATCGTCGGCCGGATGAACGAGGTCCGACCGGTCGCCGAGGTGATGGCCGACCTGGTCGCCGAGTACGACGCGACGGTCGCCCGGCTCGCCAGCCTCTGAGCCGCCGCTGCCGGCTCAGCCGACGGCCGACACCGGGTCGTCGGCGGGCCGGTAGCGCCGGCTGCGCTCCTCGCGCACCCACAGCACGCCGTCCCCGGCGATCGCGCCCTGGGCCGCGAGCTCGCGCTTGAGCACCTTGTTGGTCGCCGTCGACGGCAGGTCCGAGGCGATCCGCACGTAGCGCGGCCAGGCCTTGGGGGACAGGTCGGCCTGGGCGGCGAGGAACCCCTCGAGGTCCGCCGGGGTGAGCGTGGCCTCGTCGCGCAGGACGACGGCCGCCATCACCTGGTCGCCGACCTGGGCGTCCGGCACGGCGTACACCGCGACCCGGCTGAGCACCTCCAGGCGCATCAGCACCCGCTCGATCGGCGCCGCAGCGAGATTCTCCCCGTCCACGCGCATCCAGTCGCCGGTCCGCCCGGCGTGGTAGATCCAGCCGTCGGCGTCGCGGTAGCCGAGGTCCCCGGACCAGTACATGCCCTCGCGCAACCGGTCGGCGTTCGCGGCCGGGTCGTTGTAGTAGCCCTGGAAGTAGCCGCCGCCCGTGGTGTTGACGATCTCGCCGATCGCCTCCTCGGGGTTGAGCAGCGCGCCGTGCTCGTCGAAGACCGCCCGCGGGCACTCCTGGCGGGTACGGGAGCTGTAGATCGCCACGCCGTCCGCCGGCATCCCGATCGAGCCCGGCGGGGTGCCGGGCTCCCGGGTGATGGTGACCGCCAGCTCGGTGGAGCCGAAGCCGTCCCACACCACGCAGTCGAAGCGGCGCGCGAACTCCGCGATGTCGCGGTCGCTGCCCTCGTTGCCGAACGCGACCCGCAGCGGGTTGTCGGCGTCGTCGGGCTGCTCGGTGGTCGCGAGCACGTAGGCCAGCGGCTTGCCGACGTAGTTCATGTACGTCGCGCCGTAGCGACGCACGTCGGCGAGGAACTGCGAGGCGCTGAACCGCGCGGGCGCCATCGCCGCGCCGCCGCACAGCGCCACCGACCAGCCGGCGAGCACCGCGTTGGAGTGGAACAGCGGCATCGAGAGGTAGCAGGTGTCGGCGTCGGTGATCTCGTACTTCTGGGCCAGCATCAGCCCCGCGAAGAGCACCGTGATGTGGCCGACCTGCACGGCCTTGGGGTCCCCGGAGGTGCCGGAGGTGAAGATCAGCATGAAGGTGTCGCTCGCCGTGACCTCGCGCAGAGCGGTGAGCGGGCCCGCCGCCCCGGCCAGGTCGGCGTACGCCGGGGTGTCGACGTCGATCACCCGCACCGCCCCGAGGTCGAGGCCGTCGAGCAGCGGCAGGTGCTCGGCGTCGGTGAGCAGCACCTGGCAGTCGGCCCGGCGCACGTCGGCGGCGAGGCCCTCGCCGCGGCGGGTGTCGTTGATGCCGGCGAGCACGTAGCCACCGAGTCCGGCTGCGGCCATCGCACGGAGCATCTCCGGGCCGTTGCCGAGCAGGGTGCCGACGTGCGGCGGCCGGGCGTCGTCGAGCAGGTCGATCATCGCCGCCGCCTCCGCGGCTGCCTCGGCGAGGTGCTCGCGCCAGGTCCAGGTGCGCTCCTCGTGCCGCACGCCGACCGTGTCGACCTCGAGGAGCTCGCGCAGCCGCTGCTGGACTGTCTCGGCCATGGTGGGTCCTCCCGCGGGTCGGCACCTGACACGCGTCAGGTTGTGGTGCGGATCACACCATGCCTGGGCGCGCTTGCCAAGCACCTGCGGGACGCGCCCTGCGTCGGCCGAGCGCGTCGAGGCGCCTAGACCGGCTCGGCGGCCAGCGTCCGCCCGATGCACAGCGCCTGCTCGGTGGCCCCGCCGTGCACCAGCTCCAGGCGCTTGGCGTGGGTGAAGTAGCGGTGGGTCTCGCCGTCCAGGTCGATCCCGACGCCGCCGTGCACGTGCACGGCGGTGTGTGCGAGCCGATGGCCCGCGTCGGCCGCCCAGAGCTTCGCGGCGGCGACCTCGGTGGTGACCGGGAGCCCCTCGGCCAGGCGCCAGGCGGCCTGCCACAGCATCAGGCGCTGCCCGAGCACGTCGATGTAGCCGTCCGCGAGGCGTTGGCTGACCGCCTGGAAGGTGCCGATCGGGCGGCCGAACTGCTCGCGCGTCCCGGCGTACGCCGCGGTGAGGCGCAGCGCCCCCTCGGTCACGCCGAGCTGCTCGGCGCAGACGGTGATCGTGACGAGGTCGTGCAGCCGCGCGGTGGCGCTGCCGTCCGGGGCGCCGAGCAGCCGCTCCGGGCCGAGCACCACGTCGGCGAGCTCGATGCGGGCGACCGGGTCGCCGTCGGAGACCGTCTGGACCACCAGGGTGACCCCGGCGTCGTCGGGGCGCACCAGGAACACCGCCGGCCCGGACGGGCTCGAGGCGGTGACGAGCAGGCCGTGGGCCAGGGTGCCGGCGCCCACGACGGTCTTGGTGCCGGTGACGCGATAGCCGTCGCCGTCGGCGCGGGCGGCGGTCGTGGGGTGCTGCGGCAGGCTGCTGCGGTCCTCGGCGGTGGCGGCGGCAAGCACCCGCTCACCGCTGGCCGCGCCGGCGAGCCACTCGGTGCGCTGCGCGGGCGTGCCGAGCTCCGCCAGGAGCAGGCTGGCGGCGCCGTGCGCGGCGAGCGGCACCGGGGCCACCAGGCGCCCGGCCTCCACGAGCACGCGGCACAGCTCGACGAGGCCGAGCCCCGCCCCGTCGTGCTCCTCGGGCAGCGCGAGCCCGATCAGACCCGCGTCGCCGAGGGCTCGCCACAACTCGGCGTCGAAGCGCTCACCGGAGCGCTCGACGGCCTGCAGGCGCGCCGGGGTGGCGTGGTCGCCGAGGATCCGGGCGGCCAGGTGCGCGGCGTCGTCCTGCTCGGCGGTGAAGGAGTAGTCCATGTCGTCGTCCGTTCGGTGGGGGGCTCGTCGGCGCGCGGTCAGCGCTTGGCGGCCGGCAGGCCCAGGCCCACGTAGCCGATGATGTCGCGCTGGATCTCGTTGGTGCCGCCACCGAACGTCATCACCAGCGAGGAGCGGTGATAGCGCTCGAGGCGCCCGGCGAGGACCGCGCCCTCGGAGTCGGCGCGGACCGCGGCGTTCGGGCCGACGATCTCCATCAGCGCCCGGTAGACCTCGGTCGCGAGCTCGGATCCGTAGATCTTGGTCGCCGACGCCTCGGCGGGGGAGAGGTCCACGCCCCGGTCGGCGTCGGAGGCGAGCTTGAAGTTCAGCTGGGTCAACATGTCGACACGGGCGTGGGCGCGCCCGAGCGCGACCTGCACCCACTCGGTGTCGATGACCCGCTGGCCGTCGGGGTTCTTGGTCTCCTGCGCCCACTGCCGCACCAGGCGCAGCGACTGCACCAGCGGGGCGGAGGAGGTCAGCGCGACCCGCTCGTGGTTGAGCTGGTTGGTCATCAACGACCAGCCGCCGTTGAGCTCGCCGACCAGGTTGCCGACCGGCACCCGCACGTCCTGGTAGTACGTCGCGCTGGTGCTCACCCCCGCGACCGTGTGCACCGGCGTGTAGGAGAACCCGGGCGCGTCGGTCGGGACCAGGATTATCGAGAGCCCGCGGTGGCGCGGCTGGTCGGGGTCGGTGCGGCAGGCCAGCCAGATCCAGTCGGCGTACTGGATCAGCGAGGTCCACATCTTCTGTCCGTTGATCACCCACTCCTCGCCCTCGCGGGTCGCACGGGTGCGCAGCGAGGCGAGGTCGGTCCCGGACTCCGGCTCGGAGTAGCCGATGGAGAAGTGCAGGTCGCCGGCGAGGATCCGCGGCAGGAAGTACTCCTTCTGCTCCGGCGTGCCGTAGCGCATGATCGTCGGCCCGACGGTGTTCAGCGTCAGGTACGGCACCGGTACGCCGTGGTCGGCGGCGACGTCGGTGAAGATCAGCTGCTCGACCATCGAGCGCGCCTGGCCGCCGTACTCCTCGGGCCAGCCGATGCCGAGCCAGCCGTCGGCCCCGAGCTGGCGGATCACGGACTTGTAGACCTCGGTGTCGCCGAACTCGCCGGAGGCGGTGGCCAGGCCGGCGCGCACCTGCGGGGTCACGAGGGCGGAGAAGTAGTCCGCGAGCTCGGCGCGCAGCGCGACGTGCTCGGGGTCCAGGGCGAGATGCATCGGGGCTCCCAGGGGGCAGACGGGTGTCGGAGGCCGCCACGACGTCGTCGGGGGTGTGGCCTCACCACCGGAAAAACTATAACCTGTTCTTGTTTGGGTCCAGATCCCACCCGGAGGACGTCATGAGCGAGACCGCCACCACCGCCCGGACGCTCGACCTGGGCACGCCACCGGAGCGGTTCGCCCGCGGCTGGCACTGCCTCGGGCTCGCCTCGACGTTCGCCGACGGCAAGCCCCACGGGATCGAGGCGTTCGGCACCAAGCTCGTCGTCTGGCGCGACAGCGCCGGCGAGATCAAGGTCCTCGACGGCTACTGCCGCCACATGGGCGGCGACCTCACCCAGGGCAGCGTGAAGGGCGACGAGGTCGCCTGCCCGTTCCACGACTGGCGTTGGGGTGGTGACGGCAAGTGCAAGTCGATCCCGTACGCCCGCCGGGTGCCGCTGCGCGCCCGCACCCAGCACTACCCGGTCGTGGTGCGCAACGGGCAGGTGCTGATCTGGCACGACGTCGAGGGATCGGCACCCGATGAGTCGATCCTCCCGCCGGTGCTGCCCGGCGTCGGCACGGAGGCCTACACCGACTGGTTCTGGAAGGTGGTGCCGATCGAGGGGTCGAACTGCCGCGAGCTCATCGACAACGTGGTCGACATGGCGCACTTCTACTACGTGCACCTGTCGTTCCCGACGAGCTTCCGCAACGTCTTCGAGGGCACGGTGGCGACCCAGTACATGGCCTCCAAGGGCCGCCCCGACGTGAGCGGCGGCTACGGCGCCCCGGAGCTGTTCTTGAAGTCCGAGGCCACCTACTTCGGGCCGTCGTACATGATCAACTGGCTCGAGGTCGACTACAAGGGCTTCCTCACCGAGGTCATCCTCATCAACTGCCACATCCCGACCGGCCCGGACTCCTTCACGCTGCAGTACGGCATCACGGTGAAGAAGCCGGAGGGCCTCGACGAGGCGTCGGTGGCCTACATCGGCCGCAAGTACGCCGAGATGTTCGGCGACGGGTTCCTCCAGGACGTCCACATCTGGAAGAACAAGGTGCCGGTGCAGAACCCGCTCCTGTGCGAGGAGGACGGCCCGGTCTACCAGCTGCGCCGCTGGTATGAGCAGTTCTACGTCGACCGGGCCGACGTCGCACCGGAGATGGTCGAGCGCTTCGAGTTCGAGGTCGACACCACCAAGGCCAACGAGTACTGGCAGGTCGAGGTGGCCGAGAACCTCGCCCGCCAGGCCGCGGCGGGGTCCTGAGCCCGGTGCCCTCCTTCGTCCCGCGCGACCCCGAGACCCTCGAGGACCAGCGCCGCTACACCGGCGCGCGCCTGGTCGAGGTGTCCTGCCTGGACTGCCTGACCACTGTCGCGGTCAAGAAGAACAGCGAGCACCACACCTCGATCCAGTGGTACGGCGACGCGCGCGACCAGTGCCCCGAGCTGCGCCGGGTGCCTGAACCGGAGCGGGCCCGGTCGCTGCACCGCGGCTGTCCGCGCCTGCTCGCCGCCATCGACGGCGCCGCTCTCGATGGGCGGATCCAGATCGGGGCCGAGGACGGCTACTGAGGCATCCTGTCCCGGTCGGCGCCGCACCGCTGCACCCCCCCGCCGCGCCGTACGTCCCCAACGAGGAAGAGATCCGTGGACACCGACTCCTTCGAGCTCAAGGTCATCGACGTCGTCGAGGAGACCGCCGACGCGCACTCGATCACCGTCGAGGTGCCCGAGGGCGCCGAGGAGCACTTCGCCTACCGGCCCGGACAGTTCCTCACGGTGGCGGTGCCGAGCGAGCGCACCGGGGTGGCGGCGCGGTGCTACTCGCTGTCCAGCAGCCCGGTGGGCGACGGCCCGCTGACGATCACCGTCAAGCGCACCGCCGACGGCTACGCCTCGAACTGGCTGTGCGACCACGTGCGGGTCGGCGACACGCTGCGGGTGCTCCCGCCGAGCGGCATCTTCAGCCCCGCATCGCTGGACGCCGACCTGCTGCTCTTCGCGGCCGGCTCGGGGGTCACACCGGTGATGTCGATCATCCGCACCGCGCTGGCCGGCGGCACGGGACGGATCACCGTCTTCTACGCCAACCGCGACGAGCGCTCGGTGATCTTCGCCGCCGAGCTGCGGCGCCTTGCCGCCGAGCACCCCGAGCGGCTGCGGGTCGTGCACTGGCTGGAGTCGGTGCAGGGTCTGCCCACCCAGGAACAGATGCGCGCGTTCGCCGCCGACCACCTCGAGGCCGACGCGTTCGTGTGCGGTCCTGGCCCGTTCATGGCGATGACCGTCGCCGCGCTCAAGGAGCTGGGCTTCCCGCGGGCCCGGCGTCACCAGGAGAAGTTCATCTCCCTGGGCGGCAACCCGTTCGGGGACCTGCACGACGTCGAGGTCGCCGAGCAGGAGATCGAGGCCGCCGAGGCCGACCCCGCAGACGCTGCCGCCGCGGAGCCGGCGGCCCCGGTGCGCCTGGAGGTGGAGCTCGACGGCGAGACCTACGCCTTCGACGACTGGGCCCCCGGCACCACGATGCTCGAGCACCTGGAGTCGAAGGGTGTGAAGGCGCCGTACTCGTGCCGCGAGGGGGAGTGCTCCGCGTGCGCGGTCCGGCTGCTCGAGGGCGACGTGACGATGCGCCACAACGACGTCCTCGACGCCGAGGACCTCGCCGACGGCATCCGGCTCGCCTGCCAGGCCGACCCCGTCACCGAGGTCGTGCGCGCGTCGTACTCCTGAGCGTCTGCGGGCCCAGCAGGACGTGAATCGTATGCCCGTTCGAATCCGCGAGGCGCCGCCAGGACGGTGGTCCCGAGGGCCGCTGGGGGTGCCCTCGGAGGCGTCTGGGGGCGCCGCTGCGGCGCCTCGTGCGCCGTACCAGCGCGTGTCGCAGGCCCCGCCAACGCGGTGAGACGCGCCGATGCGGGTACGTTTCGCTGCGAAGAGGCCTTCCAGGGGCCTCACTTTCGAAAGGTGATCATCACCCATGAACAAGACTGAGCTGCGCGACGCGGTTGCTGCCGCTGCTGACCTCTCCGGCGCCCAGGCCGACAAGGCCCTCAACGCGGTGCTGGACTCCATCACCTCGGCGCTGGCCTCCGGCGACAAGGTGACCCTGCCCGGCTTCGGCACGTTCGAGACCCGCGACCGCGCCGCCCGCCAGGGCCGCAACCCGCAGACCGGCGAGTCGATGGAGATCGCCGCGAGCACCAACCCCGCGTTCAAGGCCGGCGCCCAGCTCAAGGCTGCGGTCTCCAAGAAGGCCTGACCGCACAGCGGTCCTCGGCGAGCGCGGTAGGCGCTCGTCCGGAGTCGGCGAGGTCGGCGCCCTCATGCGAGGGTGCCGACCTCGACGCGTGTGTGGGGGTGTGGCCTCAGCGGCAGGCAGTGGCGCGGGTCCGCGCCGTGCCGGACGTGCCGCCGGCGCGACTGGCGGCTGCGGCCTCCCGGCGTGCCTTCCGGCCCGTCTCCTTGGCGCAGTCGCGGCGTACCGACGCCGTACGCACCAGGGGGTCGGTCGCGGCGCGGGCCGCGGCGGCCGGCGTGGGCGACCCGGTGGCGGTCACCCCGGACGGAGCGAGCGCCGAGGTGGCGGCGAGCAGCGCAGCGGCGAGGGTCAGCTGGAACAGCGGCTTCACGTCGGGTCCTTCGGGGGGGGAGGGGGCGGTTCTGCCCAGTACGGCGAACCCGTGGCCCACGGGGGTGTCCAGTCCCCGTCGGACCCTCTGCCCGTTCTAGACGCAGACATCCTGACCCATCGCGCGTGCCCCCGCGCCGGTTTCGGCCGAACTGCCGGCAACCGCAGTACGGCGACCACGACGAGTGGCTCCTCGGGGTGCTCCCGGGGGCTACGCGATCACCAGCCGCGTGCGCGCCACTCCGCCAGGTGCGGGCGCTCGGCGCCGAGGGTCGAGTCGTTGCCGTGGCCCGGGTAGAACCAGGTCTCGTCGGGCAGCCGGTCGAAGACCCGCTCCTCGACGTTGGTGATCAGCTGGGCGAACGCCTCCGCGTCGCCGAAGGTGTTGCCGACGCCGCCGGGGAACAGCGAGTCGCCGGTGAACAGGTGCGGGTGACCGCCCGGGGAGCGGTCGTCGAGGAGCAGGGCGATCGAGCCGGGGGTGTGCCCGGGGATCGCGATCACCTCGAGCGTGCTCGCCCCGACCCGGACCGTGTCGCCGTGCTCGAGGCGACGCTGCACGGCGACCTCGGTCTGCTCGGTGATCGCATCCGCGTCCGGTGCGCCGGCGACGACCTCGGCGCCGGTGGCGTCGACGACGGCGCGCAGCGCGCGGTGGTGGTCCCAGTGGCGGTGCGTGGTGATCACGGTGCGCAGGCCGTCGGCGCCGATCAGGGGAAGCAGCACGTCGGGCTCGGCCGCGGCGTCGATGAGCGCCTGCTCGCCGGTGCTGAGGCAGCGCAGCAGGTAGCAGTTGTTCGACATCTTCTCGTCGACCGCGACCTTCGTGATCCGTACGCCGCCCAGCTCGCGCACGTCCGTGGGACCTCCGGGTCGGACCTCTCCGGTGTAGCTCACCATGCTCCTGTCCGCGGCAGCTCGCCGCTGTCGGTGTCGAGCCCGTCGCCGCCTCCGCGGCCCGAGAGCCACCACGCGAGGTCGGCGGCGGTGCCGCTGACGGTGGGGCCGGGGGAGACGCTATCGCCCTCGCCGGCCGCCCAGGTCCGCCCGAGGTCGTGGGCGTGCAGGGTGCACGGTGTGTGCACCCGGTGGCTCAGGGACTCGGCCAGCAGCTCGGCGACGCCGGGGGTCCAGTCGGCGCGGGTGAACGGCATGTCGAGGTCGGCGTGGTGGAGGGCGACCTCACGCAGCCGCATCAGGGGTACGTCCGCGGCGGCGAACGTGGCCCGGTTGCCGGGCGTGCGCTGGGCGCGCGCAGACCAGCGGTCCGCGGGCACGGTCGCGACGGCCTCGGAGAGCTCGGTGACCGAGCCCAGAAGCCGGTCGCGCAGCACCGAGGCGTCACGGGTCGCGAGCTCCTCGATGTCG